>NVRX02000006.1 GCA_002400985.2 Candidatus Wolfebacteria bacterium
TGTACTTTTCCAAAGCGATGCTGTTCATCAATAATGGCATATGCAAGATTCTTGAACTCCACCTTCTTTTGAATAATGGCGTGTGTACCAATAACAATAGGTATTTCTCCATTTGCTATCCACTTTGTAAGCTGCGGCTTTGAAATACGTGTTGCTATCTCACCATTTATTTTAGAAGGGAATTTGTAGCACTCCTTTCCTGTAATGAGTCCAATCTTTATAGGATGATCTTTAAAAAACTCAATGAATGTTTTGAAGTGTTGCTTTGCAAGTATTTCGGTAGGAACCATGTAGGCAACTTGTAGGTTTCCAAAGTTTTGCCCGCTTGGGCGTGATGTAGCAACCATGTATGTGGTTGCGGCAGCAACAGCTGTTTTTCCAGACCCTACATCTCCTTCAACAAGGCGCATCATGGGATGGTTCTTTGAAAAATCATCAACAATATCATTTATGGCATTTGTTTGTGAGTCTGTAGGGGTAAAAGGGAAGGAATCAATAAAAGATTGCAATGCTTTCCTGTCTATTGTTACCGGAAGAGCCTTTTTCTCCTCAGCTTCTCTTTTGTTCTTTTGCATGAGTGTCTGTATAAGGAAGACCTCTTCAAAGGCAAGACGCTTTCGTGCGGCTTGAGACTGCGTCAGCTTTTGTGGCATGTGCATCCATATCAAAGCAGTTTCAAGCTTTGGAAGATTGTATTTCTTTAAAAGTGCTTTAGGTATTGGATCAGACATGCTTTCTAATACTCCTCCCGCAATTATCTTTTTAACATTATGAAATATCCAGAGAGACGTAACACCTTTTGTCTCAGGATAGACAGGGTAGTGCGTATCCTCTGACCCTTCTTCAAAAAGAGTGCTTTCTATATGTGCAGGCTCTATTTTTGGATTGGCAAGATAATACTTTCCTTCACTTCCTGTTACTTTTCCAATTACTTTTACAGACATGCCAGGGTGTAACATCTTTGCTATGTACGGCTGGCTAAACCACCGTGCCTTTATGGTCCCTGTATCATCTTCAATAACAGCCTCTGCAATAGGTCTTCGGGTTTTAAATGTCCTTCCTGTCTTTGCGGTTTTAATGTGTCCATATATCATGGCTGTTTCTCCGTGTACAAGCTCTCCAATAGGGCGTATGTCACTTGTGTGTTCGTATCGCGCAGGGAAGTAATACAAAAGGTCTTGCAACGTCTCAAGACCAAGGCGTTTGAGCGCTTTCTTCTTCACTTCTGTCATTCGGGGAGAAATGCTTGTTATGAGATCATCTGGCTTCATTAGAGTAAGTATACCTGTTGAAAGATAGTATAGAAAAAGTGCTGTATATGTATGACAAAAACTGTAGCGAAAGAAGTATAGAAATGATACTGTGTCGTAACTGGAGAGTTGGCCGAGTGGTCGAAGGCGCTTCACTGCTAACGAAGTAAGGGCTAACCCCCTTCATGGGTTCGAATCCCATACTCTCCGCAAATTAAAACTTCACGCAAAGTAAGTGTGTGTATAGTATGACTTTGAAATCAAAGCTTAACTTAAGCCTTTTGCTCCTTTCTTCTTTTTCATACCAGAGAGAGGTATTGTGACATAAAATGTTGAGCCTTTGTTTTCTTCTGATTCAAACCAAACTTTTCCACCTGCCATCTCTACGACTGATTTAACCAGATAGAGTCCTAGTCCGGTACCTTCTACGTATTTCTCCTGTATATTATCCGCCCTAAAAAGTTTTTCAAATACTCTTGATTGTTGTGCTTTTGGAATACCATATCCAGTATCAGACACACTGATAAGTACATCCGTATCTCGCTTTTTAATAGTAATTGAAATATTTCCATTGCTCGGTGTATATTTAACAGCATTTGAAAAAATATTCTGGAAAATGATGCGTGTAAGGTTAACGTCTATATCAATTAGAGGTAATTTTTCATAAGAGCTTTCTAGGTTTAGGCTCTTTCTATTTATTTGTGGAGTAAGTTCGTGTACAACACTCTCTGCTATTTCTATGAGATTTGTTGGCTTTGGATCTATAGCAAATGTACCCAAATCAATTCTTGATACATTAAGGAGTGCATTAACCAAATTAATCATTCTTTGATTACCTCTATATATTTCATTAATAAAATCTTCTTGTTCCTTATTAAGTTTGCCAGCATCACCAGAGAGAAGTATTTCAGCATACCAACTAATTGAAGTAAGAGGATTTCTAAGTTGGTGGGATGCAAGAGATACGAATTCCGTTTTTGCTTTATCAACTTCTCTCTCTTCACTTACATCACGAAACACTACCACTACACCAACTACTTCTCCGATCTCGTTTTTAAGCGGTGTAGCCGAGTCTGCCACAGTAACCTTGGTTCCATTTTTTCTTATGAGTTCTGTATGATTTTCCATCTCTTGGATTTTTCCGGTACGAAAGGCTTCTTTAATAAATTTGTCATTTAATTTTCCATCTTTTTCATATACAAAACGTAGTATCTCACCATACGGCTTTCCAATAGCTTCTTTCGCTGTAAAGCCAGATAATAAAGCAGAGGTATTATTATAAACAATAATATTGAGATCATTATCAACAACAAATACACCATCTCCAATACCTTCCAGAATAGTACTCATTTTTTCTTTTTCTGCAGCAATATCTTCTAGAATACTTTTGTTTATTTTCTCATTCTCCTCTAGATTTTTCTTGTCTGATATTAAGAATCGTACAGCTATATACTGCTTAATCCGTTTTTGATCATCAAGTATTGGAGTAATAGTAGTATCAACCCAGTAAAATGTACCGTCTTTAGCTCTATTTTTTATTTCACCCTGCCATCTTTTTCCAGAAGATATACTTTTCCATAGTTCTTCATAAAATTCTGGGGAATGAAACCCTGATTTTAATATGCGGTGATTTTGTCCTACCAACTCTTCTTTAGAATATTTTGCTACTTCAATAAACTTCTTATTTATATATTGTATTGTTCCTTGAGTATCTGTTACTGCAACTAGAGCTCCTTGCCCAATAGCATCAAGCAACGAGCTTATAAGATTTTTATCGGACATAACATTTTCATCTGTAAGTTCTATATCTTCGCTTTTTACAGAAGGAAAAACTTTATAATTAGTCTTATTCTTTTGGTAACCCACATACTCTTCTATACGTATATTTTGATCAGTAACTTCAAGAACTCTAGGAATATTTTTTGATAGTGCAAATACCATTTCTGGCAAACCGCAAAGATACCAAAGTGTTTTGTCAGTGTATTCCACACTTTTTTTAATAAACTCTGCGTCTATTCGTCCTATTTTCTCCGTAAGTTGAATGTTAGAGTTATTTTTTGCAATGGATCGTATTTCCTTAATATATGCTGCACGTTCCATACTCGAGTTTGCGTATACAATATGAATATTGTGCCCTGTTTTGTTACTAGAGACAAAACGTATAATGCTCAAGGCTGGTGTGATTCCCATGCCTCCTGCTACAAAAACTATTGGGGTATTGGAATCTTCTGGAAGAGTAAAGACCCCAAGTGGTCCTTGCGCTTGTATTTTTGTCCCAGTAGAAGCTTTTAAGATTTTTTTCTTAAATTCACTATCAGAATTTCTAAATGCTATCTGAATTATTCCTTTTTTGTCCGGAGAAGAACTGANGGTAAAATCTCTAGTATTTCCTTTGAGAACACTCGCTTTTAAGGTTGGTATTGTAAGACGAATATACTGGCCTGGATTGAAAGTAAAATCATTACTGTTGATATCAAAGGTAACTTCGGTCGTTTCGGCAGCTATTTCTTTCCTTTCTTTAATTAAAATTTCTAGTACGTTTGGTTTTATTATCATATATTTGTGTATTTAAATATTTGAATCATAAAAATCTGATTCACTGCCCCTCTCTTTGCTGTTTGTACTTGGTTTTTCTTTTAACTTTTTATTCTCATCTTTTAGCTCCACAATTCTAGATTCACGCCCCATCATAATCTTGTTCAATTGTTCAAATTCATTTTTCTTCTTCTCCATCTCCTGTTTAGAACTTGTTAATTTTGAGTTTTGTTTGAGAATTTTCTTTTTTAATTCTTCCTCACTTCTAAAAAGATAAAACATGCTGATTAGTAACCCTATTAAAGTAAGTACATAACTCACTTTTTTTAGTAAATGAGCGGCATCAAATTCAAAATCAAATAAACTAAATGAAAATGACATAAAGACAGCCTGTGTTACAAAGCCAACAATAAGAGAAAGAACAAGCCAGTGCTCAAAATAATCAGTCTTCCAAGCGCCTTTGAAAAGATAGCCGATTAAGGCAAGTAAGAAAAATAAAGCCGGGATAAATTCCTCAGGTCGGCCGAAGAAAAGTTCAGGATAATAAGCTCTTGGTAATGGAGAAAACGCAAAGAAAAGAAAGCTTGCTAATGTAAAAATTGCAACCACGCCAAACACAGTTCTTTCTTTAAAGATCTTTCTGTGTTTTTTTTCTCGCCTCCACGCATACCAACTTAACAACAAAAGAGCTGAAAGAAAAAACCTTGATGCGACCCAACTCCAGGGTATTAGTGAACCAGGCACAGATGGAAACAAGTCACTAAATAATGAACTTGTAACTACAGCATGATATCCATCAAGAAGTGCTGTTCCGATGAATCCTGTCCCAATAAAGAGAAAAATACTTGTTTTCTTCGTGTAATAACGTATAAGCGCAAGTACTCCGACAAATGTTGCTAGAGCAGTTGCAAGAACTTCCATTACCGTATGAAGTTGAGTGCTTCCCGCCCAAGCAGAATCTCGCAAACTTATATATAACAGAATAAGTCCGACAAAAACTAATATATACAAGACTGCTCGTCTATTTGTCTGGTTTTTTTGCGATTGCGTAAGACTTTTCATAAATATGAAAAATCTTACCTTGTCACTTCGATGACTACTCCTTGTTCTGGGTCACATGCGCCAACAGTAATGCGTCCACTGCTTAATTTATTTATGTAGTAATCAGTATTTGCATCAGTACCAGCAGCTGGGTCTATTACAATGCCGACAATATATGTTGGAACTAGGTCAGCAGACATATCAATTCCAGCTGGCAGTGTTGTTGTTGCTGTACATGTTGAATCAAGACCACTCCCCGCTGTGCCTAAAACTTGCGCTGATCCTACAACACCGTCAATTCCACTTGGGAAATTACCGTTATTATCAATAGAATACTGATACACAGCATTTATAATAGTGTTTACATCCAAGCTTCTCTGCGAGTTACGAGTGTCGCCAAGTTGTTTCCCTGGATTAAGGGCAACAATCACAATTCCTGCCAATATTGCAATAGCAGCAACCACAAGGAGGATTTCAAGCAGTGTAAAACCTTTCTGCTTACTCAATTTTGACTTTTTTGTTAAAAACATAGTATAAAATAATATTACTTAATTAATAATTAACTTGTTTTTTATTATAAAACAGAAGCACTATCTTTCATACACCTCTTACGTTGATTACCTGCATATCTATTTCCTTTGTAATATTTAAAAACTTCCAACTTCTTGCCATGAAGTTATATTAATATCTGGATTTATCGTATCAATAGTTACTTTTACTTTTCTAACAATGGTTGTAACGGTGCTTGAGGCAGTTATTGTCCTGTCTTGTCCTCCATCATTTACAACTTCGTACCCACACACCCCCTGTGATGATGACAAGCTGCCTGTCCCTGTAAATGGTGTTGAGTCACGTATTTGCTGAAGTGCTTCTTCTACGCAACTATTCGCGAGTACTTTCGCCTGATTTGACTGTTCAAGTGCCAAACTATTTCGTGACATGCCGAGCCCTAAAAGAATCAGTGATATTGCAATTGAAGTTCCAATAGCACCAACAACAAGAACACTCATTAGTGTGATATATCCTTGTTCATTGTGTAGTTTGTTTGGTGTACGCATGTTTTTATGGACTAAAGCTGCTGATTACTAGTGTAGAAGCATCTCCCATAGTGAAGGTTATGGTGAATGTATCTCCGGTCATGTTGCCATTGAATTTAAATTTATCGACAGTATCGGTAACCCCGCTTGCAATAACATGGTCGACAACATCAATTTCTGTTCCTGTTGGCTGCTTGCCATTTGGATCACCTTCATTGTTGTGTTTCCACACCCTTGTGTTGTCGATCTTAATTTCTTGAATAAGCTTACCGTTAGCCCATGTCAATACTATTGTGTCTATTGTAATAGGGCTCGCACCTGTATTTTCAACAGTTACTCCTTGAAGTTCTTTATTTCCTCCACCACCAATATTTGCGCTAGATATGTCTACTGATAGGTCATCCGCCTGGTCTGATCCTGGGGGAGTTGTGGTGCCCTCGCTCCCGCCACGCAAGCTTGCTGATGCAAAAAACATTTTACTGTAACTATATTCATTCCTTCCTTCTGGGTTTACGTGTGAAATATTAAACTTTATACGAATGATGCCAGCTGTGTCTGTACGAGAAAGATTATGAAATTCAAGGGATGAAACAGTGACCCTTGAGTTTGTAAGTAACATTGGAGTACTTGTACCTTCTGTTATGCGAAAGATAGAGTTTGCCACATCAAAAATAGTTGGGTCATTTACACTATTTGTTGCGCTAAGTGAAAGAAGTGTTGCTGTTGTGCTTGTTGCTGGAGAATTAACTCCTTTTGAATTACGTATAGATTGTGTGATCAACTGGACTACCTGTATTCCTTGTTGGTCCACTTCAGCAATTGTTTGGTTTTTTACGCGTGCTTGTAAGAGTATTCCAAGAAAAGAAGACACCGCTAAGAGTAATGAAGCCGAAATACTGATATATAGCAGGAGTTCTAAAAGGGAGAATCCTTTGTTAGTTTGAGGTCTATCATTTGTAATAAATAATTTCATACAATTAAATTTATGGTGAAAAATTACCAGACGACTTAGTAGAACCATCACTCATTTCAAAGGTAATGGTAAAGGTGTCACCATTCATATTGCCATTAAATTTGAATTTATCGAACTGATCATTATTGCCAGATTCAAGGATATAATCCACAACATCAATTTCTGTTCCTGTTGGCTGCTTGCCATTTGGATCACCCTCATTATTATGTTTCCAAATCCTAATTCCTTCAATCCTAATTGCTTCAATGTCTTTTCCGTTAGTCCATGTTGTTGTTATTTTGGCAACGGTTATGTCGCATACATCACTTGAGTTTTCTATTTTAACTCCTTGAATTTCTCTGTTGCCTCCACTAATGCTGGCTCCAGAGGTATCAATTATTAGGTAGTCAGTTTGTGTCCCGCACCCTGCACCAGGTGAGAGGTCAACAGTTATTTCCTTGGTAGATCCATCACCAAATGTAAAGAGAATGGTAAATATGGTGTCTTCCATATCGCCATCAAACTTAAATTTGTCTATATCTAAGACACCTGAGCCAACACTAAGGGTAAAGTCTTCTATGTCTAATTCTGTTCCAGATACCTGTTTTCCATTAGGGGTGCCTTCATTATCATGTTTCCACACTCTTGTAGTATCAATCTTAATTTCTTCAATAAGTTTACTGTTATCCCACGTAACGGTAATTGTATCTATTACTATTTCTGTGCTTCCAGTATTCTCCACTGTAATTCCCTGTAATTCCTTATCTCCACCACCACCTATTGCTGCACTTGTTGTGGCAACAACGAATCCTGTTGATTGAGAGGTAGTATCTTGCCAGTTATTAAAATATGCAACCAAAGACACAGAACCTTGTCTTTGCTGGTTTTGTTGCCACAGCACTGTTGAGGTCGCAATTTTTCTGTCTGTGTCAATCGTTCCAATTTCAATCTGGCGCGTAAAAATATCTTGTACATCAGTTGTTCCAGCAAATACCCATTCGTTTCCAGAAATAGTAATACCGTGGTTACCGTCTGTAAGGTTTGAGAAATTATCATCTCGTATATTTCTTACTGCTTCAAGACCTTCTTCTGCCAAGAAAACTGCTTGTGCTCTATTTCCAGAAAGCATTGTTGATTCTTGTCCGTACAAAAATGCGCCTACAAATCCTGTAATAATCAAAGCAAAAAGAGAAGTGGCTAAAAGCGCTTCTACCAAGAAAAAGCCCTGGTTAGTAACTAACCGTTCCTTTTGAAGTAATATTGATTGATCTTGTTTCATTGTTGATAGACGTTAATGTTGTGGTTCCTATATTTTGTGCCTCGCCGGTAAACTTTTCAAATACAATCTCGCTCAGCCCAGAAACAGAGATTGAAGTTGGCATACTAAATATTTCGTCAAATTCTATATTTCTGCTAGAAAAACTTTCTCCTTTAAATAAGGTTATGTTACCAATTGCAACATTTACTCCCCAAGATGTGTCGCCGTCCATGGCTTGCGAAAGAAGCTGTGCCCTGCGGAGCGTTTGCACAATTGTTGTGCTAGATACTTCAAGATCATTTCTTGTCTGAAATGATTGGTACACAGGAACAGAAATACCAGCAGTAATGCCAATAAGAGCAATAACTAAAATAATTTCAATAAATGTAAAGCCTTTATTTTTCTGAAGTATATGTGTATTCATTTGTAAGTAAGCTACCCTCCAAACCCTCCAATAAGGTTATAAATTGGCAGTATGACTGCCAAAGCAACACCCACAACACCAAACCAAACTATAACCAGAAGCACAGGCTCCAGTATAACGGAAAGGTTTTTTGTCGTGGTTTCTATTTTGGTCTCAAATATCTTGCCAATTTTTAAAAGCGTTTCTGAAAGGCTTCCCGATTGTTCTCCCGTTATAATCATTTGTTGAATAGGGTACGGGATCAGTTTTTCTATTTCAGCATACGAAGCAAAACTTTTTTGAAATGAATTTCCATTTTCAATACTGTCGCGCAGATAAATATACATTTTTTTATACCCTAAAAATGTGGTTGCTTGATGTAGTGATTCAAGCGCATTTACAATTGGCAAGCCTGCATCAAGCAATGTTCCAAGAAGATATCCAAAACGAGCTATTTCAACCTGCAAAATTAAGTTTTTAATTCCTGGAATATGAAAAAGTATTTGCTGTCCGACAAACTTTGTTTTTTTGAAAGAAAAAACAAAAAACAAAGTAGTTACAAATATTAAAACAAAAATTGGCACAACAACTATTCCTTTCTCGCCTAAGAAACCTCCAAACGAGATGAGTAGTTTTGTCAGTACTGGCAATTCAACATTAAGTTGAGAGAAAACAATTGTAAGTTTTGGCAGAATAAACCAAGCAATACTTATTCCAACAATGGGGGTAAGTGAAAGTATAAAAACAGGATATATCATTGCAGAGTTTAGTTTTGAACGAAACATTCTATCTCTTTCTTCTTGCAAACTTATAACTTTCAGGTTTTCAGATAATCTTCCAGATTCTTCACCAATACGAATCAAGGAAATAACGTAAGTACGGAAAATTCTAGTTTTCTCTAGTGCTTGCCATAGCGGAAAACCTGACTGAACATCGTCCTTCAACTCATCAAGTGTTTTTTTCATTCTTCTAGACCGAAGTCCCGTCCGTATAGAATCAAGTGCTAAAACAATAGTCATTCCAGAGGAAGTAAGCATTGATAGGTTTTCAACGAAGTATTGCTTCTCTTTATTAAGTCCAAAACCTTTAAATAAGGGCGTTAGTTCTTTTGGAAGATTTTTGCCCCGTACCAGGTTTTTCTCTGGTGGTTGGGATTTGTTTCTTGTTTTTTTAAACATTGCGAGATGGAGAAGCTACACGAAGAAGCTCGTCTAAGGTGGTAATACCATTTTTAACCTTATCAATACCATCTTCAAAAAGACGCCGAGAATTTTGTTTTTTGGCAATTTCCCAAATTTGATTAGTCGACGGATTTTTTAAAATTAGATTTTTTATGTCTTCAGTAATCTGTATAAATTCAAAAATTGCTGTACGACCCTTAAAGGCTGTGCCTCCGCAAGATTCACATCCTCGACCTTTGTATAGGATTATTTCCTTTTCAGGGAAATAATCAGATACTTCTTTGAAACTCTTTGCTAGTTCACTACTAGAAACTTTAACGCTATACCGGCATTCCTGGCAGATTTGTCGGATTAATCTCTGTGCAATAACTATCTCGAGAGTTGAAGCAAGTAAAAATGGTTCAATTCCCATATCTAAAAGCCGCGGTATTGAAGTTGCTGCATCATTAGCATGAAAAGTAGAAAGCACAAGGTGTCCAGTTAAGGCGGCATTAGTAGCAATCTCTGCTGTTTCATTATCTCGTATTTCTCCAACCAAAATAATATCTGGATCCTGCCGTATAATACTGCGAAGACCTCTTGAGAAAGTTAAATCTGTTTCTGGATTGACTTGAATTTGGTTTACTCCAGCAATCTTGTACTCTACAGGATCTTCAATGGTAGTGATGTTTACCTCTGGGCGATTGAGAATTCTAAGTAAGGCATAAAGAGTGGTTGTTTTTCCAGAGCCTGTTGGGCCTGTAATCAGGATCATCCCAAATGGTTTTTTTGATGACGCTTCCAGTATCCTTTGGTTGTCGTTGGATAAGCCAAGGCTTTCGAGTGTAAGTCCACGAACATAAGATGCAAGAAGACGGAGCACAATCTTTTCGCCGTTTATTGTAGGAGCAATTGATGTGCGTAGGTCAATTACTTTACCCTTGTAGGTGTGACTCATTGAGCCATCTTGTGCCTTGAAGTGCTCATCAATACGCAAGTGGCTTTTAACTTTAATTCTGTTTATTAGATTCTCGTAATACTCTCGCGGAATTCTTCCAGCGTTGTGAAGTACACCGTCAATACGAAATCGTACAATCGCTTCACTACTTTCTTGTGGTTCAAAATGAATATCTGAAGCACGATGCGTAAGTGCGTCGTTTATAATTTCTTCAAGAATTTCAGGGACAATCCTTTCACCCTTCTTAATAATTTCAGAAAAACGTGTTTTTAAAGATTTTTGATAATGTGTAAAGCTTGCATCTATGTCTTCGGAAAGGGAGTATGTAATCACTGTCTTTAACAATGGGAATAACTTTTTTAATGCACCAGGCAATTCTTTGTTTTTAGGATCATCGGTCGAGATAATTATTCTTTTTTCATCTTTATTAAAAATTACTATCCTGAATGTATGCGCAGGTCCTTCAGGAATTTCCAAAACTTGTTCACGAGTTGGCTGGTTTGAATTAAGGTCAGAATAGGGAATACCAAATGACTCTGCGAATGCTTGTCCCAACAGGTCCATAGTTATTATTTTTTCTTTGAAAAGAAACTCCACGAATGAATCGTTGTGGGTTTTGGAATATTCTTCCGCTTTTTTTATATCTTCTTCTGAAATATAGTTTTCTTTCAGGAGAATTGTTTTAATATCTTCGTCGTTAGTTTTCATAAATAATTATTTACCCACAGCAAGGGTTTTTTGAACATGTTTTACAATTTCTGAGATTGGAGTATTTGATTTTACAAAAAAGTCTTCAGCTCCCAAGTTTTTAGCTTTTATTTCATCGCCTTCCTGGCTTAAGTTACTTAGTACAATAACTGGTGTGTTGTTACCCAACTCTTTCATTTTTGTAAGAACTCCAAAACCACTAATATTTGGCATTACTAAGTCAAGAAGAATCAAATCAAATTTCTCTGTGGTGATTTTATCAAGGGCTTCTTCTCCGTTGCAGACAATCACAACTTCAAAACCAGCTTTTGTTAATTTAAGCAAGAGAACCTTTGCTAAAGGCCTTTCGTCTTCTGCTATAAGAATTCTTTTAGCTTTTCTTATCTTAATTTTTTCTTGAGTATCCATGATGGTTTTACACTGATAATTTTTCTTTAACGGTGTTTACTAAATCATCTATTTTTGTCTGGTCTTTTATCAAGTAAATATACACACCTCTTTCTACTGCGTCAGCTACCTTTTCCATGTCGCCAAAAGCTGAAAGTATAATTATAAGAATATCTTTATGGGCATCGTCTTCTCGTAGTTTCTTAAGAAATTCAATACCATTCATTTTTGGCAATAATATATCTAGTAGTATCAAATCAATCTTTTCTGACTCTATAATCTTAA
Organism: Candidatus Wolfebacteria bacterium; assembly: GCA_002400985.2. Classification (GTDB taxonomy): domain Bacteria; phylum Patescibacteriota; class Minisyncoccia; order Phycocordibacterales; family Phycocordibacteraceae; genus Minusculum. Next base: position 11,975 of record NVRX02000006.1, read on the forward strand.
GGCCATCTTCAGCACTATGGGCGACAAAGACTTCAAAGCCTTCCTTGGTTAGCTTAAGGTTCATTGCTTTTGCTAGTGGCTTCTCGTCCTCAACAACTAGTATTTTTTTAAGATTTTGATTTGCCATGATGTTATTTTATTAATGAATTAAGAGAGAGGTGTGGTGTGTATCCCAATTTCAAATTGTGTACCATAATTATAGACGACTTCTATTAAAAGACATAGGCTCCAACTGCAATAAGGCATCTTAAATGATGTGTTTTGGGATGAGATTGTCTGGCTTTGTGTGTTGAAGTATGGAAAAAGTGCTGTTCGCACTTAAAAAAGCATAATCTACTCTGGTTAATTAGAAGGTGACATAAAACTGGCTAAGCAGGAGTCTTTTGTGCTTTAATGAACGTAGATTTTTTGAAACACAAAATAAAGGAAAGAACATGAAAATTGGACTTGATTTTGACGGTGTAATAGCTAACTGCGGGAAACTAAAGTCAGATGTTGCAAAGATGCTTTTTGATCTCGATATACCTCCTCACAAATTTAAAAGGGAGATTGTAATCGGAGAAGGTCATTTAACTGCTGAACAATATCTAAATCTGCAGATGACTATCTACGAGACTAGAGAATATGGCTTTCTTATGGAGCCGGTGGCTGGAGTACTTGAATGTGTTCCCAAACTACTTGCTTTAGGGCATACAATTCTTGTTGTTACTTCCCGTGGGGAAGCGGCACTCAAGATTGCCAAAGAGTGGTCTGCGGAACAAGGTCTAACTATAGATTTTGTTGGCCTTGGTTACGGAGTTAGTAAGGCAGAAGCTTGCAGAGGTCTTGATGTGTATATCGATGACGACCTCGATAAACTTAAACCTCTTGTTGGCATTGTTCCACACCGTTACTTATTTTCATGGGGATACAATATGCATGTTGCTAATGGAAACATTGCAAAGCGTATGGTCTCTTGGGATGAGTTTCACAATACGATCAAAAGTTTGTGAATATTGAAAATCGACGGAGGGCGTTCGCATAAGCGAGCGCCCTTCTTTTAATTATTGCCTTATAACCCCAAAACACCCCGCAAAACCCGCCCAAATGCTACAATTTACCCATAAGGAGCTTATTACATAACAATAATATATATGTTTGACCCAAGTTGGATAGATCCCATTATCCCTGCACTCGTAGCAGGATTCGCAGCATTCATCTTTGGATGGCTGTGGTACGGAGTATTNTTTACAAAACAATGGAACAGACTCTCAGGAATGTCAGAGGAGGGAATGAAACCAAAGGCATCGGTAATGATTGTTGGATTGGTAGCGTTTATCGTAAAAGCCTACATCATCGGACACTTCATCATTATGCTTCCTGTAGAGTGGTGGGGAGCAGCATCTGCGGCAGCACTTCTATTTTGGATTGGATTTGCACTAACAGACGGTATTGGTGTAGTGATATACCAAAAGAAGTCATGCGGTCTATTTGGACTCAATGCAGTACACGACCTCATCTCATTGCAGATCATCGCAGGAATAGTATTCCTAATGCTCTTCTCTTAGTGGGCAAGGGCTATAGGCACAATATGTCTCGCCCCTGCTTTCTGTAGGGCCTCAATGGTTGCAGACAGTGTTGCCCCTGTTGTTGTTACATCATCTACAACTATGTAGGTGGTGTTTCTCTGTACCTTCTCTGCCATAAAAGCACCTCTTTGATTCCTCAGTCTGTCTTTTCTATTTAAGGCAACTTGTGACTTGGTGTGGCGTATTTTTGCCAGTATGTGTTTGTGTGGCAGTGAGCAGGTCTTGCTTGCTATGTTTGTTACATTTGCAACCTGATTGTATCCACGCTCCTTGTATCTGTTGAGAGATAATGGCGTAGGAACAATAACGATATTTCTTCCTGCAAGTTCAACACGGTCAAGAACATACTCTGTTAGAAAAGAACTAAGCGCATGGGCCAAAAGCCTTGTAGCTTTTTTGTTTTTATAAAACTTACACTCATGTATGAGTGCTTTCACCCGCTTTCTTTTGTATGGAAGGAGAGAGATTGTAGAGGGAATAGTACTCTCCACGAGTCTTGGAGAGAGTAGTTGATGAATATCTTCTGGCGCTAATGAACGAACCAGAACGTCTTCATCCCGGGGAGGGAATATAAGATCTAGGATCGTATTCCACATATCTATATTGTGACACACACATGGTATTATGTCCGCATAATGGCATCTATTTTCTCTAGATTTATATCAAAACCCTCTCCGAGTGTTTTGGGTATTGATATTGGCGGTTCTTCCGTTAAGATTGTGCAATTAAAAAAGGAGAATGGTATTGCGGTACTAGAAACATACGGGCAACTCTCTTTGGGGCCGTATGGAGACAAGGAGGTAGGGCAGGCAGTGAATCTTCCAGCAGAAACTATTGCAGAAAACCTTAAAGATTTGATACGGGAAGCAAATGTAACTACAAACTCTGCAGGAATAGCAATTTCTTTTAATAAAACACTCCTCACCACCGTGTCTCTTCCACGGAAGGAGGGGAAGGAGCTTCAGACCATGATTAACCTTGAAGCGAGGAAATATATTCCTGTGCCGGTAAGTGAAGTACAGCTTGATTGGTTTGTTATTCCTGATGAGGAAGGAAAAGAAAAGGAGAGAAACATGAAAGTGCTTCTCGTTGCTGTTCACAATGAAGCACTCACACATCTTGAACGTATTGTTGATAGGGCAGCACTGGCGGTAAGTTTTTATGAAATAGAAATCTTCTCTTCTATTCGGGCCGTAGTAGATGAACCAACAAAACCTGTAATGGTAATTGATATTGGAGCAGCAACAACAAAAGTCTACATTGTGCAGCGTGGTCTTGTTGCTCGTTCACACAGTATTTCAAGAGGGGGACAGAATGTAACAAAAGCGCTCACACAAGCGAGCTCTCTTGGCTTTGCAAAAGCAGAGCAGCTAAAGCGTGATGAAGGAATATCAGAAACTGCCCCAAAACCATACAATAAAGACTCGGTAACACTGACGTACTCAAGTATTTTTGCAGAAGCACGCAGAGTTCTAAGAGAATTTGAAACAAAAGAAAAGAAAGTGGTAACACAAGTCATCCTTACGGGAGGGGGAGGGGTAACCAAGAAACTGAAAGAATATGCAGGAAATTTCTTTGATACAAATGTGACTCTCGCAGATCCATTTCAAAAAACTGACGCTCCAGCATTTATGCGTCCGGTGCTTCAGGAGATCGGTCCAGAGTTCGCTGTTGCCGTTGGAGTTGCCCTTAGAAAGCTTGAAGAAATTTAGTAATCCACGTCTTATACATACGGATTTAAAAGTAATCGTTTATACTTATAATATATGCCTCAAAAGGTTCCAACTTCATTTGTTCCTAAGCAGCCAGTACGTACCGTACGGAGGCCGCAGACAAAAAGCTCTTTGAGTGTTTTTGCTGTTGCTGCAATAGTAATTCTCGGTGCATCTATTGTTCTCTCAGGAATTGTATTTGGATATGAGCTNTATCTCAAACANAGTCGAGAGNTAAAGACACAAGACCTAAGAGTNTTTCAGGATTCAGTTGAGCCACAAGTTGTTGAAGAGCTTTCAAGACTTTCTCAGCGTCTNGTTATNTCACGAGACNTGCTAAACAGTCACGTNGCTGTGTCAGCAATATTTACAATGTTTGAAAGAGANACNGTGCNGAATGTTAGCTTTGATGATTTTGAATTNAANACTGCACCATCAGGAGATGTTGANATAAAGATGAAAGGAACCGCTNCTACATTTAATGCNCTTGCATATCAGTCGGTAGTNTTCCGAGACAACCCATTCTTGCGGAATCAGATTTTTGGAGATATTACGGTAACAGACAAAGAAACAGTAAGNTTCTCTTTTGAAGGTATTGTCTCAAGTACTCTGGTACGAGCACAAGGAGGTCANGTTGAAACACTTTCAAATGANCTAGAGNCACTGTTTGANGAAGNNGTGCTTCCNGTAGAAGAAGTAGAAGAAGAAGTAGAAGAAGAACCAGTGGCAGATGAGCCTGTAGTAGAGGAAGAAGAAGAGGTTAGTCAAGAAATACTATGAACAGACTTATATCAATTATCTTAGTGCTAGGGGCCATTGGCGTATTTTTCGGATACATCAATCCAACATACAACGGCCCTATTAAAGTTGTTCAATCAGAAATAAGCGATCTTGATTCTGCACTTGCAACAGCAACAAAATTTAGAGAAGAACAAACACTTCTTATACAAGAGAGAGAGCTTATTGATCAAGGGGATCTTGATCGAGTAAAGAAGCTTCTTCCAGACAACGTAGATAATGTGCAGCTTATCTTAGATGTAGATGGTATCGCTACAACAAATGGTGTCCGCATCAGTGATATTGGTATTGCAGAAAGTAAGGGTGGCGGAAATGCAGGAGGGAATGCATTAGGGCAAGGAGTACTTATACAAGATGAAACAGCATATGAGTCATTGGTGCTTTCCTTCACTGCTACTGCCACATACACACAGTTTAAAAATTTCTTAACAGATATCGAGCAGAGTTTGCGTACGCTTGATGTTGTTGAGATTAGTTTTTCAGAATCAGAGACCGGAGTGTACAAATTTGATGTTCGCGTTCGGGTATACTGGTTAAAGTAATATGAATTTTTTCCAAAAAAATAAAACAACAGTTATTGCCATCGGAATTATCATTGCGGGATTTCTTGTGTACACATTTTTCTTTCAGAATGGTGGTCAGGAAGGAGCACTCAGTACATCACGAAGTGATCCACGAGTTGTTGCGGCAAATCAAGAATTTATCACACTATTTAGTGAGCTTCGTCGTATAGATCTCGATACAAGTATTTTTGATGACTCATATTACAACAGTCTTGTGGACTTCAGCCGACCAATCTCTGTGGAGTCTGTGGGACGCGACAATCCATTCGCTTCAGTAGAGTAATCCCCCATGAAATTACTTGATTTACTTGTAAAAAAAGGAGTACTTAAGGAGAAGGATGTTTCTCAGGTACAAAAAGAAGCACGTGAAAAAAACGTGTCTGTTTCTTCTATTCTTGCACGAAGAGGTATTTCAAAAGAAGATATTCTTGCTGCAGAAGGAGCATTTTATAATATGCCCACACGAGATCTTTCAGGTACAACTGTTGAAAACAGCGTTCTCTCATACATTCCAGAAGAAAGTGCAAGGCACTACAAGCTTATACCTATTGCTGTTGCAGATGATGTATTGGAGGTTGGGATTGTAGATCCCGATAATATTGAAGCACTTGATGCTCTCAACTTCATTTCTACAAGAATAAAAATGCCATATAAGCTTTTTCTTATTGGGAAAAGTGATTTTGATAAAACAATAGAACAGTATCAAAGTCTTACCGGAGAAGTTGGAGCAGCACTTACAGAGCTTGAGACAGCGCTTGTTACAGAACGCACAGGTCCCCAAAATGGGGCTCAGAGCAGCAAAGAAGAAGTGCAGACTATTATTAAAGAAGATGCTCCTGTTACAAAAATTGTAGCAACAATACTTCGGTATGCGGTAGAGGGAGGTGCTTCAGATATTCATATCGAGCCAACACGAGAAAAAGTTCGTATTAGGTTTCGAATGGATGGAGACCTTCATACGTCTCTCGAACTTCCAACAAAGGTGCACCGTGCCGTGGTTGCTCGTATTAAAATTCTCGCATCGATTAAACTTGATGAGAAACGAAAACCTCAAGATGGAAGGTTCTCTGCAAAGGTAGAAGATCGCAATATTGATTTCCGTGTTTCTACATTTCCAACATTCTATGGAGAAAAGGTAGTAATGCGTATTTTGGATCGTTCATCGGGCCAGCTTACCCTTGAGGATCTTGGTTTTGAAAAACGAAATCTTGATATCGTGCGAAAAATTACACAGCAGCCATACGGAATGATTCTCATTTCAGGTCCTACCGGTTCCGGAAAATCTACAACACTGTACTCAATGCTTCGAGAGATTGATCGAGAAAAACACAATGTGGTATCTCTTGAGGATCCTATCGAGTATGACATTACTGGAGTGTCACAGTCTCAGATGCGTCCAGAGATAGGGTACACATTTGCCTCAGGACTACGTTCTATTCTTAGGCAGGACCCCGACATCATTATGGTGGGAGAGATCAGAGATAAAGAAACAGCACAATTGGCTATACAAGCCGCCCTTACTGGTCACTTGGTATTCTCTACTATTCACACAAATACAGCAGTAGGTGCTATTCCTCGACTTATAAACATGGGAATAGACCCGTACCTTATTGCCCCAACACTTGTGGCTGTTATTGGACAGCGCCTTATTCGGAAGATGTGCCCAGGTGCCGGAAGAAAGATTCCCGTAGAAGGAAGTTTGAAAGTAATGCTTGATAAACAATTTGAAGATCTCCCAGAAGAATATCGGAAGAAGTACGTTCCTGAAAAGAAATTTATGTATGGAGTTGCACCTGCACCTGGCTGTCCAAATGGAACAAGAGGTCGTCTCGGTGTATTTGAAATGCTTCAAATTGATGAAGATATTGAGCGTATTATTCTCGATGATGCAACAGAAGAAAAGATATTTGCAGCTGCACGTGCAAAAGGAATGCTCACTATGAAAGAGGATGCTATTATTAAAGGACTGAAGGGGGTTGTTCCGTTTGAGGAAGTAAATACACTTGGTGGAGATTCCCTAGTTGAAACGTAATATGGCAGACACTAACGAAAAATATAAAATTTACCTTGTTGATGATGATCGATTTCTTCTCGACATGTATGCAATGAAGTTTAAAAATGCTGGCATGGATGTAACCGCATGTCAGGGAGGAAATTTTGTGTTAGAAAAGCTTCGAGAAGGGAATCCACCAGATGTTATTCTTTTGGATGTTGTAATGCCAGAGGTTGATGGTTTTGCAGTGCTTGAAACTATCAACAGGGAGAATCTTGCGCCAAAAACAAAGGTGATAATTCTTTCTAACCAAGGTCAGGACAGTGACATTGAGCGCGCAAAAAAGCTTGGAGCAGCGGGATACATTATCAAAGCAAGCGCTATTCCATCAGAAGTGCTTGAGCGAACAAGTAAAATTTTAAAAGGAGAAATTGAGTAATATGGCAACAGTACAAGATTTACAACAATTACTACAAACAGTTATTGATGAAGGTGGTTCAGACCTTCACCTTTCTGTTGGAAATCACCCAACAATACGTGTATCAGGTTCACTCATTCCTCTTTTCCAAAAAGACAAACTCGCAAAAGAGGATACAGAGCTTTTTTTGAAAGAACTTGTAGATGCGGGAAGGTACCCCCAGTTTGAAGAAGACCAGGCTATTGATTTTTCATATAATTTTGGAACTGCGGGAAGGTTTCGTGGAAATGGATTTTACCAGCACGGAACCATTGCTATTGCATTACGTCTCATTCCAAAACAAATCCAATCAATTCAAAGTCTTGGATTACCTCCTATTCTTGAAACGTTTGCACAAAAGAAGCAGGGGTTCTTTCTTGTGGTAGGTCCTGTGGGTCAAGGTAAGTCAACAACGCTTGCGGCAATGATTGAGATGATAAACCTTACTCGTGCAGAACATATTGTGACCATTGAAGATCCTATTGAATATATTTTTCAACCAAAGAAATCTCTTATTGAACAGCGAGAAATTGGTATAGATACACCCTCTTTCCATGATGCGCTTCGTTCAGCATTTAGGCAGGATGTCGATGTGGTTATGGTTGGAGAGATGCGTGCATACGAAACTATTTCTTCAGCGGTAACCGCTGCAGAGACAGGACACCTCGTGCTTTCAACACTTCATACAAACAATGCNGCACAAACTATTGATCGAATCATTGATTCTTTNCCTGCAAATCANCAAGATCAAGTTCGTATTCAGCTTGCAGGATCATTGGCTGGTATATTCTCNCAACGANTGATACCTCGTATTTCNGGAGGACGTATTCCTGCATATGAAGTNNTNATTAACAATGCNGCAGTATCAAACCTTATCCGAGAAGGGCGTACACANGANATAAANACCATTATTCAAACCGGATCACAGGATGGAATGGTCGACATGGATAGNTCTCTGGCAGAGCTTGTTCAGAANGGNGAGATTACNGTNGAGCANGCATANGAGCGTNCNCTNGANCCACGAGTATTNGANCGATACCTATAATATGTTATTTACATACAAAGCATTAGANCAAGAAGGNAANGANAGAGANGGCACAATAGACGCTCTCTCAATGGACGTTGCAGTTACTGCACTACAGAGGAGGAATCTTATTGTTTCTTCAATTCAGCCTACAAATAAAGGTGGTCTNCTNTCNTTTGANATTGATATTTTCAACAGNGTTTCAAANAGAGANATTGTTATTATGTCTCGACANATTTCAACANTGTTTGAGGCACAAGTTTCNGCACTTCGAGTNTTTCGTCTTNTGGCTACTGTNGTAGAAAANAAAAAGCTTGTACAAATTCTTACTGCTGTTGCAGATGANATACANGGAGGAAANCCAATTTCAAAAGCAATGTCNAAGTANCCAANGGTNTTTAGTAAGTTTTANNCNAACATGGTGAAGGCNGGGGAGGAATCAGGAAGACTGTCAGANACNTTTACNTTNCTTGCNGANTATCTTGATAGAACATACGANGTTCANAATAANGCNCAAAANGCCTTAATTTATCCTGCNTTTGTTATCAGTACATTTATTGTGGTGATGATNCTNATGCTTACNCTGGTGATTCCACGNATTAGCGCAATCTTGATTGAATCAGGTCAAGAAATACCTCTTTACACAAAATTAGTTATTGGACTTTCGGACTTTTTCATAAATTATGGATTCTTCTTACTCATTGGACTTGCTGTTGGAGGATTCTTCTTCTATAGGTATATAGAAACAAATAACGGTTCATACATAATGGATGAAATTAAAATAAGCACACCGTATATTGGAAGTTTGTATAAAAAACTATATCTTTCAAGAATCGCAGACAATCTCTCAACAATGCTCCTTTCAGGTATTGCAGTTGTTGAAGCTGTTGAGATTACTGCGACAGTAGTGGACAATAAAGTGTATGAAAAGATTTTAATAGAGTCTGCTGAAGAAATACGAGGAGGACTTTCTATTGCTGATTCAATTGGAAAACATCCGCAGATTCCTGCAATCATGATTGCCATGATTCGAGTAGGGGAAGAGACAGGAGAGCTTGGAAACATCCTCACAACCCTTTCAAAGTTCTATCGTAGAGAGGTAAGTAACGCAGTAGATACTCTTGTTGACCTTATTGAGCCTGCAATGATTGTGACACTTGCGCTCGGTGTAGGTATCCTTTTGGGCGCTGTACTTGTGCCTATTTACAACATTTCAGCAGGGGCAGTATAGGTTTATCCACATAAAATAAGTACATTTTGAAATTTACCCGTACAATAAGGAGGTCCGGACCCTTTATTTTATACAGGGAATTATCGGTTAAAGAACAATAAACATATGACAATAGACATAAAACAACGAGGTTTCACTCTGATTGAGTTGCTTGTGGTGATCGCGATCATCGGTATTCTTTCATCAGTAGTGCTAGCTTCACTTAATACAGCTCGAAGTAGGGGTGCTGATGCTAACGTAAAAGCAAACCTTGCAACTATCGCTGTACAAGCAGAACTTTACTACGATGGTGCTGGTTCAAGCACATATGGATCTGCATTTACAACAGCAACATGTCCTACAACAGGAACAACCATGTTTGTGGCAGATACAACTGTTGCTAATGCTATCTCTGAAGTTGAGAGTCGAAACTCAACAGCAAACGTAGTATGTGGTGCAACTACAAGTGCATTTGCCGTTTCCTCACAACTTCCAAGTACACTTGGAGGAACAGCAGGTTACTTCTGTATTGATAGCACAGGGTTCCGGGGAGAGCGCACAGCGACTCTTACTGGTTCAGCGTGTCCGTCTTCATAGACTTAGTCACAAAGCTATTCAAAAGCGCTCCTTCCGGAGCGCTTTTGATATTGTATGATAGGGAACATATGCGAGGTTTTACATTAATGGAGCTTTTGGTGGTATTAGCAATTGTTGGATTGCTTTCTTCTATTGCAATTACTTCTCTGGTAAATGCACGAATAGAAGCACGGGATAGTAAAAGAATAATTGAGGTTGCTGATGTATCTCGTGCACTCTACCGATATGCAAATGACCATGCAATATACCCACCAACACTTGAGACACTTGTTGCACAAGCGTATCTTTCTAATGTTCCTGAAGACCCTCGATTGCAGGAACCATTTATATACAAAGTTACTCGTGATGGAAGCAGGTATTACTTAGGGGTTAATTTGGAATCAAGTAAAGCCCCAGCACTCCTTGCAGATACAGATGCTGTACGTATTGGTATTTCAGGAACTGATACAAGCGGGTGTAGTGGAGAATTTAGATACCATTGTTATGACACTTCTCGACTACTTCCATGATATTTACGTACTACATATTAATTATCTCTCTCGGAGCGATTGTAGGAAGTTTTGCAAATGTTGTTGCACATCGTTTGAATAGCGGAAGAACAATTCTCACCGGCAGGTCGAGATGTGACTCATGTGCAGAAGAGCTTTCTCCAGTAATGCTTGTGCCAGTATTCTCTTTTGTATTGTTGCGTGGACGTTGTGCAATGTGTGGAAGCAAGATAGGTACATCACATGTGTTGGCAGAAGTAGTGTTGGGGGCATTTTTTGGAGCCGCATTATATTTACATGGGATTAGTTTTGCATTACTTCTCTCTCTTATTTTTCTGACATTACTTACTAGTATTGTTATATATGACTTACGGCACACCATTATTCCAAACCTGTTGGTGTATCCGCTTATTCTCATTGGTGGGCTAATGGCGTATATGTCTGGAGACCTGTATGCAGCTATTGTTGCAGCATGTACGGCAGCCTTTTTTGCTGCGATATGGCTTTTTTCTGGAGGCAGAGCAATGGGATTTGGAGATGCTAAATTAGTGTTTGCATTGGCCCTTTTTGTAGGGTATCCCATTGCTATAACAGGCTTTATGCTCTCATTTTGGATCGGTGCGGTTATTTCAGTTGCCTTGTTGGTGTTTTATAGAAAGGGCCGTACAATGAGTAATGAGGTGCCTTTTGCGCCATATCTCGCTCTTGGATTTTTATGCGCTTATTTTCTACAGTTAAATTTACTTCCGTCAGTCTTCTTTTAAAAAAAGGATTTACTCTTATTGAGCTTCTCGTATCAATAGGAATTATGATTGTTATTACGAGTGTTGCTTTAGTGCAACACAATCAATTTAATGAAACACTTGCCCTTACCAATCTTGCATATGAGGTGGGACTTTCAGTACGGCAAGCACAAGTATTTGGTATTTCAGTAAGAGAGTTTGATGGTTCTTCTCGAGTTGGTTCTGCAGAAGATTTTCTATACGGTGTTCACTTTGAGTATGATCCAGGAAATAGGGCAGAGTATGTGTTATACGCAGATTTAAATGGAGACCAAGCGTTTACTAATGATACAGAGATTGTTGAGACAACAACAATAACGCGTGGAAACTATGTAGACCGTTTTTGTGGTATCAGAGCAGGTGTAGCAACATGCAGCACAGGACTTAATAGTGTTGGAGCACTAGAGTCTCTCTCTATTCAATTTAGGCGACCAAACCCCGATGCTGTTATTGTGGGAAGAACACCATCGGGTATAAGTTCATATGAATCAGCTATAATTGTTTTGCAATCTCCAGATGGAGTTTCTGAACGATGTGTCCGTATTCGTCCAACAGGTCAAGTATCTATTGAAACAACATGCAGCATTCCATAAGAGGTTTTACATTAATTGAAATGATGGTGTCCGTTGCACTTTTCAGTATCGTTATGCTTGTTGGTATGACGGCTCTTTTCACGCTTGTATCTCAAAATAAAAGAGCACAAGCATTAAATAGTGTAATAACAGATCTCAACTTCTCTCTTGAGAGCATGTCTCGAACAATCCGTACGGGATATGCATATGGTTGCGAGTTTGTTCCAGGCAGAGACTGTGCCGGTGGGGATACGAGGTTTCAGCTCACTACTATTATTAACAATGTAGAACATCGTGTCCGGTATCGTTTCCGAGAAAGTGGAGGAAGGGGATTTATTGAACGGCACATTGAGCCAACTGGTGGAGGAACATCTTTTGGGTGGGTCGAGATTACCTCAGCAAATGTAGACATTGAAGACTTTAGTTTCTTTGTTTTTGGAACATCGGGAACTGATGCATTTCAGCCTCGAGTTATGATTTCCTTTTCAGGACAAGCGCAAAACGAAGAAGAAACTTCAGATTTTTCAATCCAAACAACAATAACGCAACGTATTATTGATTTGTAATATGACACATACATCACAACAAGGATTTACATTAGTTGAAACGCTCGTAGCGATATTTATTTTGGTGATGTCTATAACAGGACCTCTTTTTATTGCGCAGCAAAGTTTTACTTCTGCAGCAACTGCGCGAGATAGGACTGTTGCATCTTTCTTGGCTCAGGAAGGTGTCGAGTATATACGAAGTGTTCGTGACCATAACTTCCTTTCAGGAAACTCTGATTGGTTGGATGGTTTAAGTTTCTGCATATCAAGTGATTGTACTATTGATGCAAGTGTGTCGAGCTATCCTTCCATTGCTTCTTGTGTGGGCACGTGTGAAGTGTTGCGAAAAACAACAACAGGGTTGTATGGCTATCGAAATGGCGTAACAACGCTCTTTATGAGAAGAATTTCAATTACACAAGTTCAATCACATGAAATTTCTGTAGAAGTGCAGGTTAGTTGGGAGTATAAAGGAACGACACGAAGTGTAACGGTAGAAGAGCGTTTATTTAACTGGCTATGATAAAAAATACAACACAAGGATTTACACTTTTCATTTCAATACTTGTTGGAAGCCTTATGCTTTCTATTGGTTTTTCAATATTTAACCTTACCTTTAAAGAGCTTTTGCTTTCTGCTTCTGCTCGGGATTCACAAATTGCCTTTTACGCAGCAGATACAGGTTTAGAGTGTGCTTTGTATTATGATCAAAAAGAAAATGTGTTCATCATAACTGGTCCGGGAGGGGTAAGTATTACGTGCGGAGGACAGACTGTTTCTGTAAGTAAGGTTATTAGGCCAGGAGTTCACACTTGGGAATGGTGGATTGATTCAAGTTCAGGTATTTGTACAAAAATAGAAGTAAATAAATACACAAACCTAGAACAAACAGTTATTCGTTCGTTTGGATACAACACCTGTACAAGTGATGACCCAAGGAGAACAGAGCGTGGATTACGAGTGATTTACAACGGTCTATGATTTCAAAAGAAATACATGCACGGGCTGCACGGTTGCGGAGTGAAATTACGAGATATAGAAATTTATATCATGAGGAAGATGAGTCTCCCATTACACCTGAAGCACTCGACTCTTTAAAACATGAGCTATCTTTGTTGGAGGAAAAATATCCAGAACTAAAAACTAAAGAGTCTCCAATGCAACGTATTGCAGGGAAGGTCTTAGAATCTTTTGTTAAAGTGCCGCATGAGGTTCCTCAGTGGTCTTTTAGTGATGCTTTTACTGAAGAAGAGATCCGTGCCTTTGATGAGCGGGTACATCGGGGTATAGAGCACAGGTCTACGTATACGTGTGAGTTAAAGATAGATGGTTTAAAAATAGTTCTTACGTATAAAAAAGGAATTCTCACTACAGCAGCTACACGAGGGGACGGAAGTGTTGGCGAAGATGTGACACACAACATCAAAACAATTAAAACTATTCCTCAAAAACTCAATAGACCTATCGACTGTATTGTAGAGGGGGAGATATGGATGGGGAAGAAAGGTTTTGCAGTATTAAATAAGAAAAGAGAAAAAAATGGAGAATCAGTTTTTGCAAACCCTCGTAATGCTGCAGCAGGTTCAATCAGGCAGCTTGATTCAAATATTGCAGCAGAGCGGCCTCTTGATATTTTTGTGTATGATCTTGCTCAGGGAGAAGAAGGGGTGCCAGAAACCCAAAAGGAAGAAATTTCATATTTGAAAGATTTGGGATTTAAGGTGAATCCGCACCTTCAAAAGTCAAAAGATATTGAAGGTGTTATTTCATATTGGAAAAAGTGGAAAGAAAAATCAAAAAAGGAAGATTATTTAATTGACGGGGTCGTGGTAAAGGTAAATGAAAGGAATTTTCAAGAAATTCTTGGATATACAGGGAAAGGCCCTCGGTATGCGATTGCATTTAAGTTTCCAGCAGAACAAGCAACAACAGTGATTCAGGATATTGCGTTACAGGTTGGGCGTACAGGAGTGCTTACTCCTGTTGCTCACATGGAGCCAGTTTCTATTGCTGGCAGTGTTGTTGCGAGAGCAACCTTACATAATGAAGATTTTATAAAAGAAAAAGATATCCGCATTGGAGATACTGTTATTATCCAAAAGGCAGGTGACATCATACCTGAAATAATNTCNGTTCTTACTGAATTTCGAACAGGGAAAGAAAAGNNNTATNNATTCCCTAAAAAAACATCTTTATGTGGAGGAGATGGAAGTGTGGAACGTATACAGGGAGAATCTGCGTATAGGTGTGTTGATTCCAATTCTTTTGAACAGCAGGCAAAAAAACTTTCTTATTTCGCAGGCAAACAAGCCTTGGATATCGACGGGCTTGGACAAAAGAAAATAGAACTTTTAATGAAGCACAATCTTATAGCAGATGCTGCAGATATATTTGAACTTACTATTGATGAGGTTGCAGAACTCCCTAGAATGAAAGAAAAATCTGCACAAAATCTTATTACCGCAATACAAGATAGGAAGACCGTTCCATTTGAACGACTGCTCGTTGGACTTTCAATACCTCATGTTGGAGAAGAGACAGCGATACTTCTCGCACGACGCTTCAAAACGTTTGAAGAATTGCTTGGCGCAGAAGATCTTACCTCTCTATATGGGTTAGGAAGTATTGTTGCAGAAGAAATAGTTTCTTTCTTGAAAAATACAGAAGAAAAGAAACATATTGCACGTTTGCTTGAATACGTAACACTTACAAATACATACTATGGAGCTGGAAGTGGCGCGCTTGAAGGAAAAACCTTTGTTCTTACAGGAACACTTACAGACTTTTCACGAGATGAAGCAAAGCAGAAAATACGTTCACAAGGAGGCAGTATCGGGAGCTCCGTTTCAAANAAGACNGATTTTGTTGTTNTTGGAGAGAATCCTGGAANTAAAGAAGNTGAAGCAAAATCGCTTGGTATAGCGACGCTTTCAGAGAAGGAATTTAAAGAAATGCTCTAACGTGCTAGCATAGCGCCATGGTAGATATAGAAGATGTAGAACGACTTTCCGCTCTTGCGCGCATTACTGTTTCAGAAGACAAAAAAGAAATCTTGGCAAAAGAGATGTCTGAGATTGTTGATTTTGTATCTCAGGTACAGGAGCTTTCTTCAGATGCAAAATCTGTTGTAGAGCATAAAAACATAATGCGAGAGGATGGAGAGCCTCATGCAGGAAATTTATATACTGAAGATCTTCTAAAGACTGCAGCAACAGCAAAAGGGAGAGATATTGTAGTGCCTAAAATTATTTCAAATGACTAGTGTAGACGACATACGAGAAGCACTTCTTNCAAAGAAACTTTCTGTNCNNGAGGTTGTTNAAGGCGCCGTAAAGAATGCCAAAGAAAAAAAGTCGTATGGTGCATTTATNGAGNTNTANGATGATATTGAGGATCAGATTTCATATGCTCAAAATATTTTTGATACNAAAGGGAANGATGCACCAATGCTTTGNGGTATNCCAATNGCGGTAAAAGATAATCTTTTNGTAAAAGGCAGGTCTGCTACATCAGGGTCACAAATCCTTAAAGGATATACGTGTCCGTATGATGCAACAGTAATCGCAAAACTTAGAGAGCAAGGGGTTATATTTATTGGTCGTACAAACATGGACGAGTTTGCAATGGGTTCTTCTACAGAACATTCTTCATATCAAAAAACACTCAACCCTGTTGATGAGTCTCGTGTGCCAGGAGGGAGTTCAGGCGGGTCTGCAGCCGCTGTTGCTTTAAATATTGTGCCAATTGCTCTTGGTACTGACACAGGAGGGTCAATACGTCAGCCAGCAAGNTTCTGTGGAATCGTAGGTTTAAAGCCCACATATGGNGCTGTATCTCGGTATGGNCTTATGGCACTTGGNTCATCTCTTGATCAGATTGGGCCACTTACCACAAGTGTTCGTGANGCAAAGTATCTTTTTGATGCGGTGAAAGGTGTTGATATAAAAGACTCTACCTCACAAGATGGCGTGGANGTTTCTGTNCCGAAAAAAATGAAAGTCGGNGTTCCTCGAGAACTTATGAAAGAAGGTGTAGATGCAGANGTNCTTGAACGATTTGAAGAGTCTCTAAAGAAATTAGAAGCAGANGGACATGAGATTGTTGATGTTGANTTTAAAACAGCAAAGTACGGTATTCCNGTGTATTACATTGTTATGCCAGCAGAGGCTTCAGCAAACCTTGCTCGGTACGATGGGGTACGGTTTGGTCCTCGTGTAGAAGGNAAAGATTTTAATGANTCATTTAGCAAGACAAGAACAAAAGGNTTTGGAGANGAGGTTCGTCGGAGAATTTTGTTGGGAACATACGTTCTTTCGTCAGGGTATATTGATGCATATTATAATTCTGCAGAAAAAGCACGAATAGTAATGAGAGAAGAGCTTTCTGAAATATTTNANACTGTTGATGTGNTNGTTACACCAAGCACNGCAACACCAGCATTTAAGTTTGGAGAAAAAAGTGANCCNCTTGCTATGTATGCACAGGATGTNTTTACGGTGCCNGCAAANCTNACNGGNAATCCAGGAATCTCAGTTCCTATGGGTGATGTAGACNGAGAAGGTGTAAAAGTGCCTGTTGGGATACAGTTTGTNGCTCCACATTTTGGAGAAGAGCGGCTGTTTACAATTGCCAGCGTAATAACAGGAGAATAGTATACTAAAGAGGTAATGCAGAACTATCTAAATGTAGAATACATATTTTTCCTCATATATAACCTTCTTACAGGTGGAGGAAGTTTTACAGGGTCAGATGCATTTTATGCGAGTGAGTTTTATTCACAGCTAGTAACTATCTGGGGCACTCTTACATTTGTTGCAACAATTATTACTCTCATTCTTCTAACAGTACTTTTGTATTCTGCTTTTAGATTACGTGCAATTCGTGCAATTAATGCAAAGTTTTATGCTGATGCAATTATTGTGCCAGATGATCCAGGAAAAGAACCTGCAACAAGGTGGGAGGGTATTGAAGCTTTGTATGATAAAGGTGGAGAATCAAATTGGAGACAAGCAATTATTGAGGCGGATATTATGTTGGACGACATGTTAACTGTTCAAGGGTATGACGGAGCTACTGTTGGAGAAAAGTTAAAAACGGTTGAAGAACCAGACTTCAATACGTTGCAATATGCGTGGGCTGCACATAAAGTTAGGAATAACATTGCACATCAAGGGCAAGATTTTATTCTTACAGAGCGAGAGGCGCGTCAAACAATGAGGTGGTTTGAACAGGTGTTTGCTGAGTTTAAATTTCAATAGTATTGAAAAAATAGCGTTTTTCTAGTATAGTATTTTTTACTCCGCGGGATGGAGGAGTGGTACCTCGGGAGGCTCATAACCTCCAGACACCGGTTCGAATCCGGTTCCCGCAACACGATTATATATAAAAGCACCCATATGGGTGCTTTTATATATAAATATGATTTTTGTTTAAATCAAAAATCCCAAGTATGTAAGGTATGCTCCGATAATAATGGCAAGGATGCTCCATCCCATTAAGAATTGTTTTGTATACATTCTCTTAAAGAACCCCATTATAAAGTTGTGAGGCAGTAACATAAGTACCGTTCCTTCAATAACTGCAATCCATCCAAAGAGAGAAATTATAATCTCATTGGCAGAGCTCCACAGATTGTGGTTTAGAACAATTAGAAGTCCTACCAGAAGTGCTAATGCACCATCAAAATAAGGGAGGATGTAGCTTCGTGTCATTTCAGAGAGTGCTTTCTGCATTCTTGCTGGGTAGAAGATTCCTGAAAGTCCTCCGATAACCATGTATACACCAAGTATTTGAGTAAGAAGAAGTGTTAGTTCCATATAAGTATATGAGTAGGTAGTTAGGTTAAACCTACATATATGCATACTAGCAGACAAAGAAAGTCATTTTCTTGTGGGTGTATATATGATAGTATCGCCACACTTGTCGGGGTAGCTCAGTTGGTTAGAGCATCACACTCATAAAGTGAAGGTCGTGGGTTCAATTCCCACCCTCGGCACATGGATTACATACTCATAATTGGGTTTTTGGGAGCAGGACTTATACTCCTTGCTTTTGTATTAAACAATTTTAAAGTTCTTGCTCGCGATGATCTTTCGTATGATTTTATTAATGCAATTGGTGGGTGGAGTATGGTCTTGTACGCAATTTTAATCGGGAGTATTCCTTTTGCTATCTTGAACATTGTATGGGCTTTGGTGGGCACAATAGATGTCATAAAGACCCTTGCCGGAATAGAAAAAAACCGGTAAGGTACTGCAGTACACAAGGGTACTGCAGACGTAGCTCAATTGGTTAGAGCATCCGCCTGTCACGCGGAAGGTTGCGAGTTCGAGTCTCGTCGTTTGCGCAAGATACAAAAGAGCCCGAGAGGGTTCTTTTGTTAATTTAGTTTGTGTAATTAGGAACATGTGCTTTCATAAATGTCATGATACGTATTGTTGCTATAGGAGCAGGAGCAGGAGGTTATAATATTACTTCTATAGTTAAATATATTAAGAAATGAAACTCTGGGTAACAGATTTGGATAATACCTTGGGCAGTACAGGTATATTAAAGGGTGATGAAAACCGCATTGGGGAATTATCTCTTTTTCCAGATGTGCTGAATGTATTTAAGGTGCTTATTGCGCAAGGTATTCCAATTGTTGTTTTAACAAAAGGGGATTTTGTATATCAAAGATCAAAAATTCATCAATTGGGCTTAACTGAAGTAATAGACAATATATATGTGGCAGAGAATGACGAGGGGAAATCAAGCTTATTTCAAAAGATTTTAGATGAGCACGATATTCCTGTAGAGGAAGTGGTTATGATTGGAGACGGAAGGGATAGCGAGGTTGCTATAGGAAAGAAATTTGGTGCACAAACTATTTGGTTTAAGTATGGAAAATACAACAAAGATAGTGAGGCTCCTGAAGGGGTGCGTGTTGTAGAAAATTACAAAGAGATATTAGAGATGTTATCGGAGCTTTGATAAAGTTCTTTTGTATTTGCCACCGTAGCTCAGTTGGTAGAGCGCATCCATGGTAAGGATGAGGTCTGCGGTTTAATCCCGCACGGTGGCTCCAATTTGGTATACTCATCACATAATGAACGACAACAGAGTAAAAGAAATAGAAGAAGCAATGCAAGAACCTTCTTTTTGGAATGACAGTGCAAAAGCGCAGGCAATGATCAAAGAGCTTCAAGGTCTTAAGAACATTGCAGAAGGAGGAGGTAGATATGATAGGGGTGGAGCTGTGCTCTCTGTTCTTGCAGGAGCAGGAGGAGACGATGCTGAAGATTTCACAGGGATGCTTTTTCGTATGTATCAATCATATGCTCAGAAAAAAGGGTGGGATGTTTTTACGCTCGACACAACTCCAAATGAATTAGACGGGTATAGAAATGCAACAATTGAAATTTCAGGAAAGAATGTGTATGGCGCACTAAAGCACGAGGTTGGTGTACATCGTTTGGTGCGGTTATCCCCATTTAATTCAGCGGGAAAACGACAAACCTCTTTTGCGCTTGTAGAGGTGCTTCCTATTATTAAAGAATCTGCAGAACTATCTATTTCTCCAGATGATCTAGATCTCTCTTTTGCTCGTAGTGGTGGTGCTGGAGGCCAAAATGTAAATAAAAGAGAAACAGCTGTTCGAATAACACACACGCCAACAGGAATTTCAGTACATTCAACAAGTGAGAGGTCTCAAAAAGCAAACAGAGAAAAAGCAATGATTCTTCTTCGTGGAAAACTTGCAAAGAAAATGGAAGAAGAAAAAAAGAATGAACTTAGAGAACTATCAACCGCAAAAGATGTTTCCATTGAGTGGGGAAGTCAAATAAGGTCATATGTTTTGCATCCGTACAAGTTGGTTAAAGATCATAGAACAAAGCTTGAAATCCGTGATCCGGACGCTGTACTAGGCGGAGACCTTGATAGGTTCATAGACGCAATGAAGGAGACACAGTAGAATATAAGAAACGACATGATCTATTTTGATAACGTTACAAAAAAATACGGGAAAGGTTCCACAGCTCTAGAGAATGTGACTCTTTCAATAGGACCAAAAGAGTTTGTTTCTATTGTTGGTCAGTCTGGCGCAGGAAAGACAACGCTGCTCCGGTTGCTTCTTGCTGAGGAAATTCCAACAGAGGGAAGTGTATTTTTTGAATCAGTGGCTGTAGACAAACTTCCGCAAGGAGAACTTCACAGGTATCGAAGGAGAATGGGTGCTGTTTCTCAAGATTTTCGATTAATTGAAAATAAAACAGCATATGAAAATATTGCATTTGCAATGGAGGCTGCAGGAAGGACAGATTCTGAAATTGCTTCAGATGTTCCATATATTTTAGATCTCGTAGGACTTGAAGGAAAAGGNACGCATTTTCCAAGTGAACTCTCAGGGGGAGAGAAGCAGCGTGTTGCNATTGGNCGTGCAATNATTAATCANCCAGATGTTATTATTGCTGATGAGCCAACAGGAAATCTTGATCCAATTAACACTAATGAAGTTATGCANATCTTGCAAAAGATTAATGAGNTNGGTACTACNGTAATTATCACAACNCATAATAAAGGGGTGGTGGACTCAGTTGGTCGTCGTGTGATTACTATGGAAAATGGAAAAGTNATNAGAGATGATAAAGAGGGNAGNTATANTTTNTAAATATGTTTNTNACAAATCTAAAAAGAATTTTTAAATCAGGAGTANTAAGTTTNTANCGAAACAGTTTTATTTCATTTGCAACCGTTTTAATAATGACGGTGACACTTATCATTATTGGTTCNGTAATGTTTATGTCTGCAATGCTNACNAANGTNCTTGATCANGTAAGAGANAAGGTAGATGTAAATGTATATTTTGTAATAGACGCACCAGAAATTGAAATACTAGAATTCAAAGATCAGGTAGAAGATTTACCAGAAGTGTCATATGTGACATACACAACACGGGAAGATGCTCTTGTTCAATTTAGGGAGCGTCATAAAGATGACCAGTTAACACTGCAGGCACTCGATGAGCTTGGGGAAAACCCACTAGGTGCAAGTTTGGCAATTAAAGCTGTTGAGCCTTCTCAGTATGAGACCATTGCAGCTTTTCTTGATACAGATCCTGTTCTTGGAGCTCAAGGTACAACAATCATTGACGATGTAAATTATTTTCAAAATAAAATTGTAATTGAACGATTAAATAGTATTACAGAGGCAGTGGAGCGTATTGGAATACTACTTGCTCTCACATTCATTATTGCTTCTATTGTTATTGCATTCAGCACCATTCGTCTTGCAATCTATACTGCACGTGAAGAGATAAAGGTAATGCGTCTTGTAGGTGCCTCAAATATGTATGTTCGTGGGCCGTTTATTGTAGAAGGTGTTCTGTATGGTGTTTCTGCAACAGTAATAACATTATTGTTATTTTATCCGGTAACATTTTACTTTGCTCAGTATACAGAAGCATGGCTTGGTGGTGTAAATATTTTTGAATACTACACCTCACACTTTGGTCTTATATTTATAAGTCTTTTGGCTGCCGGAGTATTATTAGGTACTGTTTCTAGCTTCCTTGCAGTTCAGAAGTATTTAAAATCATAGTTGACAATATTCTTTTTAAGGAATACCTTTTATGCAGAAGAGGCAATTTTGCCAAACAAGAGAGGGGGCTTTATGGCCAAAACTAATAATTGTTTTTCAGTGAACATTCAAAATTCCGGAAACATACAAGCAGGTTGGAACTTTGGGGGTATTAAGGGATGGAGCATTTCTAAAATGGAAAATTTCCAATGGGTCTCAGAAGACCTTACGAAAGAAGGGTATGAAAGTATTCTTTCATATTTTCGCCTTACAGAAATAGGAAAATGCTTACCGTTCAAATGTTTGCAACGTATATCTCCTGCAAATTTGCAAAGTATACGTAATAATTTTGAAAAAGGGAGGGATGTAAATATTCCAAACTTAGACCCGCTAAGTCAGCGCACCGGATTTACAAAAGTTCTTGCATCAGAAGTTTCTTGATGTAATCAATTATTAAATAAGCGTGTCGTTTTTTATGACACGCTTATTTTGTTTGGAAAATTTCATGTTTTAGACTATCCTACGCAGTACTTGCCTGGTCGTCTAACGGTAGGACGTTGGTTTCTGGTACCAAAAATCGGGGTTCGATTCCCTGCCGGGCAGCAAACTAGTTAATTGAGAGAAAAGCGTAAAAGGCCTGTGCTACACTTGGGTTATATTTACTGTTATTGAATAATACCTAACCATATGCGCAATTTATTTACCGTAGCTACTCTCACACTCTTTCTGTTATTGTCTGTAGTTTCTATAGCAGAGGCACAGGGACGCTCTTCTCGGGGTGGGTCTATTGATGTAGGGGGAGTTGGAAATGGTGTATCACTACCAGTTGCAGCACAGGCAGATTTAACGGTCTCTGGAATCTCTCCAAGTACTGCTACTACAGGACAACAGGTAACAATAACAATGAGTGCTTCTAATGTTGGTGGTACAGATGCAAATAATTTTCCATACTTTATGTGGATTGATATTGACAGAGGTGGGTTTTCTTTACCGGGAGATTCTATTAAGACAGGAACAGCTTCTATAAACAAAAATTCAAATGGATCTTTTTCTGTTCCGTTTACCTTTTCTTCAGCGGGTACATATGCTTTTGGAGGGTGTGTTGACAATACCACTTCATGGAGTGGGGTAATTTCAGAATTAAATGAGGATAATAATTGTATCAGTACAATTATTACTGTAAGTGATGTCCAGGCTCCTGTTGTTGTGGTGACTCCATCTCCAAGCTCTGCTAAACCGGATCTTTCTGTTAAGTCTTCCTCTGTATCATTCTGGCAGACTGTAGCTAGTAACGCAGGATGGGAAGCAAACCTTAAGGTTGATGTTATAGAATTATCAGGAGAAAATGTTTCGGGAAGTTTTGTAAACAAGTTTCAAATTACAGAAGATAATATTAACTGGAAAGATATTCCATTATCACAACTTAATCTAACAGGATCATCTTTAAGTTTATCTGGGATAACAGGAAGCGGATCAAAATTAATAACTGCAGTATATAAACCACCAACTCTTGCCAATCTAACCCTTATAGGCTTTCGTCTCTGTGTAGATTCAGGGAATTCCATTTCAGAAACAAATGAAGAAAATAATTGCGGAAGTACTATTTCTCCAACATTCGCAAACATTATTCTAAATGTAAGTCCATCTTCTATAGAATTAGGAGAGAGTATAACATTAAGTTGGGGCAATATTTTGGCAAATAATTGTGATTTAAGGAAAGGTTCTGTCATGTTAGGCTTGGACTTCTTTGGGTTTCCTTCTGCTGGGTCATTATCTCCAAATTCTTCTAAAGAGGTAACTCCTCTTTATGCAGGCATAGATAAATATAAGATCGTTTGCCCAATAACCGGGTCAGCTTCTGGGGCTGGCCCAAATGGAAATCTTCCGTCATGGGGAAGTGCAGGATCTTCTAATATTATTGAAATAAATATTTCTGCAGCACCAGAGATTGCAGACTTAACAGCTGGAACACCAACCGTTTCAGGAACATTAGAAACAGGAGACCCACTAACATTTAGTGCATTAGTTTCAAATGGAGGAAATGGTGCAGCTTCTGGGTCATTTATCAGTACGTTCATAATTGTTCCAGAAGGAGAACTGTTTGAAACAGTAAGTGCTTCTTCTAATGATATAGATGCAGGAAGCAGTAAGTCTATAACCTCTCCGTCATGGACACCGTCTAAAATTGGACCTCATACAGTACGTCTTTGTGTAGACTTTCCAACAAGTTCAATTTCTGAATCGAACGAAGATAACAACTGTGGAAGTCTAAAGACCTTTACTGTTGGTGATGTGGCTATTGCTGCTTCTTGCTCGATAAGTCCATCTACTGTTGTTGTGGGAGAGAATGTAACCTGGTCTTCAAGTGTGTCGGGGGGAACTGGTTCATATACGTACTCTTGGTCTGGAACAGATGGTTTGTCTGGAACAACAGATACTATTGTAAAAACATACAGCACGGCAGGGACAAAGACTGGAAGTCTAACAGTTTCTTCTGGTTCTCAAGACGTGACTGTTAGCTGTAGTACTTCAGGAGGGGGAGGTGGCGGCGGAGGGGGAGGTGGCGGAGTTGTTGTCACAGACCCGTTACCAACATCTTCTTTCGGAGCAAGTCCAACAGAGATATCTCTCGGAGGTACATCTTTGCTTACCTGGTCTTCTTCAAACACTAGTTCGTGTACAGGTACAGGGTTCTCTACAAGAGGCTCTACAAGCGGGAATACTGTTGTTGCACCTCTAACTGACTCAACGTACCAGTTGCGCTGCTCTGGTCCTGGAGGAAGTATTGTTAAGAATGCAACTGTTCTGGTGCTTAATCCAAACCTTGCTCTTACCGCAACACCTTCACGAGTAGAAGAAGGAGGAACATCTCTATTAGAGGCTGAAGGAATAGAAGTTACATCTTGTACGCTTGTTGGTCCTGGGGTAAATGAAAATCTTGCTTCAGATACACCTTACTCAGAAACACTTACTATCAATGGGCGAAGCATATATACACTCCGATGTGCATCAACATCAGGGATTATAGAAGACACCGTAATCATCAATACAATTCCTGATTTCCAAGAATTCTAATTCTTTGTAGAGAAATATAATCTACGTAGTTAATCATTGTTATTTGTGATAAACTCGAAATATATGGCACGAAGAGAACTAGAAAAAATACACATACGTGCACTCACAAAAATTGCAGGAGGTGCAAGTTATAGTGTGACGCTCCCTATTGAAGCAATCAGACGTTTTAAGTGGCGTGGACGACAAAAGTTAATTGTCGAGGTAGATGAAAAACGAAATAGATTGATTATCAAAAATTTTAAAAGGTAAACATGAACACTCTTGAGTTCTCAGAATCTGCTAGAAATATTATTCTAGGGAACTACCGTCACTATAAGGGTGGAGAATATAAGGTTTTACATATTGTACGGCATTCAGAGACTCTGGAAGAATTAGTTGTATATCAGGATAAAAATAACTCTGAACTAGTATGGGCACGTCCTTTGGAAATGTTTATTGGTGAAGAGGACTATAAGGGGGATCGTGTAAAACGATTTACGTATCTTTCTTCAAATTAAGTGCTCCAGAATTAATACAGTATCGTAAACCTCCTTTTTCTTTTGGATCGTCTTCAAATACGTGACCAAGATGGCTGCTACAATTTTTACAACGCACTTCGGTTCGAACCATTCCCAATGTGTTGTCTTCAACAAGTTCAATAGATTTTTGAGTTACTGGATCAGTAAAACTTGGCCACCCACTTCCTGAGTCAAATTTTGTATCAGATGAAAATAGCTTAGCCCCACAAGCTTTACAATAATAAGAGCCGTCTTCTTTTGTATTAATATATTCTCCAGAAAAAGGTTTTTCAGTGGTACCTTCTCTAAGTATTGAATACTCTTCTTTTGAGAGTCTCTTTTTTAATGATTCTTCTGATTCCATATTATTAGCCATTGTAGCATTTGCGTAAGTTGGTAATGTTCTATAGGATTGTGTGTATATGAAAAATTATACAGGACTCGCATGGGCAGCTGTGATTATATCTTTTGTGGGGCTCACAAATACATTCTATCTTGTGCAGTCACATGTTACGGGAGAGTCACTCAACTGTGGCATTTTAAATGGATGTAACATTGTTGCGGCAAGTCCATATTCTGTAATCCTGGGGGTTCCACTGGCTTCTTGGGGCGTACTATTTTACTTTGGTGTTTTTGTAATATCGGCAACAATGCTTATGGTTCGAGTGCGCACACTTTCACACATATTCACATTTATGACAGCTGTTGGATTTCTCGCATCTCTATATTTTGTATATTTACAGGTATACGTAATAAAGGCTGTGTGTATGTATTGTATGTTCTCAGCAATACTTTCAACACTCCTTCTCTTGATTGCACTTCTTATCATTCGAATTCCTCGACAGTCTCCTCGATACACTGATCTTATTCCACCAATGATGCGTAAGGAGGGTAAGTAGAAATGCTACAATAGAAATATATGAGGTTTAACTTTATTGCGCATTTGCGCACAATTAATGAGTCAGACAAGACAAAAGCTGTTGATCTTTTGATTCGAGAAAGTACTGGAGATTTTGATTTCTATTTCTTCATTACGTTGTCGGTATTAATGGCAACACTTGGATTAATTGCAAATAACCCTGCAATTGTAATTGGGTCAATGCTTTTGGCTCCAATTCTCTTTCCAATTCTTTCCATTTCATTGTCAGTAATAATGTCTGACCCAATACTTATTGCTCGTTCAACAACAACTTTCTTGAAAGCATCTGCCGTTGCTGTATTTACCGCTGCAGCTGCCACACTTGTTTTTTCACCCTTTGCCCCTATAACAAATGAAATACTACTTCGAACGGAGCCATCACTGATTTATGTGGGAGTAGCTATTGTTGCCGGACTTGCTGTTTCATACTCACTCGCACAACCAGCGCTTTCAGCAACACTCCCTGGTATTGCGGTTTCTGTGGCGCTTATACCTCCTCTCGCAACTATTGGTATTGGTATTGCAAATTTAGATATTCAGGTAGCAACAGGAGCATTTACTCTGTATTTGGTAAACGTTCTCGGTATCATTTTCTCCAGCATGTTTATTTTTGCTTTTATGAATCTTTATACAAAACGAAAAATTGCTGAAAAGATTGTTAAAAAAGAAGATTGTCGAGTAGAAAAAGAAAATGAAGTTGCAGAAAAAAGTACAAACCATGCTTGAGGAGCGAAAGCAAAGAGCTAAAAGGTTAATAAAAAAACTACGAACTCTATTTCCAGAAGCAGAAATGGCTCTTAAGTATTCAAGTAATTGGGAGCTGCTCGTTGCTGTTGTTTTGTCAGCACAGTGTACAGACAAAATGGTTAACAAGGTTACAGAAAAACTTTTTAAGAAATATAAAAAACTTGATGACTATGTGAATGCAGACATTGAGGAATTTGAACAAGATATTAGATCAACTGGGTTTTATAGAATGAAAGCAAAGAATGTTCTTGCAGGTGCAAAAGTTGTAAAAAACACCTTTGGAGGAAAAATTCCAAAAACAATAGAAGATTTAATAACAATACCTGGTGTGGGAAGGAAGACTGCAAATGTAGTTTTAGGAAATGCGTTTGGAATTGTAGAGGGTATTGCTGTCGATACACATGTAAAAAGATTTTCAATTCGTTTTGATTTAACAGATAATAAAACCCCAGAGAAAATAGAAAAAGATTTAATGGAATTACTTCCAAAAAAAGATTGGTTTGATTTTACATATCTCGCCATTGAGTACGGCAGGCATATAGCGCCAGCTAGAAAATATGACACTACACAAGATCCTTTAATATCAATCTATCCAAAAGCAGTAGAAGGGTGGCATAAAGGTTGACTTATGTATAAACAAGGGTAATATGGCTGTCCTGGGTCTTGAACACGATATCCGCAAGAATGTTGAATCATTTTTAACGAACAATATGTTCTAGACCCAGACCATAACTGTCAGCATTTACGCTGGCGGTTTTTTATTTGTGATATACTTTTTCCGATGAAAAAACTACTCACACGAAGCAAAACAAACAAAGTGTTTGCCGGGATATTTGGAGGAATAGGCGAGTATCTAGATATTGATCCTGTAGTATTCCGATTTGGATACGTAATGATGACTGTGTTCACAGGGATTATTCCAGGCCTCATAGTGTATATTCTTGGTTTATTTATTGTTCCCGCACCAGCACATGGAACAAAAGAAGTTTAAAAAGACTGTTTGGGACTTTTATAAAAAAGATGGCAGAAGTTTTCCATGGAGAAATACTAAAAACCCATACCATATTTGGGTTTCTGAAATAATGCTGCAACAAACACAGGTTGCTCGGGTAATACCCAGGTACAGTTCTTTCTTAAAGGAATTTAAAACAATAAAAAGTTTGGCTGATGCATCACTTTCTGAGGTGCTAAAAGAATGGCAAGGCCTTGGGTATAACAGAAGGGCAAAGTATTTGCATGAGGGAGCAAAATATATTCTTTTGAAATACAAAGGAATTTTTCCAAAAGAAAATATGCAGTGCGTCCCAGGTATTGGTCCATATACAGAAGCTGCGATCCAAGCATTTGCTTTCAATAAAGGAATTCCTTGTATAGAAACAAATATACGAACAGTCTTTACGCACCATTTTTTTAAAAATAAAAAGAACGTACACGACAAAGAAATATTAAGACTCATTGAAGAAACGTTAGATACAAAAAACCCAAGAGAGTGGTATTGGGCGCTCATGGACTATGGTGCTGCACTAAAGTCTTCTGGAGTACAGATTAATAATAAAAGTAGGCACTATATAAAACAGTCTGTATTTAAAGGTTCCGACAGGGAAGTGCGAGGTACAATTATTCGAACGCTTACTGAACAAAAAAGTTTAGAAAATCTTTTCCCAACAAGAAGGAAACAGTTTAACATTCAACTACAGAAACTTTGTTTAGAAGGTTTTGTAGAAAAGAAAAAGGGTAAATACAAACTTGTTTCTTAACGAGTGTCTTTGATGAAAAAGGCAAGAGGTATACCAATAAGGCAAAGTCCTCCAAGTATTATGAAAATACTTTGCAAAGATACAAATAAGAGAGCGAAACTTCCAATGAGAGGTCCAAATAAGGCCCCCAGAGGCCGTAGCATTCTAAATAGACCAATGCTGTTAAGATCATCCCCGTCTACGTGTTTAAAGAAGTATGTTTCTGTTGTAATTTCAACCATAGAACCTCCTACTCGTGTGAGTATAAGTACAGAAACAAGGAAAAGTGTAACTGCTGAGGTAGCAATAAAGCTTATGAGGGCCATTGATATTCCCATTACAGCAAAGCCTCCCATCATAATTTCACGCTCTCCAAACCATTTATCAGCAGCAATACCTATAGGGTATTCAAGGAGTACATATGGAAGTAGCATGATGCTGAAAACCCAACCAAGTTCACTCCAGGGTATTCCAAGACTATTATGTAGATATAGTGGTATATAAATTATTACCCACGAGAAGAAGAGAATTAGAATAAAGTGTGCGCTTGCTCCCAAGAGAACATCTTTAGACTGGAGGAGACACTTCAAACTTCCTTTGAAGGAAGGGGTTTCTACTTCTTTATGATTAGAACTAGGTATAAGTGCCGTAAGGAGGAGAACGAAAGGAAGAAGTGTTGCAGCTGCAAGCGCAAAGATTTTAAAGTATTCATTTGTATCTCCGAGAATATATCCGATAGCAAGAGGAGAAATAACAAGTGCGATATTTGAGACACCAATAAAAAATCCTCGTATATTTCCTGTGGTTCCTTCATCCTTAGTCATTTGCTCCAAGAAGATGTCAAAAGTGTAGCTAATAAGAGCAGGAAGAGCGGCAAGGAAAATAACAAGGGTTATAAGAATGGGTAGTGAGGGGGATTGTAAAATCGCAATGAGTATTCCAAATTGAACAATGCTTAATATTTGTGCGAACCTTTTCAACGAAACACGTCTTATAATCCAAGGCAATAAAAGAAACCCAGATAAAGACAGAAGTGCTGCTGCAGAAAATACAAGACCCACAGCAGAGTCACCCATGAACTGAGCAAGGAATGGTGCGAGTATTATTGACGTTAGAAAATAGTGCAAGGCACCAAAAAAGTTAGTAATTGTAATTTTTGCAGTGGGGTGTGCCATTTGTGCATATGGTAGCACGCACAACATAGTAAAAACCCCAGTACTCTACTGGGGTTTTTACTCTAACTCCTCTCCCTACACTCCTATGAGTACTGGTATAACAATAGGTGTCTTGTTCGTTTTTTGAAAGAGATAACTCTCAAGAGTGTTTGTGAGTTCTTTTTTTACAATATCAAGGTCGATAGGATTCATGCCTTGCGTTGTATCCTCTACGCTTTTTTTAATAAGAATACGTGCGTGCTGGAAGAGCTCTTGGTTTTCTCGGATGTACACAAATCCTCGAGAAATGATATCAGGAGATTTTCGCAAACGACCTGTCTTCAGTTGGATTGTTGCAATGATAACGAAGATACCATCCTTTGAAAGCATCTGGCGATCTCGAATAACAACTTCCTGCATGTCTCCAATTGATATTCCATCTACAAGTAACGGAGAAGATGGGACTTTTTGTTTGTGAATATGAAGTCTTTTTCCTTCAATAATATCTATAACGGTTCCATTGTCTGGAACAATTATATTTTCTTTAGGGAATCCTGATTGCTGAACAGCACGTGCGTGCAGTCGGAGCATAGTGTGGTACCCATACGCAGGCATAAAGAATGTTGGATGTACCTGCTGGTTGATCCATACAAGCTCTCCTGTATTTCCATGTCCTGTAGAGTGCACATCACTTGTTCTGTAGTGGATAAGATTTATGTCGTGTCGATATAAATTATCTTTCAGTTTCTGTACAGAAGTTTCGTTTCCTGGAATAACAGATGAAGAGAAAACAATTGTGTCTCTTGGAGTAAGTTTTACAAACTTGTGCTTTCCTGCGGATATACGCATAAGAGCTGCAAACTTTTCTCCTTGAGCACCTGTTGCAATAATAACAATTTTGTCTGGTGGATATTTGTCGATATCACCTGATGGAATGATTACGTTTTTATTAATCTTAAGTAGTCCAACACGATCTGCAATTTCAATATTTGTTTTAAGACTTCGTCCTTCAACGACCACTTTCTTTCCAAGTTTTTCTGAAATTTCTAGAATTTTTACGAGTCGCTCAAATTGAGAGGCAAATGTTCCAATGATGAGGCGCCCCTTTACTGTTTTGATAATTTCTTCGATGGTCTCATGTACTCGTGTTTCTGGCATTGAGAATCCATCACGCTCTGCATTTGTTGAGTCACCCATGAAGAAGATGTTCTTATCTTTTCCAAGCTCTCCCCATGTTTTTACTTCGATTTCTGTAGGTTTTCCATCAACGTGATCAAGTTTAAGGTCTCCTGATATAACAAGGTTTCCATGAGGTGTTTCAATAGATACACCCATTGAATCTGGAATAGAGTGAGTTACGGGGAAGAACTTTACAAAGGTGTTTCCAATCTTTATACGGTCTCCAACTTTTACCTCTTGAATATCAAGCTTTGCTGCATCAGGATATTCTTCCTGTCGCTTTTTGATCATTACAGAAGTTAGTAGTTGAGTGTAGATTGTTGGGTTTCCAATACGTCCCATCATGAAGGGAATACCTCCAATGTGATCAAGGTGACCATGAGTAATAAGAGCTCCTCTAATACGACTTATATTTTTTTCGAGATACTTTGTGTTTGGGAGCACGTAATCAATTCCTGGTGTATGTTCTGCTGACACAAATTGAAATCCAACATCCAAGATAAAGATGTCTCCATTTACATCAATTGCAGTACAGTTTCGTCCCACCTCCTCAACTCCTCCAAGGGGAACAATACGTACGGTGTCTTTTCCTGGTGCTTCTGGATAATATTCAGAATCACGTCGGGCAATAATGGGTGCATCTCGACGCATATCCATGCGACTATTTCTCTTACTCTTTACCGTTATATTTCCTCCGGGAGTAATAGATGGTCCTCCAAATATCCTACGGGGCTTATGTGTGTGTACTCCAGGTCTTCGCCTGTGCGGTGCTCGTTGTGATGATTGTGGTTTTTTCTGTTCCATATTTTTCAAATATTATTAATTAATCCTGTACTAAAAATGGCCAAACTTTTTCAGTTTCTCTGTACCATGTATGCACATTGCTGAAACGATCACTTGCTGTTGTAAGTGCCGGAAGTGAGACCCCATATAAATTCTCAGGAATGATATATGTCATTTGGGGAGCATGGGTAAATATTGCAGGAATATCTGCCTCAACTTCTGCAACAAACTTCTGAAGAAGTTTCTCTCGTTCATTTTCATCGTGTGTCTCACGCAAACGCTCTAATATATCATCTGCATCTACGTTTGCGTATAGTGCCACGTTGAGACCCGGATCATTGCGTTGGCTTGAATGCCAAAACGCGTACAGATCTGGAACTCGACCTAGCACCATGCCAAAGAGTAATCCTTGGTAGTTTCGTGGACGAATAATTCCCTGACTCAACTCTCCTGTGTCGTACAGCTCAAGGTTTGTAGGTATTCCTATTGCCTCAAAGCTTTCTTTTATGATTTGGGCTGTCTGTGTGAGTTCGGGAATGTTACTTGTGCGGAGGGTGATACGGATAACATCTTTTTTCTTTTCCCATACCCGGTTTTCAATACTAAATTCCCAACCATTTCGCTCTAGTATCGCAACAGCTTCTTCTATAGGGTTCTCAATAGTCTCTGCGGCTACTCCTGGTACAGGAGAGTTAAGAGGTGTTCCGTATCCAGAAAGTACCGTATCAATAATTTTTTGTCTATCTAGAGAAGTGGAAAGTGCTTTCCGTACGACAATACTTGAAAGTACTTCATTTTCATTTTGGTTTAGAAATACACCAAATACTCGCAAATAAGAACCGGTAACCACTTTGAGTTTTTTGGGTACATTCTCAGGGATAAGAGAGTGTGCACTTTCTATTTCTCCACGAGCAAGTGCTTTTTGGAGTGAGTTTTCATTCCCGTAGAATTTAAGAGAAATTTTATTGATGAATGGTTTTCCAAGAACATACTCATCAAAAGCCTTTAAGTTGTAATCTTTTAGTATTCCTGAACTATCTCTCTGAACACTGGTGACTTTGTATGGGCCAGCACCAATAGGCTCTACGATAAATTGCGAGAAAGGAAACTCTTCACTGGGTACATCTTTCCATATGTGTTCGGGGAGTATTCCTAGTGTTGCGTTTTCAAGGAATGGAGCATATGGCTCTGAAAGTGTAAATGAGACTGATCGCACATCAAGTATTTCAGTTTGCACACCAAGCCAATTGGCAAGTTTGGGACTTTTAATAAGAGGATCTTGTAATTTTGAAATAGTAAAGGCAACATCTTTTGCTGTTACTGGTTTTCCATCATGGAATACTGCGTCTTCTCGTATGATAAATGTATATGTTGTTCCGTCTTCAGAGAGGAAATAACGTTCCGCTAGCTCAGGGACAAGCTTTCCTTCGGCATTAACTCCCATGAGTCCAGAAAATGTAAGCTCTACAAGGTCTCGGTCGGTATCAGAAAGTGCCAAGAGTGGATTTACAAAACGGGCAGATCCAATGACTCCTTCGGTAAGGGATCCTCCGTGTGCCGGCACTACTTCTACAATTTGATCCTTAAGCTCTCCAAGTGCAAACAGTGCACCAAGCCCCATAAGTGAAGCTAGTATCCAAAAAATAACAGTATCTCCATGAGAGAGAGATTTAAGAACTTGGTTCGATTTATGTGTGAAGGGAAGCGAGTGCTGCTTCGTTAGTGTGTCACGAAGATGTCGTGCGTCCATAAGTTTATTTTATAAGGAGTGCTGTAAGCGTTGATAATACAAAAAGAATTGCGAGAATAATGGTCGCCCGAAACAGAACTTTTTCAACCCCTCGTCGCTTATAGAATGTTGATGAGAAGTTATCTGCACCAAAAGCACCTCCAATGCTTGCGCCACGTTGCTGAAGCAAAATGCTCACAATAAGGAGGATAGAGAGTATAATCTGCGCGTATGGCAGGATAGTAGTTACTGTTTCCATCGTTAGCACAAAGATACCATGAGATGCAATGTTTGCAAGAGCGCTTTTAGTTCTCTATACTGCTCTCACAGTACTTATTGGTAAATACATATATATGAGTAAGAAAATTTCTATTGCACCACTTGGAGACCGCGTGGTTGTGCGGCCGGCAGAGCAAGAACAAGAGATGAAATCTCCTTCAGGGATTATTATCGCAAATTCAGGAACATCAGAGAAACCTTCTCGTGGAGAGGTTGTCGCGGTTGGTCCTGGGAGAATTGATGCTGGAAAAACAATATCTATAGGAGTAAAAAAGGGAGATATGGTTCTTTTTGCAAAATATGGACATGAGGAAGTAGAGGTGAATGGTGAGGATCTTTATATTATTGGTGAAAGCAACATTCTTGCAGTAATTAAATAAATAACATGTCAAAAGTAATTAAATTTTCAGAAGACGCACGAAAAGCACTTTTTGCAGGGGTGCAACAAGCAGCGCGGGCAGTAAAAGTAACGCTTGGTCCGCGTGGACGAAATGTAATTTTAGAAAAACAGTATGGTGGACCACGCATAACTAATGACGGTGTGTCTATTGCTCGGGAAATTTCATTTTCTGACAAGTTTGAAAATATGGGAGCAGAACTTGTAAAAGAAGTGGCGAATAAAACAAATGACCTTGCAGGGGATGGAACAACATCAACCGTGGTACTTTTTGAATCTCTTGTAGAGGAAGGGATGCGGCATACAAGCATGGGTGTAAATGCCATGGCACTTCGGGCTGGTATGGAGCACGCCAAAGTCGATACGGTGAAGTTTCTTAAGAAAATGGCGAAAGAAGTAACTGACAAAGAGGAGATTAAGCAAATTGCTACTATTTCTGCTGAAAGTGAGGAACTCGGTTCTATTATTGCTGAGACTATTGGAAAAGTTGGGAAAGATGGCGTAGTAACAGTAGAAGAGAGTCAGGGTACAAATCTTGAGTACGATGTTGTAGAAGGATTAGAGTTTAATAATGGGTATGTGTCTCCGTACATGGTCACTAATTCAGAACGTATGGAAGCTGAAATGAAAGGAGCTTCAATTCTTCTCACTGATAAAAAGATTTCAAACATACAAGATATTCTTCCTCTTCTTGAAAAACTTGCAGAAAGTGGAACAAAAGATCTTGTTGTTATTGCAGAAGATATTGAGGGAGATGCATTGGCTACGTTTGTGGTAAATAAAATACGGGGGGCATTTAATGTTCTCGCTATCAAAGCACCAGGATTTGGTGATAAGAAAAAAGAAATGCTCGAGGATATCGCTATTATTACTGGAGGAACAGTAATAACTGATGATGTTGGAATTACATTTGAAAATGCAACGCTTTCTATGCTTGGGCATGCGAATCGTGTTGTTGCACGAAAAGATAGTACCGCTATTGTTGGAGGAAAGGGTAAGAAATCATCTATAACAGAACATATTGCAACATTGCAGGCACAAGTCGAAAATAGTACGACTACATTTGAAAAAGAAGGCCTAGAGTCACGCATTGCAAAACTTGCCGGTGGTGTGGCTGTTATTCGTGTGGGAGCGGCAACAGAGACAGAAATGAAATATCTAAAAGATAAAATTGATGATGCCGTACGAGCAACAAAAGCTGCGATGGATGAAGGTATTGTGCCGGGAGGAGGTTCCTCTCTTGCAAAAGCTGCGGCAAAACTAATGGACGCTGAGAAAGACCTTACTGATGATGAGCAAATAGGGTATGACATTGTTGCTCGTGCGCTTGTTATGCCAATTCGCCAAATTGCTATCAATGCAGGTCAAGACGATGGGTATGTTATTGCAAATAAAGTTCAAGATGGGAAAGCAATGAGTGGATATAATGCATTAACTGACGAGATTATTGACAACATGGTAGAGGCTGGGATTATTGATCCTGTGAAAGTGGTGCGAGCATCTGTGGAGCATGGAGTATCTGCCGCTGCCATTCTCCTTACAACAGAAGTTGCTGTCGCAAATGAAGAGTCTGAAGAAAAGCCTGCAATGCCTGACATGGGTGCAATGGGTATGGGGATGTAATTTTCATTGCGCTAGAAAACATATGCAGTGTCAACCTATAGATATGTCACAAGTTTGCTATCATGTCTGCATATGACAGCACTATATATCGTACTCGGAATCGCAGTAGCAATTGTTCTCTGGGTAATAGCAACATTTAACAAACTTGTATCATTTATAAATCGAGGAAAGGAAGCTTGGGCTGATATTGATGTACAGCTTAAGCGTCGTTATGATCTCATCCCAAATCTTGTTGAAGCAGTAAAAGGATATGCAAAACATGAAAAAACTGTGTTTGAGGAGGTGACAAAAGCCAGGAGTGCAGCAATGCAGGCTGATGGAGCTGAAGATCAGGGAAAAGCAGAGAATATGCTTTCTGGAGCATTGAAGTCTTTGTTTGCAGTATCTGAAGCGTATCCAGATTTGAAAGCAAATGAGAATTTCCTTAATTTGCAGAATGAGCTTACAGATACAGAAAATAAGATTCAAGCAGCACGGCGTTTCTACAACTCTGTAGTACGAGACCTAAATACTGCACTTGAAGTATTTCCAACAAATCTTATCGCGGGAATGTTCAACTTTACAAAACGTGAGTTCTTCGAACTTACAGAAGAGGATGCAAAAGAGCCGGTAAAAGTATCAATCTAATTGAATGGGGCACGTTAAAATAACGCACCCCATCTACATTTAACGCCTCCCAAAAATCTTTGCGAGGAGTGAGAGAACAAAAACCACGCCTAATAATATAAGGCCTGCGTAAATCGGTTCCATAAAACCTCCTTTTTATCTACCATAAACGTATCACACACATGGCAAGCCTTTATTCAGAACAAAGTAAAAATGTACAAAAAACTTGGTTCCTTATGATCACGTTTGCTTTGGTTGTAATTGGTGTTGGGTGGTTTTTCTCCTACTACCTAGACGCACAAGGAATTCTTTTTATTGCTGTTGCGTTTGCTTTAACAATGAACGTGGGAAGTTATTGGTTTTCAGACAAGATTGCACTTTCAATGAATGGTGCACGCCCTGTTACGAGGAAGACTCATTTTGACCTTTGGAATATTACAGAAAATCTTTCTATTGCAGCAGGACTGCCAATGCCGAAGCTGTATGTAATTGAAGATGCTGCTCCCAATGCTTTTGCAACAGGGAGAGATGAAAAACATGCAGTAGTAGCAGTGAGTACAGGATTGTTGAATATGCTTGAGAAGAGTGAGCTTGAGGGGGTTATTGCTCACGAACTCTCGCACATTAAGAATAAAGACATGCTCGTAATGACAGTAACAGTAGTGCTCCTTGGATTTATTACTATTCTTGCAGATATTTTCATTCGAATGACTTTGTATGGGGGCTTTAGGGGTAATAATGATTCAAAGGCGGGCCTAGTAATAGGGCTCGTTGGTATTGTGTTTGCTATTCTTGCTCCCATTACCGCACAGCTTATCCATCTGGCTATTTCTAGGAAGAGAGAGTTTCTTGCAGATGCATCTGCTGGTTTAATGACACGCTATCCAGAGGGGCTTGCTTCTGCTCTTGAAAAAATTGGCGCATACAAACAGCCAATGAAAAGAGCAAACAACGCAACAGCTCATCTTTTCATTAGTAATCCTTTTGGTTCAGCAAAAAGAGGAAAGCGTCTCTCAAAACTATTTTCAACACATCCTCCGATGGAAGATCGGGTAAATGCATTACGTGGATAAGTACCTCTAGCATGAATGTTTTTAAGGTAGAGTAAAGATAGGTTCAACAACACGGGAGGCAAACATCAAAACAACTTTTTTAAATTTAACACCAAACCCGAAAGGAAGGTGATAAATAAGGAACTAAAGATTTAAATCTTAATGTTCCTCTATCTCGAAGAGGGAAGCAAGATATTTTCTTGCTTCCCTCTGGTTATTTTTTCCAATGAAGCAATGGTAGAAGATTAGAATCTATAGTGGAGGAATATTTTGATGGAAAAGTGAGGGAGTAAGATATACTGATACATATGAAAATTCTTCTTTATTCAGGGCTTGTCGCAGCACTTGCTGGACTCTTTATGTTTGCAGGGTCTGTGTTATTTAGTTCTCAGCTAGATAGCACTCGTATTTATTATGGGTATGTAAATAATGCACCTCTTAAAGTTGCAATTGCAAACACTGAGGAGACACGAGCAAAAGGACTGTCAGGTCTTGAGGGTCTTCCGCAGAATCACGGATTACTCTTTGTTTTTCCAGAAAATGAAAAATATGGAATTTGGATGAAAGGAATGAAATTTTCAATTGATATTGTTTGGCTAGATGAAGACTTAAAAGTTATTTATATAAAAAGTGATGTACATCCAGATACATATCCAAACATTTTCTATCCCCCTACAAATGCACGGTATGTACTTGAAACAAATACTGGGTTTATTGAAGATCAGGGGGTACAAGAGGGGGCAAAGCTAAAAATCATCTCGTACAGACCTGCAATATTTAATCTTGGAGGACTCTTTACTAAAGGTTAAAAAATTGTATAATACATGGCATCGTAGTGGGCAATTGCGCTTCGGTGAGGAAAGTCCGGACACGCACAGAATTTTTCTGTAAAAGGGTAGCGGGTAACGCCCGTCGAGAGCAATCTTAGGGATGAGAGCAGTGACGCCAGAGCAGAGATGCAATGGATCCCCTCGGGGATAATCACATGGAGACATGTGGGTGAAACGGCAAAATTCCTACTTGCGTGCAAGGCCGTACTCTACTTTGTAGAGAGTGCCGCAGAGACTCTCATGGCAACATGAGAGCAAGGTAAATAATTGTCGATAAGAGTGTAAACTTTTATTACAGAATCCGGCTTATAGCTACGATATGAAAATGAAAACACTCGGGATAAACCCCGAGTGTTTTCTATTTGGGCCCACAGCACAGCACCTGTACTCGGGGGTACTTGTCTACGTAGTAAAAAGTGTTTCAAAGAACGATATCCACAGCGATGAAAACTCTTCTGTCTGTATAATTCTGTATATGAGCGGTGTGCAGTTCTGTTGATGGTTCTCTGCACAAATTAGTAACTATGTATTTAACTTTTTTCAATTATGGATAAGCTGCCGACGAAGACTGTTGTTGGAACTCCCCCAAGTAGTACAGAAGGGCCTCGTATAAATGCACAAGATGCTGTGCTTTCAAATATTGAAAAGCGAGATGGAAGAGTAGTCCCTTTTAATAAGAAAAGAATCGAAGAGGCAATAGAAAAAGCGTGTACCGCAGTGTCGGTAGATGACACATCTTTTATCCCAGGACTTGTTGATGAGCTTTTACTTACTCTTGAACGAGATGCGCATGCAAATGGTGTAACACTCCTTACCGTAGAGCAGGTGCAAGATGGTGTAGAGGAGGTTTTAATGAGAAATAAGCAATTTAATATTGCAAAGCACTATATTCTATATCGAGACGAACGAACACAAGCACGAAAGAACAAACACTACGATCTTCTCGCACAACTTGAAGAGAAGAAGCTTGTGGTAACAAAAGCAAGTGGAGAACAGCAGACTTTTGATCTTCATAAAATTAAAAGAGTTTTTAATCGTGCGTGTAGAGGGTATGAAAACAAATGTCACTTTGAAGATTTCTTAGAAACCTTCAAAAGGAATCTTGCAAATGATATTGAGACAAAAAATATCAACAAGTTCATGATCAAGACGGCCATCGATATGGTAACTATTGAAAATAGTTGGTGGCAGCATATTGCGGCTCGCATCTTGCTTGAAAATGTATATAAGCAAGCTACAAAAAACCGAGGGATAGGAATCAAAGATCTGTACACAGGAGATTCATATCTTGCTCTCTTTGAAGAGTATGTTCAGTCTGATTTGTACTATAAGGATTTTTTCAAATATTATACAAAAGAAGACATAAAGAAAGCAGGCAAGTACATGAAGCAAGAGTACGATGATAGCTATCAGTACACTACAGTGCTCTCTCTTACAAAAAGGTACCTATTGAATCCAAACGGTGTGGTTAAAGAAACCCCTCAAGAGCTATATATGTCTGTAGCGCTATTCTTGGCAATACCAGAAGCAAGTGAAAACAGGCTCAAATATGCATTTAAGCTATATGATGCTTGTGCAAACCAGATGATTTCACTTCCAACACCAACACTTCTTAATTCTCGAACAAACTATCATCAGCTATCGAGTTGTTTCAAGATCAATGTAGATGATGATTTAAGGGCTATTTATCACGCTATTGAGAATGTAGCTCAAATTTCTAAGTTTGGTGGAGGTGTAGGCATGTACTGGGGAAACATACGTTCAAGAGAATCATCTATTCGTGGTGTGAAAAAAGCTTCAGGAGGTGTAAATCCATGGATTAAGGTTATTAATGACACTGGTGTAGCAGTAAATCAGCTTGGTGCTCGCATGGGAGCAATTTCAGTGACATTAGATATGTGGCATCGAGACATTTATGATTTCTTGGACCTACAAACTGAGACAGGAGATATTCGAAGTAAGTCTTTTGATATTTTTCCAGCCATTTCTGTTCCTGATATTTTTATGCGTCGCGTGCGTGAGAATGAACAGTGGTCACTTTTTGATCCGCATGAAGTAGAAAAAGTTCACGGGAAACGATTGCAAGATCTATTTGGAAAAGAATTTGAGGAATTTTATGAAGAGTTAGAAAGAGATGACCGACTTACTCTAAGGAAAGAGGTGAGTGCAAAAGATCTGTTCAAGAAACATCTTAAGACAGTAGTGGAGACAGGAATGCCATATATATTTTTCCGAGATACGGTAAATCGTTTGAATCCGAACAAACATGCAGGAAATGTATATTCAACACAATTGTGTACTGAAATTTGCCAGAACACTTCTCCAACAAAGTTTGAGGAAGAAAGTCATGTTGATGGAACCATTACATTAAAATATAAAGCAGGAGATACTGTTGTTTGTAACTTAGCTTCAATAAATATAGCAAAAGTACATAGTGAGAAAACTATTGCTCAAATATATCCAGTATTGATGAGGGCGCTTGATAATGTGATCACTCTCAATTACTACCCAATTAAAGAGGCTGAACGAACCGCAAAACGATACCGATCTGTTGGTGTTGGGTATCTTGGCCTTGCTGAGTATTTGGCAACAAACCATGTTGCATATGACTCCGAGGAAGCAAAGAAAGAAGTGAATACTTTGTTTGAGAGGTACTCGTATCATATGTACAGGGCAAGTGCAGATCTTGCAAAAGAACGTGGACATTATGAGTTGTATCCTGGAAGTGAATACAGTAAAGGTATTTTACTAGGACGAGAAAAGCAGTGGTATCTAGAAAATACAGGGCGTGTAGATGCGTGGGAGACATTGTTTGCTGACATGATTACGACAGGATTCCGATTTGGGTATCACACAGGGCCAGCACCAAATACTTCAACGGCAGGGGTTGTGGGTACTACGGCAGCGCTTCTTCCTATATATAAAAGGTTCTTTGTTGAGAACAATCTATCTTCTCCAACAATTCGTGTTGCTCCACAGCTCGATAAAGATAACTTCCCATATTACAAAGAGTACGTAGCGCTTGATATGAAGGATGTTATAGACTTAATTGCTGAAGTATATCAATGGATTGATCAGTCAATTAGTTTTGAGTGGATGATTAATCCAGAGAAGACAAGTCCCCAGCAGTTGTATGAATACTATTTATATGCGTGGGAGAAAGGTATTAAAACGGTGTATTACGTTCGAAGCCTCTCTGCAAAAGTAGACAACATAAATGAAGATGAAAAAAGCATAGAAACAGTCGTTGCTCCAGAGAAACCTGAATACAATGTATGTGATAGCTGTAGTGGTTAATTAAGAAAATAAATATGGTACAAAAAAGTAAAATATTCGACCCGGAAGGAGATGATTCAGTAGAAAACAGAACAATTATTAAAGGTGGAACGACAGGCTTGTTTCAGCTAAATGCAACCAAGTACACCTGGGCAAAGAAGTTGTATCCAATTATGATTGGAAACTTTTGGATTCCAGAGAAAGTAATGGGATTGAAAGAAGATGCAATTGCATTTCATAGTGATCTCAGTCCTGCTGAACAAAGAGCATATAAAGGAATACTTTCGTTTCTTATTTTTCTTGATTCAATCCAAACAGTAAATCTTCCAAATATTTCAGACTATATTACAGCTCCTGAGGTAAATCTTATTCTTGCTATTCAGACATACCAAGAGGCTATTCACTCTCAAAGCTATGCAACTATCTTGGAGACTGTTGTAGAAAGCAAAGAGCGTGATGAAATCTATTATTTCTGGAAAACTGACAAAGTGTTATTGGAGAGAAATAAATATATAGGAGATATTTATCAAGACTTTATTGAAGACGCAAGTGACGATAATTTCTTTAAATCTATTGTTGCAAACTATTTGCTCGAAAGTCTATATTTCTACAATGGTTTCGCATTCTTCGATACATTGGTAGATAACATGAAAATGCTCGCAACCGGTCGTATGATCGCTTATATTCGACGTGATGAGCTAACGCACGTAGTTCTCTTTGCAAACATGATGAATGAAATTAGAAAGGAGTTTCCAAAAATGTTTGATGAAAAGCTTATTGTTGAAATGACAAAAACAGCGGTAGAGCAAGAGATATCTTGGACTGATCATATTTTGGGAGATGAAATCCCAGGTATTAATGGAGAGTCAACAAGGAAATATACTCAATGGCTTGCCAACGAGCGAATGGGAAGGATTGGTATCGCGCCGATTTATCCAGATGCTCCAACAGAGAATCCTTATACTCATTTAGAGCGCATACAAGATACGGATAGCGACAAGAGTAACTTCTTTGAAACTACTGTTGTAAATTACACTCAATCAACAGGTCTAAAAGGAGACTGGGAGTTTTAGGAAAAGTAAATACCATCTTTTTAAAGGTGGTATTATAGGGTTATTAATCGTGTGTGAGAAGTTACAATAATAATAAATTTTATATATGGAAAGAAAATCATTACTTACCCTTGAATCTGGAACTGTATGGGCTATTGCAATAGCTGTTGCAGTTATTCCCGTGTTGTTTATTCCTTTGGCAATTATTCCTTTTGGATTTACCAAAACTTTTGCCATTGTGCTTGCTGCTGTAGTTGGGCTTGCACTGTACATACTTACAAGACTTAGGCGGGGAAGTATCATTATGCCGCCCCTAACACTTCTGGGTGTTCTTTGGCTTATTCCTATTTCTTATTTCCTGTCAGCACTTTTTTCAGGAAACAATCTTGGATTCTCAGTGTTTGGAAATCAAATTGAAACCAACACTGTAGGGTTTGTGCTTGCTGGAGCTGTAATTGCAAGTGTCCTCACATTTACCTTGCGAAAGACAGAGCAATTCTCACACATTGCGAAAGCTTCTTTTATTGGGCTCGGTCTTGTGCTTGCAGCACAAGTTGTATTTTTGATTCTTGGTACAGGAATATTATCGGGGCTTGGTATAGGCTCTAGTCCTGCAGCAAACACTCTTGGAAATGTAAATGATCTTGGAATATTTCTTGGTGCCGGTGTTATTGCTACACTCCTTGCTTTGTTGCTTGGAAACACAAAGAAGAAAACTCAAAAATGGTTATATACTTTCCTTATTGTATCTCTGATATTCCTTACAGGGATTAACTTCACGCTTATCTGGGTAATTATTGGACTCTTTGCATTAGCTGTGTTTATACAGGGAATGCTAAAGCAAAGCGGTGACACGCATGATGATATTGAAGGAGTTACTGCCTTGTATGCAGGAGAAACTACAGAGATGCCGCAAATGATGAATGAAGATATGGGAACAAAAACCTCAGGTGCAAACAATCTTGTGCTGTCGCTTACTGTTCTTGCACTCTCAATAATAATGATTATTGGAAGTGGCTCACTAGGAAATATTCTTTCAGGAGCATTTGGCTTTGATCAGACATCAGTACGGCCTTCATGGCAGGCAACATTAGATGTTGCACAGAATACTTTTGCAAAGAATCCTATCTTTGGGACAGGCCCAACAACATTTGG
Source organism: Candidatus Wolfebacteria bacterium (assembly GCA_002400985.2). GTDB lineage: Bacteria > Patescibacteriota > Minisyncoccia > Phycocordibacterales > Phycocordibacteraceae > Minusculum. The sequence continues at coordinate 55,934 of NVRX02000006.1, forward strand.
AAGTGAGTGGCTTCTTGCAAAAACAGCAGATCTAAATAACACAATCTTTTGGAATGTTGATTTCACTGCAGGTATAGGATATGTGCCATCAATGATTTCTGTTACAGGAATACTTGGTGTATTAGCTTGGTTTGTTTTCTTCGGATTCTTTATCTATATAGGATTTAGATCACTTATTCTTTCTCGGTCACAGAACCAAGGAATGTTCCTGCTTTCTCTTGGAAGTTATCTGCTCGCATTATATTTCTGGGTAATAAGTGTCTTGCATGTTCCTGGGCCAGTTGTTCTCTTCCTGGCCTTTATGATGACAGGAATGTTTATTGCAACTCTAAGATTTAGCGGAAACCAAAAACGAGAATGGGGAATATTCTTCTCTCGAAGTCCACGTATTGGCTTCATGCTTGTATTTGTTCTCACGCTTGTACTACTTTCAAGTATTGTGACAATCTTCTTTGCAGGAGAGCGATACCTTGCTGGACTCTTCTACAATCAGTCAGTATTAGCAGCACAAGTTGGTGATCGTGCAGGAGCAGGAAATGCGCTTCAGCAGGCACTCACGTTGCACAGGAGTGATCGACAGTACCGTCTAGGTGCAGCATTGGGACAAAATGATCTAAACCAAATTGCGAATGATGAATCTCTTTCACAAGAAGAGAGGAGTCAGGCATTCCAAGCAGCACTTGCTGGGTCTATAGAAAGCGCTTTGCTTGCAACACAGTTTAAGGAAAACAGTTATCAGGATTGGATTACACTTGGAAATGTATATCAGCTTGTTGTGCCGCTTGAAGTTGAAGGTGCATATGAAAATGCAAAGGAGGCATACGCAAGAGCCCTTGCTCTTAATCCTGTAAATCCTGAAATTTCTCTTATCTTGGCGCAGCTAGAAATAGCAAATGGAGACACTGACGCAGCACGAGTACTTCTTGAAGAAGCAATCAGTCTAAAGCAAGATTATGTAGATGCTATCTTCTTACTTTCTCAGCTTGAGGTGCAGGCAGGAAATACAGAAGAGGCATTACAAAGTGCAGAGGCTGCAGCATTCTTCCAGCCAAATAATACAAACGTATTATTCCAACTCGCAGTACTGCGAGAAGCAACAGGGAATACTACAGGTGCTATTGCGGCACTTACGCGAGCAACAAACGTAAATCCAAGTTTTGCGAATGGATATTATGTGCTTGCAACACTTCAGGCAAAAGAAGGTGGATTTGAAGAAGCGTTAGCATCACTACAGGCCGTTGCAGATCTCTCAGAAGAAAATGCAGCAGCTCTTGAGACACAGTTAGCTGCACTTGCAGAAGGAGAGAATCCATTTGAAGGAATTGAAAGTCTTCAGCAATAGCATATGGTTACCTCTTTTTTCCGAATTATTCGCAAAGAAGTAGCGAACCTACACGCAGCAGCGTATACCGTTGCAATATTTACACTCTTAGCGCAATTACTTGCGCTATTGCGTGATAGAGTTCTTGCCCATAGTTTTGGAACAGGTGAATTTCTTGATTTATATTACGCTGCGTTTAAATTACCGGACATACTTTTTGCACTTATTGCATCATTAGTGTCTGCGTACATATTGATACCTCTTATTGCAAGAGCAGGAGAGGAATCAAAAATGAAGGCAAGAGAATTGCTTTCAGATGCGATTATATTCTTGAGTATTGTACTTGGTGGGGCGGCAGTTGTTTCTGCAATATTTGCTCCACAAATATTGTCAGTTCTGTACCCCAGTTTTACTGGGTCAGAACTTTTTGCTGAATTTGTTTTACTTACAAGGATATTGCTTATACAGCCAGTTCTCCTTGGTATTTCAAGTGTGATAAGCAGTGTGACTCAGCTCGAGAGACGTTTTCTTTTGTATGCTCTTTCTGGAGTGTTTTACAATGTGGGAATTATTTTTGGAATTCTCGTGCTTGAGCCAATATTTGGAATTGCAGGGCTTGGATATGGTGTTGTTTTGGGAGCATTCTTACATATGGCACTCCACATACCTGTAGTTGTTGCATCAGGACTTGCTCCATATATAAAGGTTCCAGATATCGCACGATTAAAAAGTGTTGTGCTGCATTCTTTTCCTCGTTCACTTGCATTGTCTGCGCATATCCTTATTGGTGTAGCTGTAACGATATTGGCTGCGAATCTTTCAGAAGGCTCAATTACCATATTTAACTTCGCATACAATTTAGAGAGTGTGCCACTTGCTTTGATTGGTGCTTCATATGCAGTTGTTGCCTTTCCAACACTCGCAACATTACATGCGGCAAATGATGTGACGATGTTTGTAAAAAGAGTTTCAGATGCCGCACGACACCTTGTGTTGTGGTCTATGTTTGCTCTCGTTATCTTTATTGTGCTTCGCGCTCATTTGGTACGAGTAGTATTTGGTACTGGAGAGTTTACATGGAATGACACACGACTAACTGCTGCAGTGTTAGCAATACTAATGGTTTCTATTGTTGGGCAAGCATTGGTGCTTCTTATTGCTCGTGCATATTACGCAGCAGGAAAAACATTTACTCCTCTCATCATTCAAGGGTTAGGCGCCTTTATTTCAATTGGTGGTGCGATAGTACTTCTGTATGTGCACGAGCAGGTGCCAGCATATGCATACTTCATGGAGTCATTATTGCGAATATCATTTGTGCCTGGAACAGAAATTATTTCTATTGCATTAGGTGTATCTATTGGGCAAGTGTTTGCGGGATTGCTTGCTTTCGTTCTTTTTGCTCGCCAACACCCGGTATTTCGGAGGGCTGTACTCCCTGTATTTTTTCAAAGTTTTTCGGCTGCTATCATTGGGGGAGCAACAGCATACTCAACACTGACACTTCTCGGGGGTATCTTTGCGCTTACTTCACTTACTGCAGTACTTGCACAAGGCGTACTTGCTGGTACCCTTGGTCTTATAGTGTTTTTGTTTGTTCTTTGGGGGCTTTCAAATAGAGAGTTTCAGGAGATTCAAGCAGGAATGGCAGGCTTTTTACAAAAAAAGAGCCAGAGTTCATAAATAGAATAGCAATGCAACATATACGAAATTTTTCAATTATTCTCATATTGATCATGGAAAGTCGACTCTTGCCGATCGGCTTCTTGAGTATACAAACACTATTACTGCTCGAGAAATGAAAGATCAAGTTCTTGACCAAATGGATCTTGAGCGAGAGCGCGGTATTACTATAAAAATGCAGCCAGTGCGAATGAAGCATGAGGAGGATGGAAAAAATTACATTATTAACCTCATTGATACTCCTGGCCATATTGATTTTGCATATGAGGTTTCTCGTGCACTCAATGCCGTAGAAGGAGTTGTGTTGTTGGTGGATAGTACACAAGGTGTTCAGGCACAAACATTATCGACGCTTGCAATGGCTCGTGAACAAAAATGTGTGATCATTCCCGTACTTTCAAAAATTGATTCTCCGTATGCACGCATCGAAGAGGTAAGTGATGAAATTGTAAAACTCACAGGATGCTCTCTTGAAGAAATTATTCATACGTCAGGGAAAACAGGAGAAGGGGCAGGGGAACTTATAACTGCACTCATAGACCGTGTACCGGCTCCAAAAGAAGAAAGTAAGTCTGAGCCACGTGCACTTATTTTTGATTTTGATTATTCTAACCACAGAGGGATCATTGTGTTCTGCCGGCTTTTTGATGGTTCAATAAAAAAAGGAGACCAACTTTTCTTTAAGGAGGCAAAAAAAAGCTTTATTGCACAAGAAGTTGGAGTGTTTATACCAAAAGAAGTCCCAGCAGACTCTCTTTCTCACGGTGAGATTGGGTATATTGTTACAGGTATTAAAGAACCGGGCATTGTATCTGTTGGAGATACTGTTGGAAAAAAAGATGGAAAACTTCCAAGTCTTCCGGGGTATGAGGCTGTGCATCCCGTGGTATGGGCCTCAGTGTATCCAGAAGGGCAGGATGATCTCCCTGCATTACGGCAAGCATTAGAAAAGCTACAGCTTACAGATTCTTCTCTATCTTTTGAAGAAGAGGCATCAGGTGTATTGGGCAGAGGCTTTAGGTGTGGTTTCTTGGGAATGCTTCATTTAGAAATTATCACTGAACGATTGCGTAGAGAATTTGATCTTTCTTTGGTTGTTACTATGCCAACTATTACCTATGAGGTAACAAATAAAAAAGGTGAGAAGGTAATAGTGTATACACCTTCTAAATTTCCAGATCATGGAGATATTGAGAGTGTGCGAGAGCCGTGGGTTCTTGTTACTCTCATTACCACACCAGATACACTCAATGGCATCTTAAAGCTCCTGCATGAGCACGAGGCTATAGTTGGAGACACAATGACATTTGGAGACGGGCGAATACAAATTGCTGCAGAGATGCCACTACGTGAACTCATGCGTGGATTTTTTGATCGTATAAAAAGTGTTTCGAGCGGCTATGCTTCATTAAGCTATGAGATATTGCCAATGCGAGACGCTGATGTAGTACGTCTCGACGTACTTATTGCCGAAGAGTCTGTTCCTGCGTTTACAAGAATTATCTCAAAGAGACGAGCACAAGAAGAAGCAGAAAAGTTTGTAGAAAAACTACATAAAGTGCTTCCACGGCAGCAGTTCGTTACAAAAATACAAGCTCAAGCAATGGGTCGCATTCTCTCATCAAAGTCGCTCTCAGCCTTTAAGAAGGATGTAACAGGTCATCTGTACGGAGGTGACATTACTCGAAAAATGAAACTTATACAGAAACAAAAGAAAGGTAAGAAAAAAGCCCTTGCACATGCAAGAGTTAATATTCCTCAGGAAGTATTTATGAACATGATCAAAGGGGAGAATTCCTAGTATCCTCCAGTTCCAAAGATTGGTGTAAATGCAAGAGCCATTGAGAGTGCAAGAAGTATAGCAAAGACAATAAACACGCCGCGTAGAGCCTTTTGGAACTTAGGGTTAAATAACATGGTGCTATACTAGCACATATGGCACGTCGGGCGAAAAAGAGAATCTCATTTTTTTATAATCGAATTACACTCTTTATTCTTGTGCTCTCTGTTGGATTTTTAGGGGTCACGGTTTTTAATATTTTAGGAAAAGAGCGTGAAGCGGCAGAAAGGCGTGCTGATGCAGTGCGAGAATTTGAAGAAATAACAAACCGAGAGCAAATTTTAAATATAGATTTAGCGGTACTTAATACAGCTCGTGGGCAAGAAGCCCTCGTTCGTAGTTCATTCGATGTTGCAAAAGAGGGCGAAGAAGTAATTATCGTGCTTGATGCGCTTCCTGCAACAACAACAGAAGTGGAGGTAAGGAGAGGGTTGCTCTCATGGTTTTTGAGTTTATTTAAGTAATGGTATACTTGCTTTAATTACGAATAGAATTGATACATATGGATAAAAAAGTAGTCATTTATAGCACTCCGACTTGTCATTTTTGTCAGGCGGTAAAAGGGTTTTTTAAAGAGAATAATGTTGAATATACAGAATATGATGTATCAACAGATCAAGAAAAACGGGCAGAGATGATTGAGAAGAGTGGTCAGATGGGGGTTCCAGTAGTATTTATTGGAGAAGAGATGACTATTGGATTTGATGAACCTAAATTAAAGAAAGAGTTAGGACTATAAACAAAAACCGCCCGTGGGGGCGGTTTTTTAATACCTGTGGTATCTTTTCCACACGGTCCCTGTAGTTTAATGGATAAAACGGCTCCCTCCTAAGGAGCAGATCCAGGTTCGATTCCTAGTGGGGACACACTTTTAAAATCTGGTATCTTTGTTATATTAAGGGTCATCATATGGACGACAACCAAAGACTAGAAAGAATGGTAAAAGAGAGTCTTCGAATGGCTAAAGAAAATAATCGGCGTATTCGAAGTATTCAGCGTGGAATGTTTATGAGCGGTATTGTCCGTATTCTCGTTTGGGCAGTTATTCTTGGCTTGCCATTCTTTATTTACTTTTCTCTGCTTAAGCCGTATGTTGATGGAGCCTCAAGTACTCTTGAAAGTATTAAGTCTGGAGAAACAAACATTATTCAAGAGTTTATAAAGGTGCCTGGTCTAGATGCATTTAAAGATGCCCTAGAAAAGAATCAAGCAGAATAATGCTGAGGTAGCTCAGTTGGTTAGAGCACTTGTTTGAAGCACAAGGGGTCGGCAGTTCGAATCTGCCTCTCAGCACAAAGTAAAACACCACCTATCAGGTGGTGTTTTAAGTATTATCCAACTTTAACTTTTAGTTTCGTTTGCTTTGCCTTATCAAGCTTTGGAAGTATGAGGGTAAGCAACCCATCTTTTGCAGAAGCAGAGGATCCATCAACATCAACTTCTTGTGGAAGAAGGATAGTTCGTGAGAATGTACCCCAGTAGAGTTCTTTATGGAAATAATCTGCAGAATCTACTTCTTCCCGTGCTTCCCGTGCTCCAGAGATGGTAACCATGTCTCGAGTAATAGAGAGGTCGAGCATATCGGCTCGTACACCCGCTACAAAGGCCCGTATAACGATTTCATTAGGACTTTGATATACATCAACAGGAAGCTGTCCTGAGGCTGTTTCTTCGATTTCCTCCTCCTCAACTTCTGGAGGAAGAGGTTCGTCGTGTTCTGATACTGAAAGTTTCTTTATAGAAGGTTTTTTGGTCTCTGGTTTAAAATCATCTTCAAATGCATCATAGTCTTCATTTAAACTGACACTCCCAGTGAGTTTTTCAAATAGTGATTGTTTTTTCTTTTTTCCAAACATAATTAACAGTTACGACCTTTGTTTTTTGGTCTATTCTTAAATCGTATCACACGCGCGACTTCAAATAATATTAAGATGACAACAACACCAACCCATACAAAGAAGAATGCATTGAGTGTGTTGTATCCCTTACTTGAGATTATAAGTAGGTTAAAGATTGTGTGCAATGCAATTGCAAGGATAAGTCCTATGCTTGTATACAGAGGCATAAGTCTTTTGTGTTTATAAAATGATATTGCCATGGCAAACCCAACAATGGCAGAAGCAAATAGGTGAAGTAGTGTTGATCCAAGAAACCTGAGATTTCCTGTTATAAAACTATCGATTAGGTTTCCGTCTGCAATGGGAGATAAAAGGAATAACGTATTTTCTAATGCTGCAAAACCAAGTGCTGCAGTAACCATATAAATCATTGCATCAATAGGTTCATTTACCGCTTTTCTCCATAGTATTGCTACTGCAACAACACCGTACTTCATAAGCTCTTCAACAGCAGCCCATGCAAAGATGGTCATAAGACTTATTTCTCCGTAATGTGCAAGTGCAAATTTTTGAAAGGGAATTACAAGTGGTACTGCAATCATTCCTGCCACAAATGCAAGGAAAATAAGATGTTTTGGCTCAGGACAACGAGCATCTTCTTTAAGCCAAAAATACAGCCAAACAAGAGCAGGTAGCAATCCTCCTAAAAAGGCATATGTAAGGGTTGGTAAATCAAGCATTTAGGCTTTGGGCCATTTTGTTACAAGTAAATAAGGGCTTTCTTTCTCTGGAAGAGACTGCCAGATTTCTTCTGTAACAAATGGCATAAATGGGTGAAGAGTTTTTAATGTGGTAGTTAGGATGTGATACAGCTTCCATTGTACTGCACTTCTCCTTTCTCCTTCTAGCTCACTCTTACTCTTCTCAATAATAACATCAGCGAATGTGTGCCAGAAGTAGTGGTATGCACGGTCTGCAGCAAGATCAAATCGATACCCTTCAAGGTAGTTTGTAACTTCTTTTACCATGTCCTCGAGATCTTTGAGATCTTCCTGGTCTTCTTCTGAGAGGTCTGGTTTCTCAAGTACTGATGCTCCCTCAGTATGTGTAAGTACGAAGCGGGCCACATTCCATATTTTATTTGTAAATTTCTTATATCCTTTTACCTGCTGAACATCAAAAGGGATGTCGTTTCCTGGTGCTGCTCCAGTAAGAAGTGCAAAACGAGCTGCATCTGCTCCGTAGTCTGCAATAAGATCGAGAGGGTCTACACCATTTCCTTTACTCTTGCTCATCTTCTGACCTTTGGTGTCTCGAACCATACCGTGTAAGAAGACTTTTTTAAATGGAACGTCTCCAGTAAGGAATGTTGTCATTAGAATCATCCTGGCAACCCAGAAGAATATAATGTCGTATCCAGTCTCAAGCACTGCAGTAGGATGATATGTTTCAAGTTCTTCTTTATTATTTGGCCACCCAAGAGTAGAAAGTGTCCAAAGCCCTGAAGAGAACCAAGTATCAAGCGTATCAGGGTCTTGCTCCCATCCATCTCCAGGAGATTCAACTTGTGCTTTTTCTTCTGTACCCTTGTACCACATAGGAATACGGTGTCCGTACCATATCTGTCTACTAATACACCACGGCCTAAGATTATCTACCCAGTGAAAATATGTTTTATTAAATCGCTTTGGAAGAATCTCAATATCTCCACTTGTAACAGCAGTCGTCATAAGCTCTTTCAAACTAACTTCTTGGCCACTTTTTATTCCTGTTATGTTTGATACAGGAAGCGTGAACTTTTTTTGCACATCAATAAACCACTGCTTCATAATTTGTGGCTCAATAACCGCTTTTGTTCTGTCTCCTATAGAAATGTTGTGCACGTACCTTTCGTCAATACTTTCAACAAGTCCTTTACTATCAAGTTTCTCTATAATTTTTTCTCGAGTTGTACTTATTTTCATCCCCTCAAACTCTTTCCCTGCAATAGGGAGAAGTTTTCCGTATTGATCTATGATCTGTTCGTATTCTAAATCGTGGCGTTGTGCTATTTCAAAATCAACAGAGCTATGCCAAGGAGTAATAGTCATAACGCCAGATCCAAATTCAGGATCTATTGCCTCGTCTTTTATAATCGTTGCAGTAATAGGACCATTAATCCATTCAAGATCTATTTTTTGTCCGTGTGTGTATTCTTTGTAACGTTCATCATTTGGATGCATTACCACATACTTGTCTCCAAACTTTGTTTCGGGTCGTGAGGTACCAATAATAAAGGGGCCGTATTTTAGGTAATAAAAATTAGTAGTTTCTTCTTTGTGTTCTATTTCATCATCTGAAATTACCGTTTGTCCTTTTGGGTCCCAGTTTACACTTCGGTTTCCTCGCACAATAAGACCTGCTTTGTGCATTCGTATAAAAGCCTCATTCACTGCTTCGTTGCGAGTTTTGTCCATGGTAAATGCGTACCTGCTCCAGTCGAGTGAAGATCCCATGGCTTTGATTTGAGAAATGATAGTTGTTTTACTTTCTTCTACAAAGTCAGCAATACGTGAAAGAAACTCTTCACGTCCAAGCTGGTGTCTACTTTTCTTTTCCTCTTTCTGCACTTTTTTCTCAACAACATTTTGTGTTGCAATAGAAGCAGAGTCAGTTCCTGGAATCCAAAGGGTTCGTTTTCCCTTCATTCGATTGTATCGAATAAGAAGGTCTTCAATGGCAAGCATAGATGCATGTCCTATGTGAAGCACTCCTGTTACATTTGGGGGAGGAAGGACAATGGTGTATGACTCCGCGTCTTTTTCAGTATGTCCAGCTGCAATAGATTTTTCTGGATTAAAAAATCCTGACTCTTCCCACATCTTATAGATACGAGATTCTGTTGCTTGCGGATCATATGGTTTCTCAAATTTCTCGTGCATAGTATATAGAGTGTACTAGAAATACGTGTAGTGTTAAAGGGTTTTTAATGCACTGATAGATTACTATCAGCAGAAATTTCATCTGCAAACTCCTTTCGAAGTGCGCGATAAAAACCTGCAATACCAATCATAATTGCATTGTCAGTAGTAAGTTTTGGCTCAGGGAGGAAAAGTGATACTCCTGAATGCTTATTTGTAATAGTTTCTTCAAATACTCTGCGAATATGGTGGTTTGCAGATACTCCTCCTCCAAGCACCAGTGTCTGCACTCCATGGTCCTCTATTGCTTGTAGGGTTTTCTTTACAAGCACTTCCGTTACAGCGTTTTCGAATGAATGCGCAATATTTTTTTTATCCTCCTCGGTTACATTCTCAATATCCTTTAGCGTGTACAACACAGAAGTTTTTAATCCTGCAAAAGAGAAATCACAATCTTTGGAGTGAAGCATGGGGCGGGGGAATGAAAATACCTCTTTACCACCTTCTTTTCGTACAAGTTCTGCCAATTTACTTATCTCTGGTCCTCCTGGGTACGGAAGATCTATCATTCGTGCAACCTTATCAAATGCTTCTCCAACAGCATCATCACGTGTTTGTCCTATAAGTTCATATGAAAGCCATTCCTTCATCAGTACGAGCTCTGTGTGGCCTCCTGAGATAAGTAGAGCAAGGAGAGGAAGCTCCACCTTTTCAATAACACCATCTTGTAATAATGAAGATACAATATGCCCTTCCATGTGGTTTATTGGCACAAGAGGTTTGTTCCATGCAAGTGCAAGTGCTTGTGCAAAATTCACACCAACCCACAGAGCTGGAGCAAGTCCCGGTCCGTGCGTTACTGCTATTACATCAATATCAGGTATTTCTATTCCTTGTATAAACTCAATAAATGCATCACTCATATCAGGCTCTCTGTGCAAGAGTTCTTTAATTTTTTCTTGCACATTTGCATCAAGATTTATTTTGTTGCTTGTAATCATTGACGCTTCAGTAAGCGCCGCTCTTGTTACGGGAATAAGATTTTTTGCGTGCTCACGCTTTGCAAGTGTGGGATATACACCGCCATATTCTCTATGGAGTTCAATTTGAGAAAGAAGCACATTTCCCAACACTTCAAATGTTGCAGAAGAGTCATCTCCTGTTGCTTCAACAACAGCAACAGCCGTTTCGTCACAGCTTGTTTCAATCGCAAGAATTTTCATATATAAAGATTAGCGTATTTGCTGATACCATTCAACATATGAATGTTTTAGAGCACGTTTCTCTTAAAGAAAAAACTACATTGCATGTAGGAGGTACAGCACGTTATTTTATTGCAACAGAAGATGTTGAAGGTGCAGTACGTTTTGCAAAAGGCAAAGATCTTTCCGTATGGGTGCTAGGGGGAGGAAGCAACATTGTTCTTCCAGATTCAGAAATTAATGTTGTTGCAATACAAGTATTGGAAAAAGGTAATAAAATTTTAGAAGAAACACATGATTCAGTAATTATAGAAGTAGGGGCTGGAGAATCTCTAGATACTTTTATACAACACACTGTTCAGAAAGGATATTGGGGATTAGAAAATCTCTCCCTTATTCCAGGTACTGTTGCAGGACTTGCAGTACAAAATGTTGGAGCATATGGCATAGAAGCATCTTCATACATAGAAAGCGTTTGTGTATTTAATATAAAAAAAGAAAAATTTGAAACTATAAAAAATAATAAATGTTGTTTTGGATATAGAACAAGTATTTTCAATACCTCAAAGAAAGGATCATATATTATTTATTCAATAACGTTGAAGCTTTCAAAAATACCAAAGCCAATGCTTGAGTATAGAAGCATTAAAAATTTTAAGGAAAATCCTACACAGCAAGAAATACGAAATAAGATAATAGAAATACGAAGAGGGAAGGACTTAGATCCAGAAAAAATATGGAGTGTAGGATCTTTCTTTAAAAATGTAGAGGTATCAAGCCTAGAAAACCATACTCTTTCAGACACAGTAAAAAATTCTGTGTTTGCTATAGAAGGAGGGTATAAGATTCCATCTGCTGCACTCATTGATGATCTGAGCATGAAAGGCTTGTGCGTAGGAGATGCCTGTATTTCAGACAGGCAGGCAAATATGATCATAAACAAAGGGAATGCCACAGCCATAGATATACAAAAACTCTTCAAGAAGGTTCAAAGAAAGATTTTATTAGAAACTGGTATTGAGCTCTGCAATGAGCCTGAATTTTTGTGACCCTACGGAGAATTGAACTCCGATTTCCAGGATGAAAACCTGGCGTCCTAACCATTAGACTATAGGGCCATGAGTATGCGCGATTGTAGCATTTTTAGGGTAAAATACTATACATATAGTAATTTGCAGCATTTTAGATATATGGATAGAAAACATGAAGAGCTTGTAGAAAAGCTTAAAGACCCAGCATTCAGAGAAATATACATACAAAAGTATAAAGATTATAAGGTTGGTTTAGTGCCAAAAATTCTTGGTGGCATTCTTGTTCTTTCAGGAAACATCATATATGGACGAAAACCTTCATATGCAAAATTTAAAGCAGTAGAAGTGATTGCACGTATCCCGTATCAGTCTTGGGAGAGGGTTTCGTACATGTTTTTAACCGCAATGTATGGAAATGAAAAAAAGGCAGTAAACCTTACGTATACATCTCGATTTGCACGCGTTGCACAAGATAACGAAACAATGCATGTGGTAGTAATGACGCAGATAACAAAGCGGGAAGGGCAGAGTGGCATCTTCCGACACTACCTTATCCCCCTACTATTCTCTTTCTTTTATTATGTTGTAAGTGCAATTCTGTATATGGTACACAGAAAATCAGCGCTTGAACTCAACTATGTGTTTGAATCTCATGCATATGATCAGTATTCAGAATTTATTAAAGAACATGGAGAAGAACAAAAAGAGAAGCAAGTAGAAAGTAAATTCTTAGAATTCTATGGGAGAAAGTGTGCAAATGAGTACGAGCTCTTTTGTTCAATACGAGATGATGAGTTGATTCATAAGAACGAATCAATACGAAGAATCTCTGTACCAATGGCATAAAAAAAGGCGCTCGAGATGAGCGCCTTTTTTCTTTTACTTGGTCTTTAAGTGAACATAAATATCCTCAAGTGCTTTTACTGCATCTCCCGCAGCAATATTATTTTGGTGATATAGCTCATCCGTACAATCTCCAGCAGACCAGATACCAGGAGTTTTTGTTTGTTGGTTTTTTGGATCTACTATAATTCTCTTATAATCATCAAGCTCAACAATATCTGCAGCAAAATCTGTTGAAGGAACCATTCCAATTTCAACAAAGACACCAGAGACAGGAAGCTCTTTTTCTTTTCCTTGCGCTTCATATTTTAGACCTGTTACAAACTTGTCTCCAAGCACCTCCAAAGTATTTGCATTGGTAATGGCAGTCATCTTTGGATCTGCAAGAACTTTTTCAACAGTAATAGGGTCTGCCTTGAAAGAGTCTCCTCGGTGTAGAAGGGTGACGCTCTTTGTGTACGCAAGAAGCTGTGCTGCAGTTTCAAATCCTGCATTTCCTCCACCAATAACTACAACATCCATGTCTGTAAAGAGTGGGCCGTCGCACGATGCACAATAGGTAAGTCCTTTATGTTCAAAAATATCTGCACCTTTAGCAGGAAGACGCCTCCTGTTTGCTCCCGATGCAATAAGTACCGCACGTGATTCAAATGATTTACCTTTATCTGTTGTGGTTACAAAAGACCGTGCGGCTTTCTTTTCTAGTTTTATAACTGTTTGGCCTTCATGTATTTCAATAATATCTCCTTTGTAAGCATCAAGGTGTGCTTTAAAATTTTTTACTAAATCTAGGCCAGAAATATGAGGTGTTCCTATCCAGTTTTGAATATCTTCTGAAACAACACTTTGTCCTCCAATTTCTGTGGCGACAATTACAGTCTTTAACTTTTTTCGAGCTGCATACACACCAGCAGCTACTGCTGCTGGACCACCTCCTATAATTACAAGATCGTACTGCATATATAAATACTGAACTGTTAATACAGCCCAGTATACATCAAACAAAGAGTGTTTGTTTTTATTATTTGTTCCGTCGTAGGAAAGAAGGGATTGCTCCACCAATGTTTTCTTTTTCTTCTCCCTCTTCAATAGCTTCTTTTGTTTCCTGTTTCTCTGCCTCTTTCTTTTCTTCTGGAGTCTCTTTACTCTTTGGGATTACTGAGTTGTAGATTCGATCTCTTTCATCTTCTTGTTCTTTTCGAGGTAGTGAAAATAGAGACGTATTTCGCTCTGGAGCAAGACTGGGGCTTTTGTCAGGGAATCCTGTGGCAATAACGATTACACGGATATGACCCTTCTTAAGCTTTTCATCTTTCATAATACCAAAGATGATTTTTGCATCTGCGTCCACTGCTTCAGTAACAACCTTTGCAGCTTCTTGTACCTCAAGGATTCCAAGGTCGTCACTTCCTGCAACAGCAAGGAGAACGCCTTTGGCTCCTGAGATAGACACATCAAGTAGTGGGGAATTGATAGCAATCTCTGCAGCATCTTTGGCTCGTGTATCGCCATCTGCAATACCGATACCCATAAGAGCAGGTCCTGCCTCCTCCATTACAGACTTGATATCATTGAAGTCTGTATTGATCTCTCCCGCGGTAGTAATAATATCTGAAACCCCTTCAACAGCCTGTCGAAGGATATCGTCACACATTGCAAATGCTGATTTGCTTGTAGTGTTTTGATCAACAATAGTAAGCAGTTTGTCATTTGGAATAACAATATATGCATCTACTGCGTCTTTTAATTCTGCAAGACCGTGGTCTGCAGTCCGCATTCGTTGCTGTCCTTCAAATGAGAAGGGCTTTGTAACGATAGCAACTGTAAGTGCACCAAGCTCTTGTGCAATACGTGCAATAACAGGAGCAGCACCAGTACCGGTACCTCCTCCCATCCCACAGGTAACAAACACCATGTCTGATCCCTTCAGTGCTTCTTGGATTTCTTCACGTGTTTCCTCTGCGGCTCGTTGTCCTGTTTCTGGATGTCCTCCAGCACCAAGTCCTCGAGTTACATTTTTTCCAATATGGATTTTTCTCTTTGCAAGAGAACGATGCAAGTCTTGTGCATCAGTATTAATAGAAATAAACTCAACACCTTTCACTTTTGTGTTAATCATATGATTAACAGCGTTGTTTCCTGAACCTCCAACACCTACCACTCTGATTCGTGCAAATGATTCTACGTCGGGCTGTACTTTTCTTGCCATATCTTACGCGTTTATTAGTTGCCCCCTATCATACAGAAATAAAGCACAGCTTGCAAAGCGTTGACATAATGGCTTGTTTTGTGTCTTTACGGAAGGAATTGTTTGAAGAATTTTGTGAAAGAGTTTCCTGCATTTCGAACCATGGTACCAGCCTGTGTTTCCTGCTCACTTGTAAGTCCCCAAATGGTGAGTCCGTACGCAACAGCCCATGAAGAGTCTTTAATTTGTGTATTTTCTGGCACTTGGAGTTGTGCTGTTCGTGAAGGGAGCTTTAGACAAGATTTTGCAATTTCTCTTATGTCTCCAATACCTGCCCCTCCTCCAGCAAGAACAATTCCTGCAGGAAGCATTCTACTTCTGCCAATTTCTTTAAGGTGTGCCTCAATAAGTGTAAAAATAGTCTTCAGTCTTTGTTGAATAATAGAACGTACACGTTTTTCTGGATATCCTTCTCCTGCTAATTTATTAAGTTTTAGTTTTTCTGCATCTTCCGGAGGTATACGAAGTGCAAGTGCGAGATCATCGGTAATATTTGCACTTCCAATATCAAACATTTTTATTGAAACGGGGATGCTGTGATCATAAATAACAATAGATACTGTTTCTGCTCCAATATTTGCCAACACAACACCTTTCATCTTTTGTTCTTTTGAAAGTGTTACAAAACTTCCTGCAAGAGGGGACGCCATTTCATCCAATACTTCAATACCTGTTTCTTCAACAGCTGCAACGAGGTCATCATGATGTTGTTTAAGTGTCGTAATAAAAAGTACTTCAACTTCAAGTTTTGTTCCGTTCATTCCCTGGGGTCTATTCCCGTGTACTTTGTGTCCATCGAGAGTGTATGAAAGTGGAATCTGGTGAAGGATTCTTCTATTAGTTAAATTTGGTTCTGCAAGTGTATGTGCTGCTTCAATTACTTTTTCAACATCAAGGTCTGTTACCTCAGAGTCTGCTCGTTGAATAATTGTTTCTCCTGTTGTTTTTATTTCATCAAGACCGATTCCTCCAATAGACAAGAATGTCTTTTTTGTTTGTACTCCTGCAGCTTGTTCTGCTTGTGCATGTGCCTCTGCAACACTGCGGGATACGTCAGCAATATTTACAATGTAGCCATGCCGGAGACCCTTACTCTCAGAAAGTCCCGTCCCGAGAATTTTAGGATAGGTGCTCCCACTTTTTGTTTGCACAACCTCAGCAATAACCACCTTTACTTGGTGGGTTCCAATATCTATACCTGTTGCGATTCGGCGTGCCATAGAATATACATAGGCGCGATACTTATGAGTATTTTTTCACAAGCTTCTGCTCCTTCTTTTCCATTGTATCCCCATGACTCATACCCTCCAAATGTAACAATCCGTGGATAAACAATTGAAGTGTCCAAGTAGTGTACGAAATACTATATTTCTTCGCTTCTCGCTTCGCTTCTCGTAAGTTTATAAACATTTCTCCAGAGGATTCAGTAAGTGGAAAGGTAAGTACATTTGGTGTGTATCCCTTTCCTCTTCGTTCTACATTGAGTCGTGTAGAAAGCATGTCACCAACAAACACAAGAGACAAATCAAAATCTTTTCCGAGAACATCGGTTTTTATTTGTTTATATAAAATTCGCGGAGGAATACCCCGCGAAGTTTTACGAATTGAAAAATTTGTATCCATTGTTTAACGACGACGTCCTCGTGTACGACGAGCATTAGGGTCAATCTTACCAAGCTTTACATCTTCTTCGTACTTTGCTCGTTTTGCAAGAGAGTGGAGTCTATTCTTTTGCTGCATGTTCTTTGAGATTGATCGATCATAAAATCGACGATTTCGCACTGTTCGCACAATAGCCGCGCTCATAGCCCGACGTGAAAAACGACGAATAAGCGACATGCTATTTTCGTTTCCTTTCCTTACAACTTCTGCACGAATTACGTTATTCATAAGTGGGAAGAATGTACCATGGAGAATAGAAAAAGGGAAGTCCTATTTCAACTTTTGTAGCTCCTCAATAAGAGAATCTATAGGAACAATAGTTTGAGAGTTTGTTGCTCGGTCTCTAATGATGACACTTTTATCTATTGCTTCCTTATGACCCATAATCATTAGGTACGGAGATGTAATAGTATCTGCAACAGCCATTTGGTCCATAAGTGACTCAATACCAATTGTTTGCATGAGTTTTATGTTTGCTGCACGTAAATCTTCAAGAAGAGAAAGGCTGAGACGTTTTGCTTCTGGTCCAACCTGCACAAAAACAATAGGTGCAGCGAGTCTTTTCTTTGGAACCCTTTTACACTCAGTCTCACTTGTTGTATGTGCACGTAATACTCCTCCAATAGCGTATCCTCCTTCTTCGTAAAACTTACTTGCAAGCGTGTTGTACCTTCCTCCTCGTACAATAGGCCCTGCGCTTGTAACAAGCTCAAAGTTTGTTTCAGAAAGGTTGCCTTTTCTGTCAAAAAGATGTGGTGCAAGTTTGTACTGAGTTTTTGTTGCTTCAAGGTATTCAAGAAGTTTCTCAAGTTGTGTGCGAGAACCTTCAGACAGGTAATCCATAGGAGAGGGAGCTCTGTGCCCTAAACCATCTTCGTATCGAAGAAGGTGGTCAAGTGCCTCCAGAGGGTCATTTCTGAGGTATGCCTGCGTCTGAGGAGAAAGCTCACTAGAGTTTCTGCTGAAGAAGTTTCCAAGTTCCCTAGAATATCGAACAAGCGTATCTGCATCTCCCATAGAATTTACATGCACTATAGGCTCTTCTTTTGTAAGGTCTTGGACAAGTGCTTTAAATGTTCGTAAAAGAAGTGCTTCTGCAATTGATTTTTGAACACCAACAATATGAAGGTGTATAGAAAGTTGCTTCGGTGTTTTTCGTCCAGGTGTTGCATTGCTGCTCCAAAAGAATCGTGCACGACCAAGTGGGTCTACATCGTACTCTTTCATTGTTCGCAAGAACTGTGCAAATACAGCACTAGTTGGATCCATGCTTTTTGGATCTACACCTTCTGGGTAGGTTGTTTTTTTCCTCCTGTCTTTCCTTCCGTTTAGAAAGTTTGGCAAATATTCAAATCCGTAATATGAAGCAATGACATTAGTGCGCTTAAGTAGCACATCAGGATCAATTGTTAAAAATATATCGTTTTGTCCCATATTATATTCCTGGAAGGTAATCTATATTAGTAATTGGAAGAAGTCTCAAGAAGGCTCGCCCCATAATGTTTTCTTTTGGTAGCACTCCCCATACTCGTGAGTCTGCACTTCGAGGTCTATTGTCCCCAAGTACGTAGTACTCATCTACTCCAAGGGTAAGACTCTGCCTTCCAAAGAGTGGTCCATCGAATTTTGCATATGGTTCCACCAGTTGGATGGTTCCAACTCCCGGTGTTGTTATTGTTACTGTTTCGTCATCAACAACCACTGTTTCTCCGGGAAGTCCAACAATTCTTTTAATAAAAAATACAGAAGGGTCTTTAGGATACCTAAAGGTGATAACGTCTCCACGCTTAGGTTCATTAAATTTGTAGGTAAGTTGGTCAATGATGAGGTACTCACTGTCCATGTAGGTTGGTTCCATAGATGCACCTTGTACAACAAATGGTTGTGCAATAAAGAGACGGAATGGAATAACAATAAGAGTAGCGAGGAAGAGAAAGACAAGTATTTCGCGAAATAAAAACTTTAGAAAGGTCATACGTGGACACCATTGTACTTAAGGCGCGCGAGCAACGCAACTTTTTATTTGATACACTCTAATCAATGGCATATACAATCATCGGACTGGGAAACCCAGGAGGGGAATATACAAACACAAAACACAATGTGGGACGCATGGTGGTTACCCTTCTTGCAGACACATTTGATATAGAAATGAAAGCGCACACTGCAAGTAACTCAGATAAAGGAGTTGGAATTATTGAAGGTGAGAAGGTGACGCTTCTTTCTCCAAACACCTTCATGAACAAGTCAGGGTCTGCAGTTTTAAAAATAGTTAAGAGTGTAAAAGCTGCTCAGAAGATGATTGTGATATATGACGATCTTGATTTGCCTCTTGGCAAAATAAAAATTTCATATGGAGGAGGGTCAGGTGGACATAAAGGTGTTGACTCAATAATGCGCGGATTAAAAACAAAAGATTTTATTCGATTGCGTATAGGAATATCGGCAACAACTCCAGGAGGTAAGATAAAGAAACCAAAAGGTGAAGATAACGTCATCAAACACCTCATGGGTGATTTTGGAAGAGATAAGACTGTTTGGAACAAGGTAAAGAAAAAGACGAGGGAAGCTGTAGAGCTTATCCTCGCCAATGGGCAAGTTATTGCCCAAAATGAAATAAATAGCTGGCGATAGCAAAGAATTTTTGACAAAAGACCTTTAAAAACATAGGTTTGTATATAGAAGGAGGAGTACTTATGAGAAAGCTCTACAGACACCCATTGTGGGTTGCAGTTTCTGTTGTGTATATGCTTGCATTTGCAGCCATGGTCTACAACGTAACTGGAAAAATAGAACAGGCCTTAGGCACATTTGTTGTTATCGGCATTGTTATTATTCTCTGTGTTGCTGTGTGCAACACACTTCGGCGCAAGATGTTGAAATAAACTCTTGCATCAAAAAAACGCCCGGTTTTTAATCGGGCGCTTTTTCTATTTAATCTTTAACCTTTGTATGAAAGTGTCATACGTTGATCTTTTGCTTCAAAGAGTGTGATGGTAAATGGATATGTTTTTCCAAGCTCAAGCTTCTCTCGAAGATCTGTCATGCTTTCAAACTCTGAAACATGTACCAATCCTGCAACACCTTCCTCAATAGAGGCAAGTGCTCCGTGCTTGTTGTACTTGATAACAACACCGGTAACTTCTCCATCTTTTTTATACTTCTTTGCTGCGGCTTCCCAGGGGTTTTCTTTAAGAGCTTTGATTGAAAGAGAAACCTTTCCGTCTTTCACATCAATAACCTTTACAGAAACTTCTGTCCCTACAGGGTAGAGCGCTGAAGGGTCTTCAACAAGAGCCCAATCAATTTCTGAAATGTGCACAAGTCCTTCAAGACCTTGTTCAATTTCAACAAAGAGACCAAATTCAACTCCTCCGGTAATAGTTCCTTCTACAATATCCCCAACGTTGTATTTATCAACAGCGTCAGTTTTTGCTTCCTCTTCCTCTGGAGACTTCTCTGTAAAGATAAGTTTTCCTTCTTTTGGATCAGCAGTAATGATGCGTACTAGAAGTGGTGTACCAATAAGTTTCTTAAGTTCTCCAAGGATTGCATCCTTGTCTCCATCCTGTACTCGAGGATAGTGCTCGCTCTTAAGCTGTGATGCAGGAAGGAATCCATCAATTCCTTGCCACTTAAGGATAAGTCCTCCTTTGTTTGCATCCTCAACATTGATTGTGTACGCACCTCCTGAGGCAATAGCAATTTCTGCTTCTCCCCAAATAGCAGCTTGTCGTGCCTCCTTTAGAGAAAGCTCAACGTACCCATCAAGTCCTGATGTATCTACAACCTTTGCACTAATAGCATCTCCAACATTTGATTTTCGAAGAATGTCAGCAGCGGTAAGGTACTCACGTCCATAAATAATACCTGTCCCAAATGGGGGAAGGTCTATGTACACTCGACCTCGGTCGATTGCTACAATCTCTCCATCAATAGTATCTCCAACCTGTGGCGGTTCTGGAGCCTCCTCAATCAAATGAGCGAGAGGGTTTTCCGTCTCTTTAAATCCAAACATATATAATTGTCTTGGTCGGGAGTTTCGTATGTAGTACTGCGCTCACAAGGTGGCAGTGCTAGCTACATTACGTCAATTAATACTCCGTACTGAAGTAGGAGAAATATAGCTATAAAGTAGGGAATTGTAAAGTGTTTGGTTTGATTACTCTTTTTAATATTGCCAAATACCACAAATATGGCTTAAAAACTAGCTCGATTGTCTATTTTTACTGAGATGATATACTTACCCAACTATGATTATTACGCATCACGGAGGACAGTGTTTTAAGGTATCTTTTGGCGACACTACACTCCTTTTTGATCCTCCACACAAAGATTCAAAACTTTCTCCTGTGCGATTTGGTGCAGACGTAACGCTTGTATCAAAGCTACATCCAGACTTTAACGGCCCTAAAGATGGTTCTTTTGTTATTGATGGGCCTGGTGCGTATGAGAAAAATGGTGTTGCTATTCGTGGATACCTAACAAAGAGCGAACATGGTGGACCAGAAGGTCTCAATACTATGTATGTGGTAGAACTTGAAGGAATGACCATTGTATTCCTTGGAGCCTTGAGTGATGTAACCATCCCCGCTGATGCACGAGAGGCACTCGATGAGATTGATATTTTATTTATACCTATCGGAGGCGGAGGTGTGTTGGATGCAGATGCAGCACACAAGCTTTCAACAAAGCTGGAGGCATCTATTATTATCCCTATGCACTATGAGGGAATGGGAGACAAAGATGCACTCAAAGCCTTTACAAAAGAAGGTGCGGAAAAACCAACAGAAAAGCTCACTGTTAAAAAGAAAGATCTTGCTGATAAAAAGGGTGATATTATGATACTAACGGTATGAAAAAACATTTAGACAACATACGGTCAAAGCCAGAGCACGTACGAAAGCAGTATGCATATACTTCTGCAGCTGCAGTATCGCTATCAATTTTCATGATATGGGGGGTAACAATGGTTGTTGCAAAACCACTTGCATATAAAGGTGGAGACAATTCAACGCAAACACAGCCACACCCTATAGCAGACCTTGCTTCAACATTTAAAACGGGGTTCGCTGGAGCTGCTGCTTCATTTGAAGATGTTTCAAATGAAATACAAGGTCAGTATGAAGGTGAGGCACGTCTTGAAATTGTAGAAACAGACAGAAGTTCTACTATTGAAGAGAAGGTGGAACGTGATACGGTACTGACATTCTAATATATGGCTGATAAGGAAGAAAAAGAAAAGAAGGTTGTAAGTAATATCATCGATCAAGATATTGTTGATGAGATGCGTACTGCATATATCGACTATGCAATGACCGTAATTACCTCACGTGCATTGCCTGATGTACGTGACGGTCTTAAGCCAGTACACAGGCGTATTCTTTTTGGTATGAAGGAAATGGGACTTACGCCAAGTGCCCGTTTCAGGAAGAGTGCTGCGGTAGTTGGAGATGTGCTTGGAAAGTATCATCCACACGGAGATACTTCTGTATATGACGCCATGGCAAAGCTTGCGCAAAATTTTGCAACACGATATCCGCTCGTACAAGGACAGGGAAACTTTGGATCAGTAGATGGAGACTCTCCTGCTGCTATGCGATATACCGAAGCAAAAATGAGTAAGATTTCTGAAGATATCCTCCGAGACCTTGATAAAGATACTGTGGAGTGGCGGCCAAACTATGACGCCACAAAGAAAGAACCTACAGTGCTGCCTACTATTGCACCAAACCTACTTTTAAATGGAACACTTGGTATTGCTGTTGGAATGGCAACAAATATCCCACCGCACAATCTTAGAGAGGTTGTCGATGCCATTGTGCATCTTATTGATAATCCAAAGGCAACAACAGAAGATCTTCTTGGTTTTGTAAAAGGGCCAGACTTTCCGTTGGGAGGAGTTGCATTTAATCAGAAAGACATTGTGCACGCATACACACATGGGCGTGGAGGTGTGGTTGTGCGAGGAGAGGCAGAAATTATAGAAGACAAGAAAGGATTTGCGATAATTATTTCTTCAATTCCGTTCCGTGTAAATAAATCAGACTTAATTGTGAAGATGGCTGATCTTGCACGAGATAAAAGAATTGAAGGTATTCGAGATATTCGAGATGAGTCTACGAGTGATATTCGTATTGTTATTGAGCTAAAAGGTACTGCACAGCCACAAACCGTTCTTAATAGCATTTATAAATTTACACAGCTTGAAGATACGTTCCACTACAACATGGTGGCACTTGTTGAGGGAGTTCCACAGACACTCTCATTGAAAGAGATGCTCGAAGCATTTGTAGGGCACCGAAAAACTGTAGTACGAAGGCGCACACAGTTTGATTTAAATAAAGCAGAAGAGAGAGAACATATTCTCCTTGGTCTTAAAAAAGCACTTGACCACATTGATGAAATTATAAAGATTATTCGTGCATCAAAGGATGTGCCAACAGCACACGCCGGGCTCATGAAGAAGTTTAAATTCTCAGACAGACAGGCAACAGCAATTCTTGAAATGAGACTTGCAAAACTTGCTGGACTTGAGCGAAAGAAAATTGAAGAGGAGCTTTCAGAAATACAAAAGATTATTGTAAATTTGAAATCTATTCTCGCAAGTGCAAAAAAGATACAAACAGTTATAAAAAAAGAACTTGCAGAACTTCATGAAAAACATGGAGATGATAGACGTACAAAGATAATGAAGGGGGGTGTAAAAAATATTTCAGTAGAAGATCTTGTACCAGAGGAGGACAGCATGCTTGTGCTTACAAAGGGTGGATATATAAAACGAACAAATCCAAAAGAGTATAAGAAGCAAAAACGTGGAGGTGTTGGGGTTATTGATCTTTCTACAAAAGAAGAAGACGTAGTGGATACATTTATTACTGCTTCAACACACAGTGATCTATTGTTCTTTACTGATGCAGGAAAAGCATATCAAGTAAAAATGTATGAAATACCTGAGGGCCGTCGTGCAACAAAAGGAAAGAGTATTGCAAATTTCCTTGCTCTTACTGGAGAAGAGAATGTAACAAACGTGCTTGCGGTGCCAAAGGGTGCAGCACTCGATGCTATGGGACTTGTATTTGTAACAAAGCACGGAACAGTGAAAAAAGTATCTGCGAAGAGCTTTGCTGGGGTGAGACGTAGTGGAATTATCGCAATCAATCTAAAAGACAAAGATTGCCTTATTTCTGCACATTTTGTATCGGAAGGGGATGACATAATGATTGTAACTTCAAATGGTCAGGCAATACGATTTAGAGAATCAGATGCACGAGAGATGGGACGTACTGCAGCTGGTGTTCGAGGTATAAAGCTTACAAAAGATGACCGTGTAGTATCTGCACATATTATTCCCGTAGGAAGAGAGAAGGAAGCAGAGTTGTTGGTTGTGAGTGAAATGGGATATGGAAAACATACAAAGATTAATGAATACAAGCAGCAGAAGCGTGCAGGATCTGGAATTAAAACGGCAAGCATAACAAGCAAGACAGGAAAGATTGTGGGAGGGCGAATGCTTTTGGGTGACCTTGCACAGTACGAGCTCGTTGCTGTTTCAAAGAAAGGACAGGTAATACGAACAGGGGTACCGGAGATCCCATCTCAAGGACGAAGTACACAAGGAGTTCGAATCATGAAGTTGAGGGCAGGAGATGCCGTTGCATCGATTGTTCTTCTTACTGTTGAAGAGTAGAGGCATAGAGCTCTGCTCTTGCTATACTAATGAGGAATGAATTTTTCTAAACCACAAGACATAGTGTTGCAAATGGGTCTGCGCGAAGGCATGCGCGTTGTTGATATTGGAAGTGGCATTGGGCACTACACACTTGCCGCCGCACCTATTGTTGGGTCTTCTGGCCGTGTGTACGCTATAGATGTACAAGAAGAAATACTTAAGAGTTTGAAGAGAGAGGTTACAGAGAGAGGGTTTAGTAATGTAAGCACTATATGGGGAGACGTTGAAAAACCTTTTGGCACAAAGCTTAAGGGGGAAGTTGTAGATGCGGCTATTGTTGCAAATGTACTATTTCAGTTTGAAGATAAGGTTGCTGCCATTACAGAAATACGTCGTATTTTAAAGCCAGGTGGGCTCGTTTTGGTTGTAGATTGGGCTGGGTGCTATAACAACATTGGGCCAGAGGAGACCTGTGTCGTGGAGGAACATACAGCAGAGCGCCTTTTCATAGACATGGGATTTCATAAAGAAAAAGCATTTAGGGCAGGGCCGCACCATTACGCATTAGTATTTAAAAAGCCATCATGAAGCCATTTCAATTAATTCTTACAGGAGTCTTTGTTGTATTCGCAATTATAGGATTATTGGTATTTGCAGGAGCAAATCCAGGAAGCGGAAAAAATACTATTGGAAATATTGTTATATGGGGAACACTTCCTTCGGGAGAGATGCGAGAGGTTCTTGATGCAGTACGTACTACACGGTCTGATTTTGATGGTGTGACATATACCGAGGTAGGTAGCGATGACTTCCACAGATTGTATACAGAAGCACTCGCAGTTGATCGTGGTCCAGACATGATCCTTGTTCCTCACACGCTTCTTGTTTCTGAAGCAGAGACACTTCCTGCAATTTCATTTGATTCATTTAGTCAGAGAGATTTTGAAGATACATTTATAACAGGTGCAGATATTGTTATTGCAAATGGATATTACGGAGTACCCGCAGGTATTGATCCTTTGGTGATGTATTACAACAAATCATTGTTGAATAATGCACGAGTAAGTGAAGCTCCAAAATTCTGGGAGCAGTTTATAGGGCTTGCTCCACGGTTTGTAGAAACATCAGAAGGTCTGTCTATTGAAAAGAGTTTTGTTGCACTTGGCTCATATGAAAATATTCGATATGCAGAAAAAATCCTTGCAAGTTTCTTTTTCCAGGTTGGTTCTCCAATAAAAGACACAAAAGGAAACATTGTGCTTACCGATACAAAAGATACTGAAAGTGCGCTTCGTTTTTATACTGAGTTCGCAAATCCAAATACTAGTGCGTATAGTTGGAATAAAAGTGTAAAAGAAGATAGGCGTGCATTTCTTTCAAATGATCTTGCGCTGTACTTTGCTCCCGCAAGCGAAGGAGAAGCTCTGAAAGAAGCAAATCCAAACATCTCTATTGGAACAGCTCCATTTCCACAGCTAGAAGGGGGAACTCCTGTTGTGTATGGAGATGTATATGTGTTTGCCGTTCCACGAGACTCAAGGAATGTATTTGGTGCAAAAACTGCAGCGCTTGCATTTATAAACGTTACTGTGGCAGAAGCATTTTCTTCAATTACAGGAATTGCACCAGTGCGAAGAGACTTACTTGGTGTGGAACAAAAAGATCCTTTGGTAAGTCTTTCGTATGACCAGGCGTTTATTGCAAAAGGATGGCTCTCTCCACAACCTGCACAGGTAGACAGGGTGTTCTCTGCTATGGTTACAGATGTAGTAAGTGGAAGGAATGATGCACAAGAAGCAATCCTTACAGCACAACGATCACTAAAATAATATGCGAACATTACTCACAATTCTTTTTGGACTTTCATTAGCTTTAACTCCTGTGGTTGCTTTTGCTCAGCCAGGAGGTATTGGTGGCACTGATGGCACTGGAGGAAGTGGCGGTATTGGAGGAACACAAGAAGTTCAAAGTAACGGCATAAAACTAATTAATCCGCTTGCGGTAGACTCTCTTGAAGAGTTCCTTGCAGAAATACTCAAGTTTATTGTCCGTCTCGGTACTCTTGTGGTCATTGTTATGATTGTGGTTGTTGGGTTTATGTTTGTGGCGGCCAGAGGAAATCCTGAAGCAATTAGCAAGGCCAGAACAGCACTTCTGTGGACACTTGTAGGTGCTGTTATATTAATAGGTGCAGAAATTATTGCACAGGCTATTGCAGAAACAGTTAAAGCAATTGGTTCATGACATTTAAAATGTTTGTTACAGCATTAATAGATTTTTTTAATACTGCGGTAATTCCGTTGTTGATGTCACTGGTCCTTCTCATCTTTATGTGGGGGGTAGTACAGTACTTCTTTATTAAAAAGGAAGATCCCGAAGCTCGTATTGAAGGAGCTAAGTTCATGATGTGGGGAGTTATTGCCTTTGCGGTAATTGTCTCTATGTGGGGGTTGGTGAGTTTATTACTTAATTCGTTTGGAATCTAATATTATGAAAAAGAATATACAAATAATTGGAATG
The DNA here is from genome assembly GCA_002400985.2 of Candidatus Wolfebacteria bacterium. GTDB lineage: Bacteria > Patescibacteriota > Minisyncoccia > Phycocordibacterales > Phycocordibacteraceae > Minusculum. Next base: position 82,694 of record NVRX02000006.1, read on the forward strand.
TTGGCACTCATGGCATTTATATTTGTGCCGATGTTTGCACATGCGCAGCTTACTGGAGGCAATATTGGAGAAGTTACAGTAGGTATAACAAATTTTATAGGAACCACCCTAATGACACTAGTATTTGCAATTGCACTACTTATGTTCGTGTGGGGACTTTTTAGTAGCTTTATACTAGGAGGAGCAAATGAAGAAAAGCGAAAAGAGGGAAAACAGCTTATGCTGTGGGGGATCATTGCCTTTGCGGTAATGGTGTCAATATGGGGGCTTGTGAGCATTATCACTACATCTTTTGACCTTAATGGAAACAAGAGTGTAACTATTCCAACCATTCCTTCCACTTCTGGATCTGCCGGTTCTCCATTTACCACAGGCGGTTCTTCTGCAGGAACTCCTTCTACGCCTGATCCGGTACCTACAGATGGATTCTTCGGAATATAAAAACAGCAAGATTATCCACATAAATGAGTATGTATTGCAATAATGTCAGATAAGACGGTATTATAGGTTGTATGAAAAAGAACACACAAATTTTAGGTACACTTAGTGGGTTAGCATTATACGCGGTAATGGTAATGCCTCTTGTAGCAGTGGCTCAGTTTGCAGGATCAGGCGTAGAAGATCTTGCGTCAGATATTATTACTTTTATTAATGAAACTCTTATTCCTCTTGTATTTGCACTAGCATTGATAGTGTTTATCTGGGGACTTTTCCAAAGTTTTATTATCGGTGGAACAAATGAAGAGAAGAGAGCTGAGGGAAAGCAACTCATGATGTGGGGAATTATTGCATTTGCAGTAATGGTATCAGTATGGGGACTTGTGAATATTCTTACAGGAACACTTGACCTTGATAATACTGTAGATCTTCCAGAGGTATTATTATAACTAAACCGTAATGAATCTAGATAGATTACTTGACGGGTTTGTTCGAGAGTTAGTAAACCCATTCATAATACTTCTTATTGGTGTTGCAACAATCATTTTCATCTATGGAGTTCTAGAATTTCTAGGAACCTTTGGAAAAGGGGATGAGGCACGAATAAAAGGACGTAGTCATATGGTATGGGGACTTATTGGGCTAGCCATAATGTTTGGCGTGTTCGGAATCTTGGGAATTGTATTACGTACATTCGGCATAGATGCTCCATTAGACGTTCTGTAGATAAAAATAAAAACGGCGATCCAATAAAGGTCGCCGTTTTTGTTTGTGTCAGGTTAAACAAAAGATTAATCAGGAGTCGCAAACACGCGGCTGCTGGTTTCCTCCAGCTCGTTTCTGCCACGTTTTAAACACCAATATTTCACTGGATGTATTTACGATCTTGTACCCGTCAAAGTAGAGTGTCCCTTGTACTGTTCGTGTATTAATGCGAACAACATAAGGAAGTATACTTTTGCAAGGGTCAAGATACGCATGCCACGCACCGTCTTTTCGAAGCATGAAGACTGGTGAAGATTCACCTGCCTCAAGTACAAATTCAGATGGTGTGAGGGGTGCAGAAATTGTCTGCCTCCGTGTCTCCGGTCTACTGTTAAGTAGATTAAAGACAAAAATAGCAGAAAAAATTGCAGCAATAAGCCAGAAAGTTTTCCAGGCATTTAACCAGGTAAGTCTCCTGCCGTTCATTTTTGGCATCTTCTTACTTCCGTAAAGAAGAAGAAAGATGACAAGCATTGTGGCCAGTGTAATGAAAATAACCATTATACTTCCTCCGGCTTAGTGTTGTCTTTATTAAGCAACCTTGCAGCAGCAGCCTTTATCAGGCTATCACTGTCAGAGTCAGATGACAGGCCATTGGTAACAATAACAGTGTTGCCATTTGCACCAACCTTATCAAGTGTAAGGAGTTTTAGTATATCAAGCCCATATTCGTGAGCCTTGGCTGTCTTAGCAATTACTTCAAATGCCTTTGCGTTAGCTTTGCCTACTTTACGTATGTCATAGGCCTTGCCGTCAGCAAGTATTCTCATTGCGTCTCTTTCTCCTTCTACTTTTTTACGACGTACATCAGCTGCAATTACTGAAATTGTACGTTCTTGAGTAAGCTCTCGGTATTCTCCGAGAGGGTCAATCTTTAGAAGATACGCGTTCTCTATTGTGACGCCATAAGTTTCAGAAACCCACTCTTTGATGGATTTTCCTGGACCAGGACCATCTCCAGGAGTGTGACCGGCTGTATCTTCAGCCTCTTGAGCACAAAGAATTCGATCAGAAAAACCGCCTTCTTTATGTCTGCTTGTCTGCTCCTTTATAAGTTCTTCATATGTTTTACTTGCCGCATAATCTTTTGCAATCTCGTTGAGAATACTCTCGATTATTTGCGGCCAGTCCTCATTCATGAAGAGGGCTTTATATGGGTTTGTAATCCTTATAATTGCCACATACTCTAGAGTAACTGGAATAATCTCGCCATCATCACCGTGCGTTTCACCATCCGGCAAAACCATCGAGTATGGAAAGCGAGTTGCAAAAGCAAAGTTGGTTGACACATTAGTACGAGCAACAACCTTGCTTTCTTTTCCGTCTTGTTGCATTTCCCGCCATGACAGTTTGTACTGGTGTACATTCTGCGCGAAAGGAATTCCAACAAATTTCCAACCAAATATATTCCAAGGATTTTTCTTAGGTGTTGTGTCAGGAATAATTTCCCAACGCTCATCATCTCCTCCAGTTCCTTTGAATTTATGTCCAGAATATACCATTACAAAACGATTAAATGCATTACCGTTCATAATGGCTTGGACAGTTCCTTCTTTTGGCTTTGTAAAAACAATGCCATTGTCCGCAAAGAGTCTGTCGACCCAAAACGGAGAGGTAAGAGCCACTCCGACACCTACCGAAGTCAATACTGTTGATAAAAGCAACATAACTCACTCCTTTCATTTTTTTTGTTTAACCTGACAAAGAGCTTCTTTGTCTGAGCACACTATACAATAAATAAGTGAAATGTCAAAGATAAAACCGCCATATATGGCGGTCTATCTATACTGGTGGGGATGGGGAGACTTGAACTCCCACAGATTACTCTACTAGTTCCTAAGACTAGCGCGTCTACCAATTCCGCCACATCCCCATGTGGTCGCCGCAGTATATCAAAAACATGCGAGTCCGCCCACTAGGACTCGAACCTAGGACCCACTGCTTAAGAGGCAGTTGCTCTACCAACTGAGCTATAGGCGGATATCAAAAGATAGTAACTGAATATAGAATCTTTGCAATGCTTTGTTGTTGTAAAGATGTTTTGTATTGGTGCCGGGAGCGGGAATTGAACCCGCACGATCATAATTGATCAAGGGAGTTTAAGTCCCTCGTGTCTACCAATTCCACCATCCCGACAAAATGAGGCCTGGGCGGGAATCGAACCCGCGCATAGGAGTTTTGCAAACTCTCGCGTTACCACTTCGCCACCAGGCCATTATTCCTCTCCTCGTAAGATTTCATCAATACGTTGTCTGTTCTTTTCTCCTTCGTCAATTTTGAAATCAACGAATGGTAGTACTTTAAACGATATTCGTTGCTTTACAAAGCTTCTGAAGTCATTCCTGTGTCTTTTAAGGAAGGCGAGTGCACCCTGCTCGTTATCATTGGGATATACGCTAACAAATATTGTTAACTGTTTTAAGTCAGGAGAGATTGATGCATCAGTTACTGTAATAAGATTATTCCTATTTGCTTCGCGTGAGATATACTCTCCTGCAATTTTCATCATCTCTTCTCGAATCTTTTTTTGTCTATCGGTCATGATTCTACTATGTGGTATGCCTCAATGTAATCTCCTTCAACAAACTCAATTTTTGAATCAAGCTCCCCTCCAAACTCAGTATCTACTGGTACTGAGTCCACATCTACACGCATACTTTGAAGGTTGGTAAGTTTTCCTTCTCCAAGAAGTACATTTCGACGCAAGATACGTACCGTACTGTTAAGGCGCATTTCTCCTTTTTTAACCTTTGCTCCAAACACTTGTTTTGTTCCAACCTTGTTGAAGAGTCTTATAATCTTTGCTTCTCCAAGAATCTCTTCCTTTTGAATCTTTGGTGCACGAGCAATAAGAGTTTCCTCTACGTACTCTGCAAGATTGTAGATAATATCAAAATTCTTTGCTTCAATACCTTTACGCTCTGCAAGACTTGCAACACTTGCAGCGATACCCGTGTGAAAGGCTACGACAACTCCCTCAGGAGCCGCTACGGCTGTTTTGATGTCTCCTTCGTTGATTGCTCCCACTCCGCTCATTACAACCTTTATAGTGATGTTTTCATGAGAAATCTTTGCAAGCTCATGCTCGATAGCAGGCAAGCTTCCTACAACATCAGTTTTTATAATAAGAGGGAGGATGGCACCTTCACGTTTTTTTATTGGTTCATAAGATATTTCTACTTTTTCTCCTACATATGATTTTGCAAGTTTCTCCACGTCTTTTTTCTTTGCAACCACACTAAAGGGTGCCCCTACGTCAGGAAGTGTATTAAATCCAATAATACGAACAGGTGATGAGAATGTTGCTGTGTCTATCCTATCTCCTTTAAAGTCTTCAATAAATCGTATGGGAGAAACAGAGTTTTTTGACACAATAAAAGATCCTATAGAAAGTGTTCCGTTTTTTATAATGAGTGTTGCAGAGTCACCACGCTTTTTATCCTTTGTTGCTTCAAGCACTACACCAGAAGCTGAGGCTTTTTCATCTCCGGTAAGTTCCTCAAGCTCAGCTGCAAGAAGGATGAGATCAAGAAGCTCGGGAACACCATCTCCTGTTTTTGAAGAAATAGGAGCAAAAGGAACATCTCCTCCGAGACCTTCAAGGTATATTTCATTTTCAAGAAGAGATGTTTTTACCTTCTCAAGGTCTGCACCATTGGTGTCCATTTTTGTAATAGCAACAACAAAAGGAATGCCTGCATCTTTGATAGCTTTGTGTGCTTCTATTGTTTGTGGTTTTACCCCGTCATCTCCTGCAACAATAAGAATGGCGATGTCGGCAATATCAGCTCCACTTGCACGCATTGCACGAAACGCTTCATGCCCTGGAGTATCAAGAAATGTAATCTTCTTTTCTCCATCCTTTGTTTTATGAACAACCTCGTACGCAGATACGTGTTGTGTTATTCCTCCAGCTTCTCCGTCAACAGTGTTTTCTTTACGAATATAATCAAGGAGAGAAGATTTTCCATGATCAATGTGGCCCATCACTGCTACTACAGGAGGTCGTATTGTTGTGTTGTTACTCATATTATTTTTTTGAATGCTTTAGCACAGCCTGCTCTTCTTCTGTTAGTTCAAATGAAGAAGTGTAATTTTCAACTGGCTTTGCATAGATACGCATCTTGTCGCGTATATAAAGGCTTGAAAGCACCATACCATTCCCATCCTCACTTACAAGTGCTGTAGCGAAACTTTGCTTCCCGCCATCTCCAGTGCCATTAAATGCATCAAATCTAAGTACGTGAGGTGCGTGGGCACTTTTTTTAATACGTTCATCATGATTAATAAATGTTTCTATAGCTTCTTTTTGAAATACATCGACTTTTTCTTTATGTGAGACAAGTGTAGAAATAACACTTTCTAGATTTTTCCCAGTATTTCCTTTGAATATTTTTCCTAACCGTATAAAAAGAATAAGTAATAACAAAAGAAAGATGCTGTTTATTACCAAAAGCGCTCCGAGAGCGTAGGTGATTTGAGTGCTTGTAAATTGTGTGAGAATCTCTTCCATGCAGACCATGGTAGATGCTCTCTTGCAGTTTTGCAAACAAGAGCGTACAACAGTAGGTAATGAGTAGGCGAATATATCTAGATTATGCGAGTGCAATGCCGACAACACCTTCGGTATTTTCTGCAATGAAGCCGCATATGCTTACATTTTTTGGAAACCCAGGAGCAAATCATAGTGAAGGAAGGATTGCAAAAGAGGCTCTTAATAATGCTCGATCTAGTGTCGCAGATGTACTAAAGGTAAAGCAAGAAGAAATAATTTTTACATCAGGTGCAACAGAAGCAAACACACTCGCGATAATTGGGCATGTTGAAGGGCTGCGTAAACAGGGACGCACATACAAAGATATGCATGTGGTTACTTCTGCTATTGAGCATGTAAATGTGCTTAAGAGTATAGAAGCCCTCAAAGAGAAGGGGGTGCTAGTAAGTATTGTATTTCCAAATGAAGAGGGAATTATTACTCCAAAGAGTGTGCAGGATGCACTTACCAATAAAACAGTGCTTGTTTCTATTCAGTATGTAAATAGTGAGATTGGTACGATTATGCCCCTTCGAAAAATAAAAAAGTTTGTCAATTCTTTCAACAAAGACATTGTGGTACATACCGATGCTGCACAAGCAGCCCTGTTCCTTCCTCTGTTGTTTGAGCAGGTTGGGGTAGATATGATCACGCTTGATGGACAGAAGTTTGGTGGACCAAGAGGTGTGGGGGCACTTATTAAAAAACGAAACGTAGCACTTACACCAATTCTTTTTGGGGGAGGACAAGAAGAAGGAATGCGACCGGGAACTGAAAACGTTGCGCTTATTGTTGGATTTGCTCATTCATTACAAGAGGCGCAAGATACGCATGAGGAGAAAAAAGAAACTACAACAGCGTTGCGTAATTGGACCATAAATGAAATAGAAAAAAATGTTGAGCGTGTTCTTATAAATGGAAGTAAGGAGAAACGGGTAGCAAACAACATAAATATTTCTTTTCTGGGACGTGATAGTGAATACTTGGCAGCATATTTAGATAAAAAAGGATTTGCAGTTTCTACAAAAGTTACGTGTGATACAGGATCTGGTATTGGATCAGATGTCGTTCGGATTGTGACAGGGGATGAAAGTAGGGCGAATTCTACACTTCGCATTACTCTTGGGCCGTCTACAAAAAAATCAGAGATGCGACGTTTTGTGAAGACTCTCGTAGAAGGTGTTGCATTTCTTGACGAACATAAGATATAAACATTCTGTTTGTAATGTAATATAAGACTCATGACACTGGCAGATGAACTAAGAAATATTATAGAAGGTGATGTTGATGATTCTGAAAAAATTCGGGAAGAATATAGTAGGGACGCAAGCCTCTTTGTTTTAAAGCCTGCAGTGGTTGTATATCCAAAACACACAAAGGATATTCAGAAGTTAGTTACATTTGTAAGGCAGCAAAAGGAAAAAGGTAGAAATGTGCATCTAACAGCACGCGCTGCGGGTACTGACATGAGTGGAGGACCACTTACTGAATCAATTGTGGTAAGTATGACCAAGTATTTTAATAAAATACTTGAGGTTGGAGAGGAGAGCGCAGTAGTTGAGCCAGGAGTATATTTCAGAGATTTTGATACAGAAACAAAGGCACACAATTTAGAGCTTCCTTCATTCACTGCGTCGCGTGATATTTGTACTGTGGGCGGGATGGTTGGAAATGATTCTGGAGGGGAAAGGAATCTTAAATACGGGAAAACTGCTCGGTATGTAAAAGAATTGGAAATGGTGCTTTCAGATGGTGAAGTACACATTCTGAAAGATTTTTCAGGAACTGCGCTAGAAGAAAAGAAAAAAGAAGATTCTGCAGAAGGGGAAATGTATCGAAAAATTAGTACTTTGATTTCTGAAAATCAAGAATTAATTCAACGCAGAAAACCTACCGTGGAAAAGAACTCTTCAGGATATGCGATTTGGGACATTGGAGATGGAGAAAATAAACTCAACCTTGCACGACTTATGGTTGGAAGTCAGGGAACCATGGGAATTATTACAAAAATTACCTTTTCTTTAATTCCTCCAAAAAAGAAATCTGCAATGGCAATTATTTTTATAGATAGCTTGGATGATCTAGGGAATCTTGTACCTTTAGTCTTAAAACATAAGCCAGATTGTTTTGAGTCATACGATGACAACACTTTTAAGCTCGCAGCAAAATATTTTCCTGAATTTGCAATGCAAATGAAAACAAACATTATTGGTTTGGGGTTTGCATTTCTTCCAGAGGTTTGGCGACTTTTAACATCCGGAGTACCAAAACTTGTATTGTTGGTTGAATTTCGATCTGATGATCAATTGGAAGCAAAAGAAAAAGCAGAAAAACTTTTAAAAGAAGTACGGAAAGAAAACCCTACACTTGGGACATTCCTTGCAAAAAATGAGAAGCAATCAAGAAAGTACTGGACCGTACGACATGAGAGTTTTAATTTACTCAGGAAAAAAGTCCGAGGGAAGCGAACGGCCCCATTTATTGAAGATTTTGTAGTGCCGCCAAATACTCTTTCAGAATTCTTGCCAAAACTAAACAGAATTTTAAATGAGTACAAGCTTACTTATACTATTGCAGGCCACGTTGGAGATGGAAATTTTCATATTATTCCACTTATGGATCCAAAACGAACAGATGCTCGTTCAATTGTTGAGACTCTTTCAGAAAAGGTGTATGAACTCGTACTCTCGTATAAGGGATCTATTTCTGGCGAGCACAATGATGGGTTTGCTCGAACACCCTATGTTGAGCGAATGTTTGGTAAAGAAATGACAGACCTTTTTAAAGATGTAGAGAAAACTATAGACCCTCTAGATATCTTTAATCCCGGGAAGAAGGTTATGCGTGGAGACATAGATCCTTTTGCGTACCTTGATTTTGAAAATAAGAAATAAGCATAATGTACATTTCTTGACGAACACACTATTTAATCGTACATTTTAGGTAGTACATGCACATAATTTGTAATTCTGATGCATGCTTCGTATACTTGTCTTATGGATATAGAACAACTCTCAAAATCACAAATGTTACTTCTCACCCTGCTTGTTTCTTTTGTTACCTCAACAGCAACAGGAGTACTTACNGTGTCTCTTCTTGAAGAAACTCCNCAGACTATTACTCAGACGGTAAANAGGGTTGTAGAACGAACTATTGAACGGGTGGAATTAAGTGATGCTGGTGCATCAGTAATTACTCGAGAAACTACCGTGGTAGTAAAGGAGGAAGACGTACTTGGAGATTCTGTGCAAATTCATGCAAATCGAATTGTTTCGATTCATGTCGGGACTACAACTGCTGCAGTTATTGCAACAGGATTGTATCTTCCAAACCAAGGACTTGTTGCTTCTGCAACAGATGGAGTAGTGGGAGACAATTTGNTAATTGCATTTCCTGATGGATCAGCATTTNCAGGAAACGTAGTAGAAACAACAAAGAGCGGGATTACACTTATACAGCCTGTGTTACAGGAAGAAGAAGTTCTNCCTNTAATTTCANGGTATGAGTTTTCTACNCTTGANGGAATCAGAAGGGGTCAGAGTGTCTTTGCGCTGACNGCTCGNGGNCTNGTAGAGATAGGAATCATNTCACTTGTTGAAGGGTCTTTGATTGANACAAATCTTATACAGTCACGGCTTCCATATGGAACAACACTTATTTCGACACTTGGAGATGTTGTAGGAATGCATGTAGCTGTAACAGAAAATTCTGGNGCACAGTTTATAAGTGCAGAAGAAATTNTAAAAGCAGTTGANGCATATNCATCTTCACTGGTATCTGAAGAAGAACATGCAACCATTTAAAAATTTCACAAGTAAAGCAAAAGAAGCAGTACGAAAGGCTCATGAGCTTGCAATCGAGAGAGGACAAAATCATGTAAACCCTGTACATCTTTTTGCTGCACTTGTATTACAAGAAGAAAGTTTAGTGTTTTCAGTATTAGACCGAATGAATGTCGATGCAATTTTATTGGCAGATTCTCTTCTTGAGATATTAGAGTCACCAGAAAGCTCAAATACACTTTCTCCAAGCTATCAGCTGTACCTTACTCCTGACCTTGCGCAAGCACTTGAGAGTGCGGGAACAATAGCAGCAGATATCGGGGATTCATTTATTGGGACAGAACACCTTTTCATTGCACTTGTTGAGAATGCAGGTCCAGCACAAGAGTTGTTGCAAAGATTCTCTATTGATAAAGACACTGCGCTCGCAGTGCTTTCAGAGCTAAAGCAAAATAATACCGGAGCAGTAGTAGAGGCACCAAAGAAGTTTCGCGCACTTACAAAGTACACACGAAACCTTACAAAGATGGCACAGGAAAATAAACTAGATCCTGTTATTGGTCGTGATGAAGAAATTAACCGAGTGATTCAAATACTTTCACGACGTACAAAAAATAATCCCGTACTAATAGGGGAGGCTGGAGTTGGAAAGACTGCTGTTGTAGAAGGATTGGCACAACGTATTGTAAATAATGACGTACCAAATACTTTAAAAGATAAAGAACTTCTTTCTTTAGACCTTGGGCTTATGATCGCAGGTACAAAATACCGTGGAGAGTTTGAGGAACGAATGAAAAACCTCATGAAGGATGTGGAGAAGTCTGAAGGAAAGGTTCTTTTGTTTATTGATGAGCTACACACCCTTGTTGGTGCAGGGTCTGCAGAAGGTTCAATAAATGCAGGAGAAATGTTGAAGCCAGCACTTGCTCGTGGAGAGATACGAACAATTGGTGCAACCACAACCAAGGAGTATCAGAAATATATTGAGAAAGATGCGGCTCTTACACGACGGTTCCAGCCAATATATGTGAATGAACCAAGCATAGAAGATGCTATAGCTATTATGCGTGGGCTGCGGGAAAAGTATGAGTTATTCCACGGGGTACGTATTACCGATGATGCACTCATTGCCTCTGTAGAGCTTTCATCACGGTACCTAACAGAGCGATATCTTCCAGACAAAGCTGTTGACCTTATTGATGAATCAGGATCGATGCTTCGAATAGCTCTTGAAAATAAACCAGAAAAACTTGAAGAAACAGACAGGAAGATTCGAACTCTGGAAATAGAAAAAGCAGGACTCGAAAGAGACCTTGGTGCTGATAGTACAAAAAAAGAAGTACAGGCGCGTGTCCGAAAAGTAGAAAAAGAAATTGCAGATTTGAAAGAAAAAACTGCAGAACTTGCACTCAAGTGGAAAAATGAAAAGGAAGTCATAGAGTCTATCCAAAGCATGAAGACACAGCTTGGAGAACTAAAGCTTCAAGCAGATGCTGCAGAGCTTGCCGCAGACTTGGGTACTGCAGCAGAAATACGATACGGAAATATTCCTGAAGTACAAAAAGAGCTAGAATCAAAAATGAGGAGAATGAAAGTGCTTCAGAAGTCTCGAAGAATTTTAAAACAGGAGGTAACAGAATCAGATATTGCAATAGTAGTTTCAAAATGGACAGGAATACCTGTGTCTCGAATGCTTGAAGAAGAAGCAGGAAAACTTGCTCGTATGGAAGAAGCCCTGAGGAATAATCTTGTGGGGCAAGATGAGGCAATCCAATCTGTTTCAGATGCGGTAAAACGGTCTCGAGTGGGTATTGCTGATCCAAACCGGCCTATAGGATCTTTTATGTTCTTGGGGCCAACAGGGGTTGGAAAAACAGAACTTGCACGACGGCTAGCTGAATTCATGTTTAATGATAAAGATAATCTCATTCGTATAGACATGAGTGAGTTCATGGAAAAGCATTCAGTTTCAAAGCTTGTGGGAGCTCCTCCAGGATATGTGGGACACGAAGAGAGTGGCAGCCTTACAGAAAAGGTGAGACACCGTCCGTATTCTGTAATTCTTTTTGATGAGATTGAGAAAGCACATCCAGAGGTATTTAATATTCTTCTGCAGGTTCTTGATAGTGGGCACCTTACAGATGGAAAGGGCAGAAAAGTTAACTTTAAGAACACTATTGTAATCCTTACTTCAAATGTGGGAGCAGAGCACATTGGTAAGTTGGGCTCAATTGGGTTTGCCACATATGACAATGCAGATAAAGAAAAGGAGGATCAGTACGAACAGGCACGAGAAAAGGTAATGAAGCAATTACGTGAGCAATTCCGTCCAGAGTTCTTAAATCGTCTAGATGATATTATTTTCTTCAAAACTCTTTCAAAGGAGGATCTTCGAAAGATTGTAGACATGCAAATTATAGAAGTTGTAGAGCGTCTTTCTAAAAAGAACATTGCACTTTCAATTGCTCCAAAAGTGAAAGATTGGCTTGCAGAAAAAGGATACAGTCCTCAATATGGTGCTCGTCCATTACGTCGAGTTATTCAAACAAGGCTTCTTACACCAATAGCATCTCTCATGGTGGAAAAGGGTCTTATGGCTGGAGGATCAGTAACGGTAGGTCTAAAAGGAGATTCACCAACATTTACCGCACGAAAAAAGGCTGTATCTACACGAAAAAAGGCTAAAACGGTTGCGTAAATCCTGGTATTTGATAGAGTAGCCCCACTATGAGTCAGAACAATTTGATCAAAATGAAATCAACCGAGTCCACTCACATGTATTGGACACGGAAGAATAAGAAAGGCGAAGGCGCAGAGCGAAAGCTTGAGCTTAAAAAGTATGATCCCATACTTCGAAAGCACGTTATTTTCAAAGAATCAAAGAAGTAGAACTCTTTATTCTTTATGCTACACTCTGCGCACGGCACCTGCCGTGTGTTTGTGTATAGGGCGATTAGTTAAGTGGCATAATGAAGGTTTCCAAAACCTTAGTCGGGGGTTCGATTCCCTCATCGCCCGCAATTAACAGAAANGACTCTCTTAGAGAGTCNTTTCGCGGTATGATAGGCACATGTTTGAACAGCTTGTACCTGCGTGTAGAGACTCAAATTGNGGNTGTGACTTTGTAGANGTGATGCAACTCGTCCAGAANATTATGAATTTTGCCATTTANCTNGGCACAATAGTTTTGGTTTTGATTCTTGTNTATGTNGGNTTTNTNTATGTTACAAACCCAGCAAGTCCTNCNAATATTCAAAAAGCAAAAAGTNNAGCNACCTCAGCNATTATTGGATTTGTANTTCTCTTGGGTGCATTTTTGATTGTGAGTACNATTATGAATACTTTTGCNNNTNAGGATGNNGTTGGAAATTGGGAAAGTTTCTTTGGTGTTACAAAAGAAGTNTGTGAGNCAGATTTAGAAATATCTACTCCAGGAGGAGGTAGCNGNNGNACTGGNGATNTTCGNGTGGCAGACTNCTCANAGTNTAGANGNNATTAAGGTNTANATAAAAGANTTTATNCAAANNGCAAANGCAAACGGNTTGNNNGCTGTGTATGAAGTNNANACTGCNAGTCANAGACAGTTTCTTATAGACAGTGGNGTTCCNGCAGNAAGTGTNTTACANGTNCGNNNAATNACNTCNCCNCANTTTTCTGTATATACNTCCGNATNTGGANCNNNTGGNACAGGNNGTNANGANTGTNANGAATGNNNAGAACTTGGAGANTATGGAATACAAACAAAAGANGGNTCNCGTGCGTANANGTTCTTATTGCAGANGNNTTGCANANAGTNNCNNNAAANACAGAAATTCCNNNATTTNGNGTNACNGAAGCATTTCCNAAGACTGTTANNCANNCANCAAAATGTCACAATGATGGAACNTGTGTNGANGTTAATTTTNNTTTTCNAATAANTNCNNAAAGNNCTTCTTTNTNTCCCCATACAATATCTTTNTTNTTATTAAACCAGGTCATTTGACGTTTTGCGTACCCCATAAGTCCAGAGACAAGTTTTTCAGTAAGTAGATTTTCCTCAACAAGCCCATCAAGGTATTCTCGAATAATGCGGTACTCAAGGCCAAAGCCATTAAGTCGTGAATCACCCACACGCGCTCGAAGTGTTTTAACTTCAGCAATCAATCCTTTTTTTAAAGTTTCTGTAAGACGGTCTATTATACGTTTTCGTATGTCTTCGCGAGATACAGCAATCCCTAAATAAAGTGTGTCGTACAAGAATTCTCCTTTCTTTTGCTCTGGAACTTTTCCAATAGCTTCAATAATTTCAAGCGCTCGTATTAAGCGTCTTTTATTTGCTGGTTCAATAGTTTTTGCGCGTGCAGGATCTTGTGTTTCTAGTATTTTAAATAATGCAGTAGCAGGTACATCTGCAAGCTCAGTTCGTAGTTTTTCATTTGGAGGAACAACAGGGAAAGAAGTGTCATATAATACGGCGTCCATATACTGGCCTGAACCACCAGCGAGTATAGGAAGCTTTCCTCGTGAAAGGATGTTCTCAATTTTTCTTCGTGCCATTGTTTGAAATTCTTGCACGCTAAAAGAATGCTCTGGTTCTACGATATCAATCATGTGGTGAGGAATTCCTTCCATTTCTTCTTTCGTTACTTTTTCAGTGCCAATATCAAGGGTTTTATACACTTGTCGTGAGTCAACAGAAATAATTTCTCCATTGTATTTTTTGGCAATAGCAATAGCCAGGGATGTTTTCCCTGAGGCTGTGGGCCCAACAATTGCTAAAACTTTTGCGTCTTTCACTAGGTTCGTTATACTACGNNTACAAAATTAGTAAACAAAAACAATCTATGAATAGTTCAAAACTAGAAGGAAAGAAAGTGCCAGACGTAACATTTAAGACTAGGGTAAAAAATGAATCTGGAAAATATGAGTGGAAAGATGTTTCCTCTCAAGATTTATTTACAGGAAAAAAGGTAGCGTTTTTTGCACTTCCAGGAGCATTTACGCCAACATGCTCATCAACGCATCTCCCAGGGTATGAAGAAAAATACGAAGATCTAAAAGGTCTTGGTATTGAGGAGGTGTATTGCATATCTGTAAATGATGCGTTCGTTATGAATGCATGGGGAATAGATCTTAATGCAGATAATGTAAAACTCATTCCTGATGGTTCAGGAGACTTTACTCGAGGAATGGGAATGATGGTAAAGAAAGATAATCTAGGGTTTGGTGAGCGATCATGGCGATACTCTGCAATAGTTGAAGACGGGACTATTACAAAAGCATTTGTTGAAGATGGTTTTGAGGATAACGCAGAAGGCGATCCATTTATGGTGTCTGATGCAGATACTATGTTGAAATTCTTGAAAGGGTAAATAAAGATAAACAAAAAACACCGCATGGCGGTGTTTTTTGTTATTTATGCAGCCAACCCTTCTTTCCAATGTTTTCTGCACACAGAAGTGTACGATTCATTTCCACCGACTTGGTTTTGAGGTCCTTTGTGTAATGCTTTTCCATCTGCATCTAATCTCAGAACCATTGTTGCTTTTTTACCACAGTGACAGATGGTACGTATTTCTCGGATTTCATCTGCAAGTGCAAGAAGTGCTTGTGAGCCAGGAAAG
The DNA here is from genome assembly GCA_002400985.2 of Candidatus Wolfebacteria bacterium. Taxonomy (GTDB): domain Bacteria; phylum Patescibacteriota; class Minisyncoccia; order Phycocordibacterales; family Phycocordibacteraceae; genus Minusculum. The sequence goes on from NVRX02000006.1 coordinate 97,816, forward strand.
AGATTTCCTTTAAAGTCAGTACGAAGGCCGTAGCACAAAACAGGAATATGTAATTCATCAACTATTCTTGTGAGCTGATCAACATGGTCTTTGCTGAGCCATTGAGCCTCATCAACGAGTACGCATGCTATTGGATCTTTTTCATTGTCTACTTTTTCAAATAAATTACTTTTTTCATCGTATACATTGCTTTTGTGCTTAATACCAATGCGAGATGAAATAATATTTTTTCCAGTTCGAGTATCTTTTTTTGCAGTAAGCAGATATACATTCATTCCTCTTTCTTCATAGTTGTGAGCAACTTGCAGGAGAAGTGTTGATTTTCCAGCATTCATTGCTGCATAAGAAAAATATAGTTTTGCCATTAGTTATTATTGTACCAAATGAAAAAGCACTCTACAGCGCTTTTTACATACTTGTGCCGGGAGAGGGACTTGAACCCTCATGTCTTGCGACAATAGGTTTTGAATCTATCGCGTATACCAATTCCGCCACCCCGGCAGTTACGTTATCCTACGCAAGGTTTGATAAAGGTGCAAATTACATATGATACAATCGACTCTATATGGACGCGAAATTAGCTGAGGCAAATCGGTATGATTCGGTATATTGGATTGAAGTAGAGAAGATACAGCCAAATCCGTATCANCCTCGAAAAAGTTTTGATGATTTAAGTTTAAGATCTCTTTCAGAGAGTATTCGGCAGTATGGAGTGTTACAACCTCTTGTTGTTACCCGTGCAGAAGTAGAAAAAGAAGATGGAGGAATGCAAACAGTGTACGAGCTAATTGCTGGAGAGCGTCGCCTGCGTGCCTCAAAGCTTGTGCATCTTCGAGAGGTTCCTGTTGTTATCAGAACCCAAGATGAAGATGGGCAAATGAAGCTTGAGTTGGCTATTATTGAAAACTTACACCGGGAAGATTTAAATGCTGTTGATCGAGCAAAAGCTTTTCAACTTCTTGCAAAGAAATTTAAACTTACNCATGCAGAGATTGGAAAGAAGATGGGNAAGAGTCGAGAGTACGTAAGTAATACCATTAGGCTTCTTATGTTGCCCGAGGAGATGCAGGAAGCTATTCGGGGAAGGAATATGACAGAAGGGCACTCACGTCCTCTCCTCATGCTTTCTGACCGTCCTGAAGAGCAGGCAACGCTCTACAAGGAGATAATTACAAGGAAAATATCTGTTCGAGACAGCGAGCAGCTTGCACGACGTATTGCTGTTGAGAAAACTCGAAAAAACGATCTTTCTCCAGAATTACAAAAGTGTGAAAAAGAACTTTCAGATGCTCTTGGTACACGAGTGCATATTGAACGAGGAGCCTCAGGAGGAAAGATTGTTATTGATTTCTTTTCTGAAGATGACCTTAGTGCAATACATGCGCACATTGCAGAGCAGTCTACTGCTGGGGAAGAAGCAGTTTCAGAAGAAGCAGTTGTAGAGAATGTAGAAAACGCCCTTGANGGCGTTGTTCCAGAAGTTATAGAAGAAAAGAAGAGTCAGGATGATGATCTCTACAACATCTCAAGTTTTACGGTGTAGATTTTTTACTTGTTTGTTGTCGAACTGCACGTCGAGCAAGAGATGTTTTTACCATNCCNAGCCATTTTTCTGTTGGNGCAGAATTTTTTCTTGTCATAATATCAACACGATCTCCATTTTTTAATTTTGTATCAAGGGAAACAAGTTTTCCATTTACCTTTGCTCCAGCAACNTGGTCTCCNATATCGCTATGAATAGCATATGCAAAATCAATAGGGCTTGAATCAACAGGAAGGTCAATAACATCACCCTTTGGGGTAAATACAAATACTCGNTAGCTNGTCATGTCTTCTTTAACTCCTTGAAGGAACTCGTCACTTTCAGACAAAGCAGTTTGAGTATCAACAAGTTCTGCTATCCAAGCGGGGGTATTTGCATCAATNTTCTTTTTNTTAGGAAGAANACTAGGAAGCAGTTCTTTCATCCAAGACTTTGCAAGAGATTCAAACATTTTTTTATTACCATCCCCAAGTTGTTTATATGAGATATGAGAGGCAATTCCATATTTTGCACTACGGTGCATTTCTTCAGTACGGATTTGTACCTCAACAATTCCAGAACTTCCTGTCATAACAGTCGTGTGAAGGCTTTGATACCCGTTTGGTTTTGGAAATGCAATGTAATCCTTAATCTTTCCAGGGATTGGTTTGAATAAATTATGAACTATTCCAAGTACCGTATAACAATCATTTATATTCTTTACAATGATGCGAATAGCTGCAATATCAAATATTTTTGTAATATCTTTGTCATTTCGTTCTAGTTTTTGATATAGGCTGTATAGACCTTTGATTCTAAGTTCAGTATGAAAATTAACAATAGATTCTTTCGCAAGTTCTTTTCTGAAAATACGCTGTATTTTTTTTAACCCATCTTCACTTTCTTTACTCTTCTGCTTCATTACCTCAAGAATGTGAGTGTGTGCGTCTGGATATACATGAGGGAACGAAAGATCCTCNAAATCTTTCGTCATAAGTCCCATTCCAAGACGATCTGCAATAGGNGCGTANATTTCTAGTGTTTCAAGTGCAATNCGTTTTCGNTTATGTTCNGGNACNTGANAGAGAGTTGTCATGTTGTGGTGTCTATCAACAAGNTTTATGAGAAGNACTCGAATNTCTGCAGATGTNGCNACAAGAAGNTTCCNCAAACTTTCAGCGTGNCTTTTTGCNCCTCGGTACTTATGTTTTCCAAGTTTNGTNACTCCACGAACAAGNAANCGNACATCNTTTCCAAAACGTTTCTCTATNTCTTCNTCTTCAACNCCAACATCTTCAACAGTGTCATGGAGGAGNCCTGCCATAATAACAGCACTATCTGCGCCAAGTTCAGCAAGTTTTTTTGCAACAGCAGCTGGATGNATGAAATANGGCTCACCAGAATAGCGAGTNTGTTCNTTGTGNGCTTTCTTTGCAAAGNNNTATGCCTCTTTTACAAGAGNTAATTCTTCNTCNTTTGCTCCCTGCATCTCTTTTTGAATTTCCTTGACGGATATCATATTATCTAGCATACTACGAGGTGGAAAAATAACAAGAGGAGAAACACTATGAGTGTGTCTACTAAAGCTTTGGGTTCTAAATCTTCAAAAGAAGGTGACCCAAAAAATACTGGGAATACTTCTCAGAAGGAAATGTACTGTAATCCTGATGAATGCCCAGGGAGACCTGAGTGTCAGGGTGATGGTAACTGTTATTACATGTTACATGCAGGTTAAATCACTTACTTGCATAATACAAAAAACCGGTCTTATTGTAAGGCCGGTTTTGTTTATTTCTTTTTCTTTGCTCCGCGTTTCTTCTTTTCTTCCGCAAGAATCTCAAGAGCTCTCTTTAGTTCAATGTTATATACATCGTCTGTTTTTAGAGATCTAAAATCACTCTCGTGCACAATGTATGGACCAAAGCGTCCTATGCTTGCAGTAATTGGTTCTCCAGATACTGGATGATCTCCAAGTACTCTAGGAAGAGAAAGGTATTTAACTGCATCAGCAATGGTTACTTCTTTTGGTTCTTTATCTTTTGGTACGCTGGCTCTTCGTGGCTTCTTATTTTCTTTATCTTTTACGCCAAGTTGTACATACGGACCAAAGCGTCCACTCAATACATATATTTCTTCTCCAGATTCAGGATGGTTTCCTATTGGTTTATCTTCTGCAATCTCTTCACCTTCTTGTGTTCGCATTCCGTCACAATCTGGATATGTATCACAACTCATAAATATTCCTCCACGCCCAAGTTTTTTATGCATTCCTTTTCCACATTTTGGACACTTGAACTTTTTATCTACTGGTCCAAGGTTTGTTAGTTTTGGAATATCCTCTTTTGATTCAAGTGCTTTTCTAAATGGTCCATAAAACTCTGTAAGTGTTTTTACATATTCTCCGGTACCTGCTGCAATATCATCGAGTCTGTTTTCCATTTCTGCAGTAAAGTCATCTCCAACATAATATGTAAAGTGTTCTTCAAGGAAACTTGAAACAACATCTCCTACCGCTGTAGGGAAGAGGGTTCTTCCAATTTTTTCTACGTACTCTCTAGTTACAATAGTACGAATAGTTGAAGCGTATGTTGACGGCCGTCCAATGCCACGCTTTTCAAGCTCTTTAATAAGACCGGCTTCTGTATATCTATTTGGTGGTTCAGTTTGTTTTTCTGTAGAAGTTACGTCCAATAGATCAAGAGAGTCACCCTGGGATACTTTTGGAAGTTCTTTGTCTTCTCCTCGTGCTTCTGTATCACATGCTAGCCATCCAGGATTTATTACTCGAGATCCTGTTGCCGCAAATGTAGGAATATCTTTGTCGCATACTGCAACAATTTTTGTTCGCATAATTTCAGCTGAAATCATTTGAGAAGCAAGTGTTCGTGTACGAATGAGTTGATACAGTCTTTTTTCATCATCTGTTCGTCCTGCAGTTTTTCGTCCTGCCTCTGTTGGGCGAACTGCCTCATGAGCCTCTTGAGCATTTTTTGATTTTGTTTTAAATGTTTTTACTTCAAGATTTTCTTTTCCGTATTCATCGGTAATAGCTTTTGAGATTTGAGTAACCGCTTCTTTTGAAAGTGTGGTGCTGTCTGTTCGCATGTAGGTGATGCGTCCTGCCTCATAAAGCTTCTGTGCTGCTCGCATAGTACGTGATGGAGAAAATCCAAGACGTGTAGATGCAACCTGTTGGATAGTTGATGTAGTAAAAGGAGCTTTCGGTTGTCTCTTTTGTTTACTCTCAGTAATGCTTTCAACACTCCATGAGCCCTCCTTTGCTTCTTTTGCAATTCTTTCAGCTTCCTTTGCTTCTCTGGGTTCTTCCTTTGCTGTAGTTTGGAATTCTCCGGCAATAGCCTTAAAGAGTGCTTCAAGTACAAAATATGTTTCAGGAATAAACTTTCGAATCTCTCGTTCTCTTTCCATGAGAATACGGAGTGCGGGGGATTGTACTCTTCCTGCAGAAAGTCCATACCGAACCTTTTTCCAAATAAGCCCTGAAAGGTCATACCCTACAAGTCGATCAAGTACGCGGCGTGCTTCTTGTGCGTGGAGTAGATTCATGTCGATTTCCCTAGGATGCTTCATTGCTTCTAGTACTGCATCTTTCGTAACCTCATGGAATACAACTCTCTTTGCTTTTTTAATATCAGCAGCTTCTTGCACATGCCACGCAATAGCTTCCCCTTCTCGGTCGGGGTCAGGTGCGAGGAATACTTCGGTTGCTTTCTTTGCTGCTTTTTTAATATCAGCAATAACATCTTCTTTTCTAGGAGAGTTTACATATCGAGGAATAAATCCATTTTCAATGTCTACAGCATCTTTGTTACTTTTTGGTAAATCACGAACATGTCCCACTGAAGCAAGGACCACAAAATCATCCCCCAGATACTTCTGGATTGTTTTTGCTTTCGCTGGTGACTCAACAATTACTAACTTACTCATGCACACTGCATACCGCACTTATGTGTGTGCGGTCAAGTCAGCTGAGTGCGTAAACGTACATATGCACCACCATGAACAGTGATAATTTCTTTTAGTTCAAGGCTGGAAAGCAGTTGCAAAAGATCATCTCGAGAAAGACCGAGAAGAAGAATGAGTTGTTCGAGTGTTTTTGGTTCTCTCAAAATGTCATACAGTTTTTTCTCGAGTGGATGAAGCGTGAAAGATTTGTTTTGTTGGGAGCTATCAAGGCCAAGTACCTCTAAAATATGTTCTGGTTTTGTAACTATGGTTGCACCCAGACGAAGAAATTGATGAGGACCTTTTCCGTGTTCGCTAAAAAGTGGATGGGGAATAGTAAGAAGTTCTTTATTGTATTCAGAACTCATCTTTGCAGTAATGAGTGTTCCGCTTTTTTCTCCTGCCTCTAGCATAAATACAGCATCACTCATTCCTGCCATGATTCTATTTCGTTTTGGGAAAGACCACATTTGAGCTCTAAACTCTGGAGGGTACTCAGATAGAAGCGCCCCTCCTGATTCAAGGATTTCTTGTGCAAGGCGTGCGTGCGTCTTTGGATACATAGCCTCGTCACTAATTCCAGAACCCGGCACACCAATAGTGTGTAGCCCATGTTTTAGTGCCAGTGTGTGTGCGAGCCCGTCTGTACCAAGTGCAAGACCTGAAACTATAGATATGGGATGTCCTTGTAATGTATTAAAAAAATGAGTGAGAACACGTCTTCCATAGTCGCTTAATGCACGCGATCCAACAATACAAAGAAGTTTGTGGTCTTTTGGTGGAAGTGTTCCTCGTACGTATAAATACCCTGGAGGGTCTGGTATATGCCCGAGTGTCCCCGGGAAATCTTTTTTCAACACTTGGTACACATCAAATGGCATAGTACAGTAGTATTTACTGTAACAGATTATGTTAGATATACATTTCATACGAGAACACAGCGACATCGTAAAAGCTGGAGCTGCAAAAAAACACATCGAAGTAGACATTGATGGTCTTTTGAAGTTAGATGACGAAAGAAGGTCACTGCAACAAAAGGTGGATGATCGGAGGTCTGAGCAAAATAAAATTAGTGATCAAATCCCAAAACTTGAAGGAGGGGAGCGAGAGGTGAAAATTGCAGAATCAAAATTATTGAAAGATAAGCTTCAAGAAGATGAGAAGAAATTAAAAGAGGTACTAAAGCAATGGCGGGCACTTATGGTTCAGGTTCCAAATATTCCTGACATGTCAGTGCCTGAAGGGAAGGAAGATTCAGATAATAAAGAAATACGAACGTGGGGAGAGAAAAAAGAGTTTTCATTTACCCCAAAGAGTCATGTCGAGCTTATGCAAAAGCTTGGGATGGTTGATCTTGAGCGAGGAGCAAAGGTTTCTGGATTCCGAGGATATTTTCTAAAAGGAGATGGTGCGCGTTTGAATTTTGCATTGTGGCAATTTGCGATGAACTTTTTTAATGAAAAAGATTTCACGCCAGTTATTACCCCATCACTAGTACGTGGGGAATCTTTCTTTGGAACAGGGTACCTTCCACAAAGCGAAGAGGATTTATATAAGACACAAGACGATAGTTATTTGGCAGGGACTTCAGAGGTGGCAGCAATGGGAATGCATGCAAATGAAATGCTCGACGTAAAAGAGCTCCCTAAAAAGTATTTTGCATTCTCTCCTTGTTTTAGGCGTGAGGCAGGTAGTCATGGAAAAGATACAAAAGGACTAGTGCGTGTGCATGAGTTCTTTAAGTTTGAGCAAGTTGTTTTAAGTGAAGCCTCTCATGAGAAGAGTGTGGAGTATCACGAAGAACTTACAAAGAATGCAGAAGATATGATGCGGGCACTTAAGCTTCCATATCACGTGGTTGTAAACTGTGGTGGAGACTTAGGGCTTGGACAGGTAAAGAAATATGACATTGAGGCTTGGGTCCCAACAGAAGATGCATATCGAGAAACTCATTCAGCATCGTACTTCCATGATTTCCAGACACGAAGACTTGGTATTAGGTATCGAGATGAGAATGGAGATATTAAATTTGCTCACTCATTGAATAATACTTTTATGGCAACACCTCGGTTGCTCGTTCCTATTATTGAAAACTATCAGAATGAAGATGGAAGTATTACTGTTCCTGAAGTATTGATTCCGTACATGGGCAAGGATGTAATTACATAATATGGCGAAGCGTCGAATAAAAGACCGTCGCACTATCATTGTAAGGCTCTACACTCTATTAGCTGTATTGGCACTCTCTATTGTTTTTGGCGGTGCTGCATATGGTGTGTGGCAGTCTGAGGTTCGTGTAGATTCTATTTCTGTGTCGGGTGCGGATATTCTTTTACCACAGACTATTGGAGAAAATGTTGAACGCTCTATTGCAGGTACGTATGCATATATTTTTCCAAAGGACAGTATCTTTTTAATATCAGAAAACTATATACGTGAAAATCTTACAGATACATATCCTCGTATAAAAGAAGTTTCCGTTTCGCGCCTAGATTTTCGTAGTATTGAAGTGTCTATCTCTGAGCGGGTTGGAGTTTTTATGTGGTGCGCTAGTGCAACAAGCACCACATGTATAGCCAGTGATAGTGATGGATTCCTTTTTGCCCGTGCGGATATGGATCTTGTTCCTGTGTATGGATCTTTGTTAGCAGATGCACCTGAAATTAGAAACACCATTTTTGAAGAAGGGGCGATACCAAAAGTGTCTGCGCTTATAAATGCCCTTTCTAATTTTGGAGAAGAGGTAGTTCAAATTTTGTTTAGAGGAGATGATGAGGTGGTGCTTAATTTTGCTTCCGGCCCTCGACTTGAGTATGTTCTTGGAGAAGAGGAGTATGTTGGACAGGCATTTCCTTCTGTGCTTGAAAGCATAGAAGAATTTTCAGAAATAGAATATCTTGACATGCGCTTTGGAAAACGTGTATACATTAAGCGAAATGAATAACTTTTGGGAAAAAATAGATACGCCACTTTTTGTGCTTGCGCCAATGGCTGATGTTACAGACGTTGCGTTTCGACGTATTATTTCAAAATACGGGAAACCAGATGTAATGTGGACTGAATTTGTTGCCTGTGATGGCCTGTATGCAACGAGAGAGAAGGTAGGTATGAAAGATGAGGATAACCCTCTCATGCAATCACTTTTGTTTGATAAGGGTGAACATCCAATTGTTGCCCAGCTATTTACAAGTAATCCTGAAAGAATGGAGTATGCGGCAAAGCTTTGTGCAGACTTAGGATTTGATGGAATTGATATAAACATGGGATGCCCAGATAGGTCTATAGAAAAACAAGGTTCAGGAGCAGCTCATATAAAAGATCCAGAAACAGCAAGGAAGGTCATTGCAGCTGCGAAGAAATCTGGGCTTCCCGTGTCTGTTAAGACTCGTATTGGATACAACACGGAAGAAATTGATACATGGATTCCAGAATTACTCTCACAAGATCTTGCGTGCCTTACTGTACATTTACGTACACGAAAGGAAATGAGTAAAGTTCCAGCACAGTGGGATCTTATGCCTCGAATTGTTGAGTTTAGAGACAAGCTTTCCCCAAACACCCTTATTCTTGGAAATGGTGATGTGGAAAGTATTGAAGATGGAGAAATAAAAATAAAAGAGAGTGGGTGTGATGGCGTAATGATTGGGAGAGGTATTTTTGGAAATCCTTGGTTTTTTAATAAAGAAAAAAAGAATATTACTGCAGAAGAAAAGATAAAGGCGATGCTTGAACATACAAGGCTATACGAAAAATTATTACCAAACAGTGCCTTTAATGTAATGAAGAAGCATTACAAGGCATATGTGTCAGGATTTGATGGGGCAGCAGAGCTAAGAGCGAAGCTTTTTGCTACAAAAAATGCAGATGAGGTAGAAAAGATACTGCGTACAGAAAATTTGTTAAAATTTGACTAGCGCCATTTGGAGGAGTATTTTGAATATGGTAACGAACTTTTGAAAGGAGATGTACGATGCTCAAGTTAGTAAGTACAAGTTTAATAGCAGGTCTGTTATGTTTTGCTCCAGCACATGCAAAACAACCAGTAGTTTCTATTAAAACGGGTGTTGTCTGTAATGATTTGCAGGTAATAACTAAAGTTGCTAAAGCATACGAAAAGGGAAAAGACCTTGGGGTTATGAACAAATATCTTGTTGGAGAGACATATACTGGTCAGCCATGTATATATTTATCCGGAGAATACCCATTGAAAGTAAAACTTCTTCGTGTTGTTTCAGAACATATTGGCAATGATGGAATATGGTATCTCATTGAAATGTCTAATGACGGCAACATGTATTACATGCTGTCAGACATAGAACCTTTCTTTGGAATAGGTATTTAATATTTGTCCATATAAATATGTAAATGTGTCGCCGAGTATTTTATACTCAGGCGGCACTTTTTGTTTAATGATATAATCGTCCTATATGGCAGAGGCACTCTATCGAAAATATCGTCCACAAAAATTTTCTGAAGTTGTAGGACAAGATCACATAACAAAGGTTTTAGAAGGTGCTATCGCACAAGATAATATTGGGCATGCATATTTATTTTCTGGTACACGTGGCTTAGGAAAAACAACCGTTGCGCGTATCTTTGCAAAAGCAATAGGATGTACAGAAAATGATCTCTATGAAATTGATGCGGCGAGTCACACAGGAATAGACAATATTAGAGAGCTTTCTGAAAATGTATATACACTGCCTTTCGACTCTCCATACAAGGTGTACATCATTGATGAAGTACACATGCTTTCAAAAAGTGCATTCAATGCGTTTTTGAAAACACTAGAAGAGCCTCCAAAACATGTTGTGTTTATTCTTGCCACAACAGAGACAGAGAAGCTTCCAGATACTATTATTTCTCGGTGTCAGACGTTTACATTTAAAAAACCCTCACGAAAAGTGCTTGCAGATGTTGTTACAAAAATATCTACAAAAGAAGGGTTCACGCTTGAAGCAGCAGCTGCGGAATTAATCGCACTCCTTGCAGATGGTTCATTTCGAGATGCACAGTCAATTTTGCAAAAAATTCATGCGTCTTCTGCAGACAAGAAGGTTTCTGTGTCTGAGGTGGAGGAGGTAACTGGAGCACCAAAAAGAAAGCTGGTAAGTGATTATGTAGAAGGGATTATAAAGAAAGACGGTAAAAAGGCATTTGCTGCAATACAATCTGTGGAAGATAGCGGTGTAGAGATGAAAACATTTCTTACATTAGTTCTTGATTATCTACGGGCAACACTGCTTCTTCGGCACATGAAGAGTGTAGAAAAAGATTTTATTGAACAGTACGGAGAAGATGAGGTTGCAGACATGAAAGAGCTTTCTAATCTTATTACACCTGAAATCCTTGTTGCACATCTAGAGGCAAGTAGAGACATTCGTTTTGCGCCAATTCCTTCTCTTCCTCTGGAGCTTGCGGTAATTGAACTTGTTAAGGGTGGCGAAAAGTAGGAAGATGTTCTAGTATTGTTGGGAAGTAGTTCATTGCCTGGTCGTCTAACGGTAGGACGGCAGTTTTTGGTACTGTAGATCGGGGTTCGATTCCCTGCCGGGCAGCATGGTTGTAAGGTCGCCATTTTTAGGCGATTTTGCAAGTACTGAGTACACATCTTTATATTGTTATTGGAGGAATAATATTCTTCTTTCTCTTTAGGGAAGTGAATAGCTGGTATTGGAAGATAAATAGACAGATAGAATTGTTGGAAGAAATTAAAGATATTATTAAAAATAAAAATTCTTGATCACAAGCAAAGACTCTCAATCAGTTTTTGAGAGTCTTGGCAGAACTTTAATTTAGTCGGCTGCAGTGAGAGCATAGTCTATGACCTCCTGTGCCTCCTTTACGATTACGGCGTTCAATATTGTTACCTTCAGTACAGAGAGTGTTGTTGTGATAAACCTCTGTACCAGGCTCAATTGAGTGCCATGGTTGTACTTTACTCATTATGCTTGTGAGATTAGCTAGTAATATTTCAACCTAAAAGGTTGAAAGGCGAACAGTCTTTTACAAGATTACATTTATGTGTCAATTTAGTCAAGTGTATTGACTAAATGGTTGCATTTAGGGTTAAAATATGCTATAATAGATAGTATGCACCAAACTCAAGAGAAGATTTTAAGTTTATTAAAGAAAAAGCAGGAACTACGTGGTGTAAGTTTACGGCAGATAGCAGTTTTGATAGGTATTGAAAGTAAACCGCAAATTATAAAACATCATCTTACAAAACTTTCACAAAAAGGTCTCATTCAACTTGATTTAAGTAATAAAATAATCAAATTAGCTAGAGGGGGTATTTCAAAAATACCTTTTTCAAAAAACACTCTTTTTTCACTTCCAGTAATTGGTGCTGCAAATTGTGGTCCAGCGACAATATTTGCGGAAGAATATATACAGGGCTATTTAAAAGTTTCAAGCAAAATGCTTCCGAGAATAAAAAAAGGTTTGTATGTAGTTATTGCAGATGGAGACTCTATGAATAAAGAAGAGATTCAAAAAGGGGAGGTGATTGAAAGTGGAGATTTTGTGCTAGTTGATAGTGAGCAAAAAATATATAGGGATGGAGAAGTTGTCGTTGCTGTTATTGATGGGTTGGCAACAATAAAAAAATATAGAGAAGACAAGAAAAATAAAAGAATTATTTTGGAAGCAAATTCAACGAGCGAATATTTCCCTATATATATTTGTGAGCAAGACGAGTTTCAGTTAAGTGGGAAAGTAGTAGGTGTAATTAAAAGAAATATTAAAGATAAAAGTTAAAATATTATGTCAAAATTAGTTATTAAATTTTTTGCTCCAGTAAACGAGCAAACAGCGAATAAGTTAATGAACGTTATTGATGAGGCTGTTAATAATGGAATAAAGGAGATCGTGTTACTTATTTCTACTCCTGGAGGCAGCGTCTTCCACGGCTTGAGTATTTATAATTATTTAAAAGGTTTGCCTGTTGATAAAATTACTACCCATAACTTCGGAAGTGTTGATTCCATAGGTGTTGTTATTTACGCGGCTGGAACAGAGCGATTCTCTTCACCGCAAGCTCGGTTTCTGATTCATGGTGTTAGTGCAAATTTTCAAGGTCAATTTAGTTTAGAAGAACCACAACTAGAGGAGAGACTTAAGGGTCTACGTATTGATATTGAAAATATTGCTAAGGTTATTTCTGTAAACGTCGGAAAAACAGAGGATGAAGTAGTTAGTGCAATGATTGATAGAACAACGCTTAATCCAGAAGAAGCAATTAAGTGGGGTCTAGTTCATGAAATTCGAACTGAGTTATTTACTTCTGGTGTTCAAGTTGTTTCAATTACAACATAGAAAAGGGCAAGAGTAGTCATTGGTAAAAAAGGTTCTAATCTCCTCCCAGACAGCAAAATATTTAAGCCATAGTTAATAACTCACAAAAGCTCGAATGCCAGACATAATTTTAGTTTTTGATATACTACCTTCATGATTGAAGATGATTTAAAATTTATTGAATCTTTGCAAGTGAAAGAAGGTGTTACTTGTGACGTGTATTCATACAAGAGCGATGATACAAAAGACTTAGGTATTGTAACTGTCCTAAAAGGAAACAAAACTCCATTACAAAAAGTTTTAAAAGGTATTCAAACATTAGAAGTTTTTAAAACTGGAAAAGGAACACTTCGGATTGTAAAAAAGAGTGGCCTGAAAGAAAATTATGTATATCCTGGTGCCACAGAAGAAGTAGAGGTGTCTATTGGAGATGCTATGCAGTGGGAGGCAGATGAAGATTTAGTATTTCATGAGATTTGTTATCCTCCGTATAAAGACGGACGATATGAGAATTTACCTGAGTGAGACTAAAAAAGTTCCAACATCGTCCCAGACAGTCAGCAAGAAAAATTTGATATAATTACATCATGGAATTTATTTTGGAGAAAGCAGGTGACATAAAGAAAATAAAGAAACATGGTATTGATTTAGAAATATATTCAGATATCAATGATCATTGTGGCGTGGTACTAGTAAGTACAGAAGAAGGACATAATCAGGAATTTTACGACAAAGTATCAACATTTACTTACATTGTTCTTGAGGGGAATGGAACCTATGTTCTTGCAGATAAAGAAGTGCACGTATCAAAAGGAGACTTAATTTCTATTCCACCCAATACTCGTTTTTACTATAAAGGTAAAATGAGGTTAGTATTAATAACCACACCAGCATTTCAAGCTGGGAATGAAGTAGAAACACAGTCTAGGGTTTGGTAAGAAAAGTTTCAACACCGTCTCAGACAATCAGCAAATTTATTTCCAACTGAATTTTGATATACTAAACTTATCTTATGTTAGGTGTTAAACGGGGTACAGTAGTTTTATTGCCATACAGCTCCGAATGGAAGTTGGAGTTTGAAAAAGAAAAAGCATCACTACTAAAAACATTTGGAGATAGAATAAAAGCAATTGAACATATTGGAAGCACGGCCATACCAAGTATTCCAGCAAAGCCAATTATTGATATGAATGTCGCCGTTGAATCTATAGACGACATAGAAGATTTTATTGTAGGGTTACAGAAGCTTGGATATGAGTACATTCCTGAGCGCAGATATACAGATCGACAATTCTTTCCAAAAGGGCCTTCAGAGTGTAGAACACATCATTTAAATCTTGTAGAAATATACAGTGAAACCGCTTGGAAGAATCCGCTATTGTTTAGAGATTACTTACGAAATAATGAAGGTGCAAGAAAGGAATATAAAAAGCTAAAAGAAGAACTTGTTTGTAAGTATGCAGATAACAGGGAAGAATACACTGAGAGGAAGGGTAATTTTGTGATGAGTGTTGTAGAAAAGGCAAGAATTGTTAAATAAAAGTTCAAATATCCTCCAGGCAGTCAGTGCATTTAATTTACAAAACATATGATGTTGCCTAAAATATTGCTATACTTTTCGGTAATGAATGGTCACATTTGTCATAAACCAGAGACTTTCCCACGAGAAAAGTTTCATCAATTAGGTGTTGGAAATGGAAAAAAGGTTTTAATTATTGGTGAATCTCCTGCACCAAAAGGTTGGGTTGTTTCAGGGAAAGCTTGTTATCGACCTGATGGGAAGATACTCCCAACCGGCAAGCGTTTAAATGAAGTGCTTGAACCATTTAAGATGTCTGTTGAAACTACAGGTTTTACCGAACTTGTTAAGTGTTTTGTATCTAAACGTTCTGAGCTTAAGGATTGTAGTTCAAAGTGCTGGAAAATTCTTCTCGATCAATTAAAGGATGGCGAGTATAAGCTTTTGATAATATTAGGCGTGCACACTACAAGCTTGTTTTCAAAACTTATAGAAGAAGATTTGGAAGTTGGACAAATTTCTTCTCTTACGCTAAATAAACAAACATATAAAGTATTACCTATTTTTCATCCATCACCAGTAAATCCAACCGGACATAAAAAGAACATTAAACTTTTTAAGGAATTAGAGAAAGAAATTAAATTAATTTTAAAATAGTTCCAACCCTTGTCCCAAGAAGTTAGTAAATGGATTTGTCTTCATGGACACTCTGGTATACTTTTTTTATGAGCTTTTATGAAAAAATCAGTGCAGAAGAACTTGAAAAGTACGCAGAAGCATCTGGTTTATCAGGAAAAACACAGATAGACTTAGATTTTTTTGTTAATTTTATAAAAAAAGGAGATGATGTTCTTGAGGTTGGATGTGGAAGTGGGAGAATAGGTCGTAAACTCTCAGGTTTTACAAGGTATGTGGGAGTAGATACAAGTCAAGAATATTTAGAATACTTTAGTAAGCGCACCAAAGATGCCGCAGAGCTTATTTGTGATGATTTTTTAGAATATAAAACAAAGAAAAAGTTTAATGCAATTATTTTTCCATGGGCTGTGTTGTGGGAATGGAGTAGAGAAGATCAAGTTTTAGTAATTCAAAAAGCAAAAAGCTTTTTGAAAGATGGGGGTTATATTTTAATAGACACACCCACCAGTGATACTAAACATAATCAAGTCGATGGTTATAATCCAACAAAAATCTATTTTGATGAATGGTTACCTATCTTCAAGGAAATTGGTTTTAGTAAAATTGATTCAAAAATATTAAAAACACATAATTCACGTAAGAGAGAAATCACCATCCTTCAAAAATAATTGCTGAGTTTATTGAGTAGGAGATAGTAAATTAAATCTGCTACTCTATATACATACATGAGCACCAAAAACGAATACGTTGAATACATTTTAGATTTACTGGCTCCGCTTGGGCAAGTAGAGACAGCACGCATGTTTGGAGGTACGCTTTTAAAAAAAGATGGGAAGCAACTAGGGGTAGTATTTAGAGATACTTTGTATTTCAAGGTTATAAATTCTGATGTTCAGAAAAGATATAAGAGTGAAGGTTCTGAACAATTTACATATACTAGAAAAGATAAAAAAGATCCTGTGGTTATTAAAAACTGGTGGACAGTGCCAGAAGACAGTTTAGATAATAGTGAAAAACTTGTTTTACTCGCAGAAGAAGTTTTGCGAAGTCAGGACTCATAGTGTAGTCTTTGTTGCTATGTCACGTAACGAAGCTGTTGTCGCGTTAAATGCGGTCTCATATGAGCACTCTGCAAACAAACCGATTCTTATCGATACGTCTTTTTCTATACGCACAGGATCAAAACTAACCCTAATGGGTCAGAATGGAGCAGGGAAAAGTACTCTCTTTGGCCTTATAACAGGGGAATACACTCCAGATGAAGGAAGGGTTAATATTGTGCACGGCACAAGCGTTGCTGTTTCTCAGCAAGTTATCCCTCGAGAAGATCTTGAAATATCAATGCGAGCATTTTTTGAAAAAAGATTCTCAGAAAAAATATACGATATTGATCCACGTATAGATTCTATTCTAGAGGTGGTGAATTTGGCACCAAAAGATAAAGAGATTGCCAAAACATTTAAAGATAGACTAGTGGGTTCATTTTCTGGAGGTCAGCAAGCGCGACTTCTTTTGGCTTCTGCGCTTATACAAAAACCAGATGTGCTTCTTTTGGATGAGCCAACAAATAATCTAGACACAGAAGGTATTGAACATCTCACAAACTTTCTTAAGTCATACAAAAAGACGGTAATAGTTATTTCTCATGATGCAGATTTTCTAAACTCATTTACACAAGGAGTGTTGTATTTAAATACACAGACAAGAAATATTGAACAATACACAGGAAACTACAACGATGTATTAAAAGATATTTCTGCACGAGTAGAGAAGGAAAAGCGAAAGAACGCACAGCTTTCAAAAGAAATTCAAGCAAACAAGGATAAAGCAAACTTCTTTGCTAATAAAGGAGGGCAAATGCGAATGGTTGCAAAGCGTATGAGAGACAAGGTAGAACTTGCCGAAGAAAATAAGGTAGACGTACGAAAGGAAGATAAAACTATTCGAGAATTTACCATCCCTGCTCAAGAAAATACTCCGCTGAATATATTAGAGTTAACATCATTCACTGTAATTAGAGACCATAAGCCTAAAACAGTGCCTTGCAAACTATCTTTAAAGCGCGGAAGTCATCTTCAGATGATTGGTCCAAATGGTATTGGAAAGACAACACTCCTGGAATCTCTTGCTGCAGGCGATGCAGAAGGGGAATCTATAGCCAAAGGTGTAAAGGTTGGGTACTATCGACAAGATTTCTCAAACCTTGATTTTGATCAAACAGTGTTTGATTGTCTTATGGATGCAATGGATGAGAAAATTCAACAGAACATGCGTGCGCTTGCTGCAGGATTCTTGCTTGATGGGGAGATAATGAAAACAAAGATAGGCAGTCTGTCGGAAGGTCAAAAAGGACTTGTTGCATTTGCACGTCTAAAAATTATCGAACCAGGACTTTTAATATTAGATGAGCCAACAAATCATATTAATTTCCGACATATTCCTGTCATTGCGAAAGCACTTGATGAATTTAAGGGTGCAATGATTATTGTGTCTCACGTAGATGATTTTGTAGATCAGATTCATATTGATGACGTTTTAGACTTGGGGAAGAAAAAATAATGTAGTATATAAGTAAATGATAATAAAAAAGACAACTCAAATAGGAGAAAAGGTGATTCGTTCAAAAGCAAAGAAAGTTTTAAATATATTTTCAAAGTCAACACAAAAGACAATTAAAGATCTAACTGATTCAATGCGAGATAAGGACTTGATAGGTATGGCTGCTCCACAGATAGGGAAAAGTGAAAGAATTTTTGTAACAGAAGTTAGAAAGACCAAATACAGAAACAGGAACAAAACAAGAAAATCGGACCCCTTGAGAGTATTTATAAATCCAAAAATAACTTTTTCATCTAAAAAAGAAGTGTGGGGTTTTGAGGGGTGTGGAAGTGTACTCTCGGCAGGATTATTTGGAAAAGTAAAACGGTCTATTTCTGTTGAAGTAAAAGCCTTCAATGAACATGGAGAAAATTTTACTCTCAAGGCAACGGGATTGCTAGCTAGAGTTATTCAGCATGAGTTAGACCATATCAATGGGATTGTTTTTGTTGATAGAGCAGATACAAAAACATTTATCGGTAGAGAAGAACATTTAAAAATGAATAGGAAGAAGTAAGGTATTCTGTATACATGGAAATAGAAACTCAAAACAAACTAGAAGGGATGGATGCAAAACTTAATGCCATTTATACATCTGTAGAGAAGACGCGTAAGTATTTCCTTACAATCATGTGGATTACTATCGCCATGGTGGTGCTTCCAATAGTGGGACTTCTATTTGTAATACCTTCATTTATAAGTACATACACAAGTACACTAGAAGGACTTCTATAACCCATGACTCATACGGTATATATACTCAAGTGTGCAGACGACACCCTCTATACTGGCTATACCATTGATATAGAGCGCAGGGTACTGGAGCATAATTCTGAAAAAATTGGTGCAAAATATACAAAAGCACGCAGACCAGTAGAGGTTGTGTATACAGAAGTTTTTGACTCAAAAGGAGATGCAATGCGGAGAGAAATTGAAATAAAGAAGCTAACGAGAGTTGCAAAGCTTTCACTTATAAAAAATTAGTAGTAGTGTGCCTTTGTGGGATTACCTAAAAACACATATGACGTCATTGTTATAGGAGGAGGTGCTTCTGGAATGATGGCTGCGGTAGTGGCAGGAAAGCGCGGAAAGCGCGTTCTTTTGATTGAGAAGAACAAAAGGTTGGGAGAAAAAATCCGTATATCTGGAGGAGGGAGGTGTAATATTTTAAATACTGAAGAAGACACACGAAAATTCCTTTCAAACTTTGGTGAGGCAGATAAGTTTCTTTTTTCTCCTTTCGCACAGTTTGGAGTGAAAGAGACTAGAGAATTTTTTGAATCAAATGGACTTCCCCTTATGGAGGAAGAACATAACAGAGCTTTTCCAAAATCAGAAAGCGCGGAAGACGTAGTACACTTTTTTGAAAAGCTCCTACGGGAATACAAGGTTGAAGTACGAAAGAATATTGAAGTTCATGAGCTTGTGAAGCGAAGTGGGCGTATTACCCGTGTGAGAGCCGGCATGCATGAGTTTGCGGCAGAATCAATCGTTCTTGCAACGGGGGGAGTGTCTCATCCAGAGACTGGATCATCTGGAGAAGGTTTTGAGTGGTTGAAAAAACTTGGTCATGACGTACAAGAACCAAAACCAACTGTTGTTCCTCTTAAAGTGGAGGAAAAGTGGATTCGAAACATGTCAGGAAATTCACTTCCTGATGCAAAAATTACATTTGCTCTTGGAAAAGAAAGAAAGTTTTCAGTACGTGGACGAATACTCTTCACTCATTTCGGTCTTTCAGGGCCAACTATCCTTAATAGCGCAGCAAAAGTACAAGACCTTTTGCATGAAGGTCTTGTCTGGGCACACATTGATATTTTTCCAGACATTGATTTGGGAGCACTTGATGTAAAGGTGCAAGAAATATTTGAAGCTAATAAAAATAAAAACGTACGCAATGTTTTCAAAGAACTCCTTCCTCCTGGAACCGCAGATGTTTTGGCAAAACGTTTTCCTCATATAGATGAAGAAATAAAAGTACACTCTGTTACAAAAGAACAGCGTAAGGGGATTGTGGAATTTTTGAAGAATGTACCACTTGTTATCTCCGGACTTATGGAAGCAGATCGTGCCGTTATTGCAGATGGAGGAGTTCCTCTTAGTGAGATTGACACAAAGACAATGAAGTCTAAAGTAATTAAAAACCTCTTTATTACTGGAGACCTTTTTAATATTACTCGTCCTACAGGAGGGTATTCGTTCCAACTATGTTGGACGAGTGGGTATGTTGCAGGAATGAATGTATAGGGCTATTGCCAATAGTGCATTTCTAACGTACTCTGCTCGCACGTAGGCCTTCGGGCCATATTTTTTATGGAAATTAGAAACATCGCTATCATCGCTCATGTAGACCATGGGAAAACAACACTTACTGATGCACTCATGCAACAGACTGGTGCTACAAAGGCTGGATCATCTATGGATTCAGACTCTCTTGAGCAGGAGCGAGGTATTACAATTTACTCTAAAAATGCCTCTATTGTATATAAAGACACAAAGATCAACATTGTAGACACACCAGGCCACGCTGACTTTGGTTCAGAGGTAGAGCGTGTACTAAGGTCTATTGATACTGTATTGCTTGTTGTTGATGCACAGGAAGGACCAATGCCTCAAACTCGTTTTGTATTGAAAAAGTCTTTGGAGTTGGGACTAAACCCTATTGTTGTTATCAATAAGATTGATAAGCCTGCTGCAGATGCAGACAGGACAGAAGAACAAGTGTTGGAGCTTTTCTATGAGCTTGGAGCAAATGACACACAAGCAAACTTCCCTGTGGTATATGCAATTGGGCGAGATGGAATTGCGAAGAAGAAGATGAGTGATGAAGGTAAAGACCTTACCCCTCTTCTAGATACAATTCTTGATTTTATTCCAAGTGCATCTTCAGATGAGCTTGAGTCAAAAACTCTAAGGTTCCAATCTTTTAACCTTGCATATGATAACTTCCTTGGACGTATGGCTGTGGGGCGTGTGTACGAGGGAATACTAAAGCTTGGAGATCCTATTTTTATAAAGAAACCAAATGGAGAGACTCGAAAAGGTAAGACAACAAAAATCTTCTCTTTCAAAGGCCTTGAGCGTGTTGAGGTTCAAGAAGCAAAAGCTGGAGACATTGTACTTGTGGCAGGTCTTGAGAATATTGATATTGGAGAGACAGTAACAACAGATGAGAATGCAGAACCGTTTTCAGCAATTGCTGTTGATGAGCCAACAATCTCACTGGCGTTTATGGCAAACAGTTCTCCATTCCGAGGAAAAGAAGGAAGTCATATAACATCTCGAGAGATTCGAGAGTACCTTGAACGTGAGCTTGAGGTAAATGTGGGACTAAAGGTAGATTTTGATGCAGGAGACCACTTTAAGGTATATGGACGAGGAGAGCTTCACATTGCGATTCTTCTTGAGAATATGCGTAGAAAAGGGTTTGAAATACAAGTATCACAGCCACAAGTAATTATTCGAGAAGAAAATGGAAAGAAAGTAGAACCTTTTGAGGAAGTTATTATTGATATTCCTCAGGAATTTCAAGGAGCTGTTATTGAAAAACTAGGAAAGAGGAATTTTGTAATGACAAATCTTGAGCACATAGATGCAGTGTTGCGTCTTACATTTACAGGTCCTACGCGAGGACTTCTTGGATACCGAAATCAGTTTGTGGTAGATACACGAGGAGAAGGTATCTTCTCATCACGCGTAACAGGGTTTGAGGCATATGCAGGAGACATACAGCGAAAGTCTGTAGGATCTATGGTTTCTATGGTTCAAGGTAAAACGCCAGCATTTTCACTATGGGGTCTTCAAGACAGGGGTGTTTTATATATTGGCGCAGGTACAGAAGTATATGAGGGTATGGTTATCGGAAATACCTCAAAGGGAGAGGAGATGTCGGTAAATCCAACAAAAGGGAAGCAGCTCACAAACATGCGTTCATCAAGCTCTGATGAATCAGTTGATCTTGTGCCACCAATGACTATTTCTATTGAGCGTGGTCTGGAAATAATGAATGCTGACGAATACCTTGAGATTACCCCGGAGAGTGTACGGCTACGAAAACAGTTTCTTACAGAAGCAGAGAGAATAAAGGTAAAGAGGTCTAAATAGATTGACAACATATAGCAATTACTATATAGTTCCTGCAACTCAATATCTCGATTCACAGGCTTTTTTAGTTCTCACAATCTCGAGACTAGAGCAAAATAAAAATTAAATAAAACATATGTATCAAAAACGATATTCGAATAAGCGTTCGACGCGGCCTTCTCATGGTGGAAGAGGTGGCTTTCGTGGCGCAAAACGACCACAAAGAGGTAATTATATAGACCCGACTAAATTTATTAAAAGGGCTGTAGCTCCTGAGCAGATAAAAGCTTTTGTTCCAGAACATAAGTTTNCTGATTTTGATTTGGAAGATTCTCTCCAGAGAAATATTGCAGACAAAGGGTATGAAAACCCAACACCTATTCAAGACAAAGCNATTCCTCATATTCTAAANGGAAAGGATGTGGTAGGTATTGCCAATACTGGNACAGGGAAAACNGCAGCATTTCTTTTGCCGTTGATNAATAAGGTTATTAAAAACCCNTATGACAAAGTTTTGATTATGGCTCCTACACGTGAGCTTGCTATTCAAATCAATCAAGAGCTTAANGATTTTACAAAAGGAATGAACATTTCTTCTGTGTGTACTGTTGGAGGAACTCCAATGCGTCCACAGTTAAAACAACTTCGAAACAATAATAATTTCATTATCGGAACACCNGGACGTATNAAGGATCTTGTAGAGAGGCGTGCAATCCGACTTTCTGCATTTAGAACTCTTGTACTTGATGAGGCTGACCGAATGCTTGATATGGGATTCATTGGTGACATGCGTCACATTGTTGGTGGAATGTCTAAAGAAAGACACACACTATTCTTTTCAGCAACACTTTCAAAAGAAATTGAAAAACTTATCTCAGAGTTTCTTACCGCACCAGTATCCATTAGTGTTACNACAGGNGCAACAGCAAGGAACGTTGATCAAGATGTTATAAAAGTTGGAAAGGGAGAGGTAAAGATTGAGAAACTTCATGATCTTCTTAATGAAAAAGATTGTTGCAAAACAATTGTGTTTGGNGCAACNAAGCATGGAGTAGAAAGACTTTCTAAAGATCTTGTTGTNCGAGGNTTTAAAGCNGANGCNCTTCATGGAGANAAGAGTCATTCTCAAAGGCANCGTGCACTAAAACGATTCAAGGAAGATATTTCAAATGTTCTTGTGGCAACAGATGTTGCAGCACGAGGNTTNGATATNCCTGATGTNTCTCANGTGATCAACTATGATCTACCAATGACATATGATGACTATGTTCATCGAATTGGACGTACTGGCCGTGGAACAAAGTCAGGTAAAGCNTTCACCTTCATTGGTGGNGGTGGACCACAGCCACGACAAGCTAGATCATCTTCTGGTCGTCCATCGTATAACCGTTCCCGTTCTTCATCTTCTCGTCGTCCATCTTCTAGTGGTCCTCGTAAAACATACAGCGGGCAACAGAGACGTCGATACTAAATCTAAATAAAGAAAAAATACCTCAGAATATTCTGAGGTATTTTTTATATAGTGTATACTTTTGATATGAAAAATATAATCTGGATTGTAGTGCTTTTGGCAATTATTGGTGCATATTTCTTCTTTACAAGNTCTTCAGANGAGGTNATAGAGCCTGTTGTAGAAAANAACTTTGCNCTTGTGGGTACTTGGGAAAGTNCTGATGATGCAAAGTTTGTTCGCACTTTTGTTGCTGATGGAAGCGTTATTGATGCATACGAGGATACAGAAGACTCTCTAGGGACATGGGAGTATATAACTGACCTAAGTAATGAACCTTCAAGCNTGCCNGANATTGGAGACGTGCCAGTTGTTAAACTGTCATTTACTGAAGAAGTGTTTTATTTCTCAGTAGTNCCAGAAGGAGATAATTCTGTTTCAATGGCGTACCTAAACGGAAATGGGATTTTGAACTTCACTCGAGTAACTGAAGAGTAGAGATTCATGACAATACAAGAATTTATCAGAAAACATGATCGAAAAATATCTGCAAGTGCACTACTTGCAGGTTTTTTGTGGGATGCACTTACTTTAACGAGAATAGATTACTTTTTTGAAGTTTTGGTACTTGGTACACATACATCACTTATCATTACTTGGATTCTTCTGATAAACATAATTGAAGGAAAAAATCTTTCAGGATGGTTCTTTAGAAATATACGAAGCGTTGCTCCAATCTTAATGCAAATTTCATTTGGGGCATTATTCAGTGCTCTTACTATTTTCTACATAAAAAGTGCCTCCATAACAACTACACTTATATTCGTAGCAATTCTATTAGGGTTACTTGTTGGAAATGAGTTTTTCCGGCAAAAATACCAAAAACTCATCTTTCAATTCTCTGTTTTATTTATTGCGATTGTTTCGTTTTTTGCACTATACATTCCCGTACTTGTGGGCAGTGTTGGTGCCTGGGTATTTNTCTTGGCAAATGTATCAGCGGTNNTGAGTATTATTATTCTCCTACAATTNTTGAAATTTTTTGTACCAGAGAGAGTGCTTTCCTCTAGAAAAGGNCTAACNAGGAGTATTGCAAGTATTGTGNTTATTTTACAACTACTTTATTTTTCAAATATAATTCCTCCGGTACCACTNGCGCTTAAAGATAAAGGNGTGTACCACGACGTNTANAGAAGNGGTATTTCATATGTNGGAACTTCAGAGGAAGAAAGNTTATTNGAAAAANTAATTCCAGGNAAAACAATAAAATATGTAGANGGAGAATCAATTTCTGTATANAGTGCAATNTTTGCTCCTGCAGGNCTTTCTACAGAGATTGCACATTCTTGGGANTACTATAATACAAAAGAAGGTTCCTGGATCCCTCAAGGAAAAATACATTTTTCTATACANGGAGGNAGAGATGATGGATTCAGNGTNTTTAGTGAAAAAAGNAATCTCCTTGAGGGGAAGTGGAGAGTTAAGGTTGTTACAAAAAGAGATCAAGTGCTTGGAAAGATAAACTTTGATTTAAAGCTTGTGGAAACATTTGTAGAAACTACTGCAGAAAACCTATAAAAACCCTTTATTTCTATATAAAAAACCCCAATACATATGTGTATAAGGTGCAAATATTTCATAGTCAAACCCTTTATTTTAAGCCGTTATTAAAAAAATAACACCGTAAAAGCTTTGTTATCCACATTTTATACATGGTAATAAACAATTGCGTGTTATATGCACTGTGCTAGGGTTCCTGTGCGTTACTGTGTATGGATATTCAGGGAGAATCATACACATCTCAAATGTGACGCAACAAAAGGCTCGGCAGGCCAAATGTGAAAAAAGATTCGTTTAGGCGAGTCTTTTTTCTTTATGTAATAAACGTAATAAGTATCATTAGAAATAAGCCAGAAGCAAGGAATAATATATGGGGAAGCGTTTTGCATTCACGCTGTATAGACTTAATAATACTCGGAATAAAATCTCTAAGAATTACATGTAGGAATCCTCCTGCAGTAAATGCAAGAAGAAGTGTAGTTATTCCTTCTGTATTAGAAATGAAAAGTCCTATACTAATTCCAATAAAAATAGTGAGTGCAGTTATAAAGTTTAGCATCAGTGCTTTTACGGTAGAGAATCCAGCTTCTTTTAGGATAAAAAATTCAGCAATTTCTTGAACCATTTCATGAAGAAATATTCCAATTACTGCGATAACTCCAAGTCCGGTACCTGCTATGAAAATTGGCACAAGAAGAATTCCATCCCCAATATTGTGTAAAGAGTCTCCAAGAAGCATTCTTCGTGCATCAATGTGTGAGTGACCATGTCCGTGTGTTTTTCCGTGGTGGTGGTGAGCTTTTGCAAGAAAAGAGGTTAGTCCTGCAAAGAATAAGAAACCAACAACAAGAGAAAAGAGCGGTTGAATCACACTGTTTCCAATAAATACTTCCTGTAAGAGAGAATAAGTAAGGACAATAAACACTCCTGTTGCAAAGCTAACCAGGTATCGTGCATTAGCAGTAAAGAATTTATCAAAGAACGCATGTGTTGTAACAACACCAATTAAAGATGCAGTAGCAATAATTCCTCCAGCAATAAATATTTGTAATTCCATATGAGTAGTATGACTATAGCGCACAATTCACCTCTTGTTAGTGCAGTAGACTGATTTTGAAGTATACTTCCTACATATGAGTAAAAGCAGAAATCAAGGAGTGGCAATGTTGGTTGCAGTAATTGCATTCGTAACATTTTTTTCAATCGTAGGATTTGGACGAGGCCTCACAGAACCTCTTGTTTCAACAGTTGAATCACCTGAAGAGCTTGCAAATGCCAGCACGGCGTTTAATACTGCTCTGGTGAATTCAGAAACAGGACTTATACGTGAAGACACTATTGTTGGTGACGGTGATGAAGCCGTTACTGGGAAAACAGTTGTAGTAAATTACACAGGAGCGTTTGAAGATGGAAAAGTATTTGATACTTCTGTCGGACGTGCGCCATTTGAGTTTACTCTTGGAGCAGGGCAGGTAATCGCTGGTTGGGATCAAGGGGTTGTAGGAATGAAAGTAGGAGGACAACGTGTTCTTATTATTCCTTCAGATCTTGGATACGGAGACCAGGGATATGGGCCAATTCCAGGTAAGGCAACACTTNTCTTCGAAATTGAACTACTTGAAGTAAAGTAGGAACGACATTTATCATAAATATATAAAAAGCACTGNATGGTGCTTTTTATATATGNNTNGTTGCGTTTTTCATCCTAAACACTTAGTNTGCAGACATGAAGTTTAAGAAGACCCACCAAGATGGTGTAGCACGTGCGGGAATAATAGAAACAGCGCATGGGGATATACACACTCCAGCTTTTATTCCTGTAGGTACAAAAGCAACAGTGAAGGGAGTGCACCCGCACGAGGTGAAGGAGATTGGGGCACAGGCTGTACTTGCTAATACATACCATCTCTTTTTGCAGCCAGGTGATGATTTGATAAAAAAACATGGAGGACTACATTCTTTTATGAACTGGAATGGTCCAATTATTACTGACTCAGGTGGATTTCAAGTATTTTCTCTTGGGGCAGGATTTGATAAATCTGTATCTAAAATGGGAGAAGTGAAAGAAACTTCTGGACGAACTCCTGCAGTATTTGATGAGTCTGTTCTTAGTGCACATGGAAAGCTGGCAATTATTGATGAGGAGGGTGTTTCTTTTACGTCTCACATCGATGGTGTTTTATATCGCTTTACTCCAGAACGTTCAGTTGAAATACAGCACAATCTTGGTGCTGACATATTCTTTGCGTTTGATGAGTGCACTTCTCCTGACGCTGAGTATGAATACCAGAGAGAAGCAATGGAGCGTACACATAAATGGGCAGAGCGATCTCTTACCGCACATAGACAAAACCTTGATTCAAAGCAGGCAATATTTGGAATTGTCCAAGGGGGACGTCATGCAGACCTGCGAGAAGAAAGTTCCAAAAAGCTTGGAAGCATGAATTTTGATGGATATGGTATTGGAGGGTCTTTTAGTAAAGAAGATTTAGGTATTGCACTTGCTGCAGGTTTAAAGCATCTTCCAGAAGATAAACCAAGACACTTACTTGGTATTGGAGAACCTGCGGATATGTTTGAGGGTGTTGCACAGGGCATAGATACATTTGACTGTGTTGCCGCAACACGTCTTGCTCGAAATGGAACAGCATATACGTTAGATGGTCCTATCGATCTAAGGAAGAGTCCGTTTAAAGAAGATATGAATACAATTGAAAAAGATCTGCCTGATTCTCCAGCAACACCATATACTCGAGCGTACCTAGCACACTTGTTTAGAGCAAAAGAAATGTTGGGTGGAATGATTGTTTCTCAACACAATCTATATTTTATTTTAAGGCTGGTTGATGATATGAGAGGGGCTATAAAAGAGGGGAAGTTTGAAGAGTTTAGGAAAGAATTTTGCGACAGATATTACGCTTGACATATGTTAGATAGGTGGTATCTTTTTGATTCCTGGGATGTCTCAGGTACTCGGTTATGCCGGGTTTTCATTTGAAATTTTAAGAAGGAAATTTCCATGTTAAAACAACGTTCTTTGATTACAACTTCCATGTTGCTTGCCGCTGTAAGCACTATTGGAGCAACAGCAACTACAGCAAACTCAAACTTTGTTTCTGGAACTGGTTTGTCCAGTCCAGAAATAGAAAACTCTCGGAAACTTGCAGTAATGGATGTTTTTATCGATGATTTTGCGGCCGCCATGGTTCAAAAGTCAGCGGAAAAAAATATTGATACGGCAAGACTCGGTTTGGCCACGGCTTCTATCTTTGGTGGTATTCAAGATGGCGCATCCGTAATCGAAATTGCTGTTGCTATTACAAGCAAAAGTGATGGGTATTTTAAGCTTGCTACAAGTCAGGACGGAGCTCTTCTTATTAATACGGTTTTTGACGCGCTCATTCTTGAGCTCGATGAAAATTTTGATCACACTGTTTCGTCAACCATGAAGCATTACGTTAAAACCGGCGATTTTCATATCAGTCGCATTTCAAAAAATGTTCAAGAAATGCTCTGGTTACCGGGTAATGTGCTTGAACTTACAAAAAAGCGAAAAGCAGCATAAAGTAGTAGTTGTAATAAAAAATAAAAAGGGCGGGGTACCAATTTGTGCCTCGCCTTTTTCCTTTTAATATGTAAAGGTAGAGTATAACTATGAAGTTTAAATTACATGCTCCATTTAAGCCTGCAGGGGATCAGCCTGCGGCTATAAAAGCTCTTGTTAAAGGCCTAAAATCTGGGAAACAACATCAGACTCTTTTTGGTGTAACTGGATCAGGAAAAACATTTACTATTGCTAATGTAATAGAACAAACTCAGAAACCAACTATCGTACTTGCTCATAATAAAACTCTTGCTGCACAGCTTACGCAAGAGTATCGAGAATTTTTTCCAGAAAATGAAGTTCACTACTTTGTTTCTTACTACGACTACTATCAGCCGGAGGCGTANATGCCAATGAGNGANACATACATNGAAAANGAGGCGCAGATCAATGCGGAGATAAATAGACTACGGCACGCAACAACACAGGCACTCCTNACGAGAGATGATGTAATNATCATTGCGTCAGTATCAGCTATATATGGGCTTGGAAGTCCAGAAGAATACAAGAAGGTGTTTCTTCAGATACAGGTAGGGAAACCACTTTCTAGAGGAGTGCTTGTTCGAAAGCTTGTCCATATTTATTTTGAGAGAACAAATGCAGATCTTGAACCTGGAAAGTTTAGAGCAGTTGGGAACAGCGTTGAGCTTATGCCGGTAAATGAAAAGATTATTTATCGTATTGAGTTCGAGGGAGAGAATGTAAAAGCTATTACAAAAGTAGATCCTATTACTCGTGTTGTTTTAAAAGAAACAGATTCATATTTTGTATTCCCAGCAAAGCACTTTATCACTCCAGAAGATGAGAGGGATAGAGCAATTCACGATATTGAAGTAGAGCTTGAAGAGCAGCTAAAGAAAATGAAGCGAGAAGGGAAGGTTCTGGAGCATGAGCGCTTAAAGAGAAGGACTCGAAATGATATTGCTCTTATAAAAGAAATTGGATATACCAATGGTATTGAAAATTACTCAAGACATTTTGATGGAAGAAAACAAGGAGAACCACCACATACATTACTTTCATATTTTCCACGTACAAAAGATGGAAAGGCAGACTTTCTTACTGTTATAGATGAGTCACATGTTGCTGTTCCTCAGATTGGTGGAATGTACGCTGGAGACCAGTCACGNAAAAGAACTCTTGTTGAATTNGGGTTCCGTCTTCCTAGTGCAAAAGATAACAGNCCNCTTACGTTTGANGANTTTTCAAAATTTGTTGGACAGGTCATCTACACTTCTGCTACACCNGGAACATATGANNTAGANAANTCAGATGAGCCAATACANCAAGTTATTCGNCCTACAGGACTTCTTGACCCAGAGATTGTAATTCGNGGTGTAAATCAAACNAAAAAATATGNCGGGCAAGTAAAAGACTTCATCGCAGANAGTCAGAGNGTGGTAAAGGGNGGCGGAAGAGTTCTTGTAACAACACTNACAAAAAAGATGGCNGAAGANCTCGCNGAATATTTAAATGAAAATGGNGTTCGNGCTGAGTGGCTTCACTCAGATGTAAAAACTCTNGATNGNATNACNCTNCTTTCAGANTTTCGAAAAGGNGNNTTTGANTGTCTTGTNGGNGTAAACTTGCTTNGAGANGGTCTTGATCTNCCAGANGTGGAGCTTGTGGGNATTCTNGACGCAGANAAAGAAGGNTTNCTTCGAAGTGCAACTTCTCTTATTCAAACAATT
Organism: Candidatus Wolfebacteria bacterium; assembly: GCA_002400985.2. Taxonomy (GTDB): domain Bacteria; phylum Patescibacteriota; class Minisyncoccia; order Phycocordibacterales; family Phycocordibacteraceae; genus Minusculum. The sequence continues at coordinate 127,744 of NVRX02000006.1, forward strand.
GGNCGTGCTGCTCGAAATGTAAACGGAAGAGTTGTTTTGTANGCAGANAATATAACGAAATCTCTAGACAAGGCTATTGGGGAAACAAATCGTAGGAGAGATATTCAGCTTGCTCATAATAAGAAACATGGCATCACACCGAAAACTATTAAAAAAGAAATAAAAGATATTGCAGAACAGCTAAGGTCTGATCATGAGGAGACAGTAGAGCAAGTATTGAAGATTGAAAGAGATCTATATAAAAAGAGTCCAAAGAAATTTATAAAGCAAAAAAGAAAAAATATGGAAGCAGCGGTTGAGCGTCTTGATTTTGAGACGGCAGCATTGATTCGAGATCAAATTGCAGCTCTTATTGATACGGGGAAAGACACTAAAAAATAGCGCTGATAATGCTAAAGTAAAAGCATGAAGAACATCTCACTTCGAATGCTCTCAGTATTTTTGGCTGTACTTTCACTTGTTATTGCAGGTGTCTCTGTCTTTTTTGCTTCAGAACTTCTGCGAGGAGACATTCTTGGATTTCTTGGAACAAACACACTTCCTCCAGAATTTGAAAAACAACTAACAGATATNATTNTAGGNCANGCAATTATCACTATTGCCACGTTTCTTATCGTGGCTATTGCCATTGTTGTTATTTTAGATCGGATGGTAATAAAACCTCTCAATTTACTTTCTAATGTTATTCAGCAATTTGGAAGTGGACTNCATTCTTCAGANATACCTGACCCAGAATCTGCNCCACATGAAATAAGNCATATTTTTGAAACGTTTTCTACAATGGCAAAGCATGTGGAAGAAGTTCGGGCTCGAGACGAGGAAATGTCTCGAATAAAATCAGATTTTATTTCAACTGCAGCACATCANTTANGAACACCTCTTACGGGTATACGATGGGCTCTTGANGCAATGATAAAAGAACCNTTNNCAGAAGATAAAAAAGTGGTACTTGCGGANGCGNTGGAGAAAAATAAACAACTNATTCAAATTGTGCGAACACTTTTGGATGTATCAGCTATTGAGTCAGGAAAATATAATTATAAATTTGAACCAGTATCACTTCCTGCTCTTATTACNAAAACAATTGAACAATTANAGGANCACGCTGTACGACAGCAGGTAACAGTTCGNTATGTTGCAACAAAAGAAATNCCAGATGTAAAAGCAGATGGAGAGCGACTTCGTTGGGTGCTTATTAATCTTATTGAAAATGCTATTCGGTATACACCCAAACAAGGTTCAGTAACGGTGACGCTTGAGCCTGCACATGGCAGAGTATTTGTTTCTGTGCACGACACAGGTATTGGAATACCTAATAACGAACGCCACAATATTTTTGAGAGATTCTATCGTGGTAAGGAGGCAGCAAAAATGCAAAATGCAGGCAATGGTCTTGGTTTATACATTGCTCGTAATGTTATACAGGATCACGGAGGCGATCTTGATTTTAAAGATAATGAAGCGGGTATTGGTACAACATTCTTTTTCTCGATACCTATATATACATAGCCGTTTATCTTTAATATGATACGATAAGCGTACTATGGCAGAAATAAAAAAGACAGTTTTGGTTGTTGAGGATGATCCGATTTTGAAGAATCTTTTAGGAAATACTTTTTCAGGACGATATACCGCTGTATACGCAGGTACTGGAAATGAAGCACTTCANCTTCTTGAAGAACATAAGCCAGANATGGTCCTTCTTGATCTTATGCTTCCAGAAATGGGAGGATTTGAAGTTCTTGAGAAAATACGTGCTAGNGAAGATGATTTAAAAAATGTNCCTGTTATTGTTGTGTCAAANCTTTCNCAAGANAGTGACCGTGAAAAAGCAAANCANCTTGGAGCAAANGATTATATGGTAAAGGCAGAAGTAGCAATTGAAGAAATAACATCAAAGATTGATACATTTTTCTCTGAATAAAAATACTCTCACTTCAGNNACAAAAGGTTCCGTATACGGAACCTTTTGTGTATAGTGTCTCTATATAAACCCTATGAGTAACTCGTAGGGGAAATACGTATGGCTAAGCATAAAAAACANGAAGTAGCAGATGAGATTGTCGTACGTGGTGCAAGAACACACAATCTTAAAAATATAACCGTTTCTATGCCGAGAGGTAAAATGGTTGTTATTTCTGGACTCTCTGGNTCNGGTAANTCATCACTTGCGTTTGATACTATTTTTGCAGAAGGTCAAAGNCGTTACATTGAATCACTCTCAGCNTATGCTCGNCANTTTTTGAATCAAATGCANAAACCAGANGTTGATGAGATTACNGGTTTATCTCCAGCAATATCTATNGATCAAAAGAGTCGTTCAAANAATCCTCGTTCTACAGTAGCTACCATAACTGAAATATANGATTATNTGCGTGTGCTATATGCTCGTATNGGACAGCCGTANTGTGTGGANGACGATGTAAAGATCGAGAAGCTCTCAAANGATGAGATGATAGCNCTTGTNATAAANCGGATTATTCCCGATCCTAAAAAAGCAGAAAAAGTTATGGGCGTACCACTNAATCGGCAAAANATNCAAATATTTGCTCCTGTAGTTGTGGGANGNAAAGGGGAATACTACCAACTCCTGTATGACTTGCTTGGAAAAGGGTTTGANAGNGTAATGATTGANGGAAAGATTCATGCNCTTCGAGAGAAGATTACACTNACAAAAACAAANCGTCATGANATTGACGGNCTTGTTGATGAGATATTTGTATCTGANTTTGAGAAAGANAAGGAAGGAGCAAAAGAAAGATTGTCTGAAGCTTTGGAGNTNGCNCTNAANGAGGCAGANGGTCTTGTAAAAATTGGTCANGCTGANGGAACGCANGAAATGCTNTCTGCAAAATTTATTTGCCCAGTAGATGGTGCAGGTTTTCCTGATGTTGAGCCTCGCCTCTTTTCTTTTAACTCTCCGTATGGTGCGTGTCCTGAGTGTAATGGTATTGGAACGATTGGATTTTTTCATGATGATGTATGTACGGTGTGTGAAGGAAAACGGTTGCGCCCCGAAGCACTCCGAGTGTTTCTTGGTGGAAAAGGAAAAGACCTTGGAAAAAATATTGTAGAAACAGCAGGTCTCTCAATAGCAGAATCTAAGAAATTCTTTGATGAATTGAAACTGAGTAAGAAACACCAAGAAATTGCAGAACCACTATTACGTGAAGTAAAAGCACGATTACAGTTCTTGCTTGATGTTGGACTTGATTACCTAACACTTGATAGAAAAGCAAATACTCTATCAGGAGGAGAGGCTCAAAGAATACGACTTGCCTCACAGCTTGGGTCAGGTCTTGTGGGAGCTTTGTATGTTCTCGATGAGCCAACTATTGGCCTCCACCAAAGAGATAATGATCGACTTATTAAAACACTTACGCAGCTAAGGGATATTGGAAATACTATTATTGTTGTAGAGCATGATGAAGATACTATTTATGCGGCAGACTATTTAATTGATGTTGGTCCAGGCGCAGGAGTACATGGAGGAGAGATTGTTGTTGCAGGGTATTTGGAGGACCTCCTTACTGCAGAGAAAAATGATTCAGGCTCTAGAACCTTGGCCTATCTCCGTGAAGAAAAAATGATCCCAGTACCAAAGAAAAGAAGAAGTTCAGATAAAGGTGCTCTGCAGGTTATTGGTGCAAAAAAACACAACATTGATAATCAGAATATAGACGTGCCTCTAAGCAAGCTTGTGTGTATTACCGGTGTATCTGGATCAGGAAAATCAACATTCCTATATGACATCGTACACAAAAACCTTGTAAGTCGTTTTGATAGGAGAACAAAAAAAGCAGCGCATCATAACTGTGCAAAATTCTTGGGTAGTGAGTACGTAAATAGAGTGGTACTTATTGACCAATCTCCAATTGGAAGAACTCCACGTAGTAACCCGGCAACATACACAGGAGCATTTACATATATACGAGACCTCTTTGCTGCAACAAGTGAAGCAAGGGCTCGAGGATGGAAGCCAGGAAGGTTCTCCTTTAACGTAAAAGGAGGAAGGTGTGAAGCGTGCCAAGGAAATGGAACTATTGCAGTAGAGATGCACTTCTTGCCAACAGTGTATGTTCAGTGTGATATATGTGATGGAAAGCGGTTTATGAAAGAAACTCTCGATGTAACGTACAGAAGTAAAAACATATACGAAGTATTGCAGATGACTGTTGAGGAAGGATATGAATTATTTAAGGATATTCCCGCAATCAATGATCGATTTAAAGCACTTATTGATGTTGGTCTTGGATACCTAAGGTTGGGGCAGTCTGCAACAACTCTCTCAGGAGGAGAGGCTCAAAGGGTAAAGATTGCATCAGAGCTATTTAGACCACTTCAGACAAAGACTGTGTATCTCCTCGATGAGCCAACAGTTGGTCTTCATTACGATGATGTAGCAAAACTAATCACCATTCTTCAGGAGCTTGTAGATAGGGGAAATTCAGTAATTGTTATTGAACATAATTTAGATGTTGTAAAATCTGCAGATCATATTATTGATTTTGGTCCAGAGGGAGGAAAGGGTGGAGGAATTATTGTTGCAAAAGGAACCCCAGAAGATGTTGCTGAGGTTAAAGGTTCATACACAGGNCACTATCTTGCAAAAACATTAAANAAANATGCAAANAGAATATCTACATAAACAAGACTTGCCAGACACTCCTGGCGTATATACATTTTTAGAAAAGAAAAAAATTTTATACATAGGAAAGGCAACATCACTCCGTACACGAACACAGAGTTATTTTAATGACGATCTTATTTCTACAAGAGGTCCTCGTATCGTAGACATGGTTACCAAAGCAGATTCTATTGTGTGGGAGGAAACAGAATCGGTATTGGAAGCTCTTATTCTTGAGTCACTACAAATAAAAAAGCATCAACCTTTTTATAATGTAAAAGAAAAAGATGATAAAAGTTATTTGTATGTTGTGGTAACAAATGAAGAGTGGCCACGAATACTTGCGGTGAGAGGAAAAGATTTAGGAACAACATTTAATACAGACGTGATAAAAAAGAAATATGGACCATTTACAAGTGGTCCGCTGCTTAGAAAGGCTTTGGATATTATTCGAAAAATATTTCCTTTTTATGATACAAAATCTCCAATATCAAAAGACACGAAAGGTCAAAGCGCCAATATTGAATTCAATAGACAGATAGGAAGATATCCACGAGGCATTTCACATACAGAGTATATGAGGAATATTCGACACATAGAATTGTTCCTTTCAGGAAAAAAGAAGAAAGTCTTGAAAGAACTTGAAAAAGAAATGAAGAAAGCTGCAAAAGAAGAGTGGTTTGAAGATGCACACCGTATTAAAAGACAAACATTCTCATTAACACACATTCAAGACATCTCACTTATTAAAGATGATTTGCGTCGAATACATGGTGTTCGAGTAGAAGGGTATGACGTTGCTCATACTAGTGGGCAAGATACCGTAGGGGTTATGACTGTTGTATTAGACGGGGAGATGGAAAAACAAGATTATAGAAAATTTATTATTAGGAAGTATACAAATAATGACGTGGGCTCACTCACTGAATTATTGGAGCGAAGGTTTTCACATTCAGAATGGGAATACCCTAAGGTTATTGTTGTAGATGGGGGTGTGGCTCAAAAAAATGCAGCACTAAAGGTTTTGGACAGACTCGGTCTCCAAATAGCTGTTGTTGCTGTTACAAAGGATGAACATCATAGACCAAAGAGAATACTGGGACTCCCTGGAGTTTCAGTGCCCGAGACTGATATTATTTTGGTAAATGCTGAAGCTCACAGGTATTCACTTTCTTTTCATAAAAAACGAAGAGACAAGATTGTGTAAAGTGATACACTGAGTATATATGAGTAGTGTAGTAGCTGTACTTCGAGGAGGACCATCATTAGATCACAAACAATCTCTCAAGAGTGGTCAATTAGTATTGGATTATTTGTATGAATCTCCAGGAACACATAAAGATATTTATATAGATAAAGAAGGAACGTGGTTTGACAGAGGTAGAGAAGCAGATCCACACAAGGTCTTAAACATGGTTGATCTTGTATTTAATGCACTGCACGGTCCATATGGTGAGGATGGAACAGTGCAAAAGATTCTTACACAACATAATATTCCATTCACCGGTTCTCGAACCCTTTCTTCTTTTACGTGTTCACACAAAGTTCTTGCTAAAGAAACTGCAAAAGAGAGAGGTGTTCCTGTGCCTCGATATTTACTTTGCGAAAAAGAAGAAGATTTAGAGATGCAGGGAGCTCTTGCAGTACGTAACCTAGGAATGCCTCTTGTGGTAAAGTCAGTCTTTGGAGAAGGAAGTCACTGGGTTCGTGTGGTAACTACTCCTGAGGAGCTCTACAGAGCATCTTCTGAGCTTATAGAACACGGTCCTATCATGTTTGAAGAGTTTATTAGAGGAAGGGAGGCAAGTGTCTATATTATTGAAGGATTTAGAGATACTCCTCTCTACATGATTCCTCCAACAGAGATACAGAAAATCAACGGTGAATGGATAGATACATGCCCTGGAAACTTTACACGTTCTCAAAGAGAAGAAATTGAAGCAACAAGCAGAGAGGTATTCAGTGCCCTAGATATGAGGCACTATGGGAAAATCGATTTTCTCATTACTCCCAACACAACGTACTTTTTGGAAGCAAATGCACTGCCAAAATTTCATGAAGGATCACTCTTTTCTAAGGCTTTGGAGTCTATTGGTTCGAATCCAAAAGAATTTGTTGCACATATAAAAGACCTTGCGTTAAAGCGATAAACCTTGTATTCTCTGATTTAATGGGCCCGTAGCTCAGTTGGCTAGAGCGCCTCACTTGCACTGAGGAGGTCGCAGGTTCGATTCCTGTCGGGTCCACAAATTGGATATATCCAAAAAATGAAGAAATTCCAGCGTATGCTGGTTTTTCTTTTGGTATAATAATCACATGAAATCTCCTCGTCACTTCACAATAGAAGAATATAATCCAGAGTGGAAAAAGAGATTTGAAAATGTTGCAGATAGACTGAGACAACTTTTAGGTGACAATCTTATTGAGATTGAACATATTGGAAGCACTTCTATAGAAGGGATGGTTGCAAAGCCACAAATTGATGTTTTGGCTATTGTTAGAGATATTTCTAAAATAAAAGATATTGTAGGTGAACTTGAAGAAGTTGGTTTTACATACCATGGCGGTGGATATATTAGACATAACAAAGAGGATGAATATCTTTCTGAAGATACAAAAGATGGAATTAGATTGACTAGTGTACATATTCTTCCGAAGGATAATTTTGAAATAAGTGAATTTAAAATCTTTCGTGATTATTTAAGAAATAATATTCAGGATAAAGAACTTTACATTAATATAAAGAAAGAACTTTATGCATTACATGATCAAAACTACCCCGCATATGACGCAGGAAAGGAAGGCGTTGTAAAAGCAATCATTGCAAGAGCTAAAGTGTGGTCAGATAATAATAATATTTAATTTCGTCTTCAGTTTTCTTTTGATATACTTTAATTATGAAAAAACGTTGCCCATGGGTGCCTCTCCAAAAAGACTTTTATGTTGAGTATCATGATACAGAATGGGGTGTTCCAGTACATGATGATAATAAAATATTTGAATTCCTTGTACTTGAAAGTGCTCAGGCAGGTTTATCCTGGGAGACAATCTTAAAGAAGAGAGATGGATACAAAAAACATTTTAAAAACTTTGATCCTGTAAAAGTATCAAAGATGACAGATAAGGATGTTGAAAGACTTGTGAAAATGAAAGAATCAGAGATTGTTCGTAATAGAGCAAAGATTGAAGCTACTATAAATAATGCAAAACGTTTTCTTGAAATACAAAAAGAGTTTGGCACATTTGATACGTACATTTGGGGTTTTGTAGGTGGAAAGGTAGTAGAACACACCATAAAGAAGGTGGGGGATTATCCTATAACGATTCCTGAAGCAGAAATACTCGCAAAAGATCTAAAGGAACGAGGCTTTAAATTCTTGGGGCCAACAACTTTATACGCACACATGCAGACTGCAGGGATGGTAAATGATCACTCCATAGACTGTTTTAGGAGAAAAGAGGTTGCTGAACTATAAAAAGTAGTCTGATGTATATGTAATAGGAAATTATTTAAAGTTTTTACACCGTTTATAAATTATGCTATAAGTATTTTAGGCAGAACAGGAGGAAAAAATGCCATATACGGAAGACCAGCAAAAGCTGGTCAAAACACATACGGGTCATGATTCAGTAAAGAGTTTTCTTGATTACTGTGTGAGCCATAGTAAAACACCACGCGCTTTATTTTCTCCCGGAAATCTCTTCGCAATTTATTCATTGGCTGCTGCTTATTCATGTGAATATTTAGAGGTTGCGAAAAGTTGGAAAGAACTCGCGGAAAGCAAAGAAAAACGTAAGATTGGAGATTTCCAATCAGCTGATTTAATATCGACTGTTGACCTCATTGAGAGGTACAATAACGAAAATTAACAACCTCACTTAGGCGTAGATAACCTCGCCTTCGTGGGGTTTTCTATTTGTAAATGATCATTTTAGAAGAAAAGAGGTTATGCACCATAAAAGCTAGACAAAAAAGGTGTTTGGTGCACGCGTGATAAAATATAGGTGGTCGTTTTACTAGAAATTTAGCATACATTTTATGCGAATGAACGCTCTCGATTGGATTGCATACATCCTAGTCTTCATTGGAGGAATCAACTGGGGACTTATTGGTGTTGCAAACCTAAATCTCGTAGAAAGTATTTTTGGAGCAGGAAATATTACAAATATCATCTATATTCTTGTAGGAATTTCTGCCCTATACATGCTTTTCAACATGTTTATGAAGCGCTAGTAATCTAGTGTTTTTTTAAAAGTGAAATCTTCGTAACATGCGGAGATTTTTCTTGTGTTGTCCACTTCTCATACTTTTCATACATGCTACACTGGTCCCAAAATGCCAAAGGAAATAGCAATTCATCTTGAACCAACGGTACTTACGCACCTTTTTGGTTTACCAATAACCAATACATTATTTACAACACTTGTTGTGAGTATTCTTCTAATATTGAGTGCATATTTCCTAGGAAGGCGTCTNACNTTGATTCCTGGNANANTACAAACAGTTGTTGAGGGAATAATTGANTTTCCNTATTCTTTTGTAAAAGAAACGCTTGATAATGATGAAAAACTCATTAGGTGGGTGTTNCCACTTGTNATGACTATCTTCCTTTTTGTACTTACTGCAAATTGGTTTGGACTCCTTCCNATNATTGGTGCTGTTGGCTTTANTGAAGGNNNNCACTTCCTCCCACTTTTCTATCCTGTAAACACAGATCTAAATGTAACCCTCGCATTATCGATAATTGCATTCTTTGCAATTGAGATTGCAGGAATTATCACCCTCGGGGCTTTGAAGTATGGTGGAAAATTTGTTAACTTTAAGTCGCCACTAGCATTTGCTGTTGGCATCATAGAACTTTTTAGTGAAATAGCACGACTTATTTCTTTTGCGTTTCGTCTTTTTGGAAATATTTTTGCAGGAAAGGTTTTGGTGCTTGTGGTATTTACATTTATACCACTTTTTGTACCAATCCCGCTTCTTGCCTTCGAGCTTTTTGTAGGATTTATACAGGCTGCCATTTTTGCACTACTTACACTTTTCTTTGTGAAGATTGCGGTATCCGAGCCTCATTAATTTGAAATCACACATTGGGTCATCAAGTGACTCAATGTGTGGCTTGAAGTTAGCCATTATTTATAAGTTTTAGTACATACATATGGAATTAGAAGCAGCAAAAGCAATGGCTATGGCAATTGCCGTAGGAGTAGGAGTATTAGGGCCGGGAATCGGAATCGGAATGATTGTATCAGGAGCACTTAATGCTATTGGACGAAACCCAGAAGCATCAGGACAGGTTATTACAAACATGTTTATTGGTATTGCCTTTACTGAAGCTCTTGCGATCTTCGCATTGGTAGTAGGGTTCATCATTAAATTTACGTAAACCATGCAAGAACTCTTTGAAGCATTTGGTATTGATTGGCGTTTGCTCATTTTGCAAATGATTAATTTTGGAATACTTGTAGGAGCACTTTGGTTTTTCTTGTATAAGCCAGTTCTTGCAATGCTTACAAAGCGTGAAGAGGTNATTGCAAAAGGNGTNGTAGATGCACAGTCTGCAGAGAAGACTCGAGCAAGCATTGAANATTCAAAAGGGGAAATTCTTAAAGGTGCNGAGTCTGAGGCACAAGATGTNGTTTCTGCAGCAAAGCANTANGGAACTGAAGAAAANAGNCGANTGCTTAAGGAAGCAGAAGAACGTGCTGCAAAAGTTGCGAGTGATGCTGATCTTCGTGCAAAGGANACNNTAAAGAAGGCACANAAAGATGCAGAGAANGAAATNAGTAAATTGTCTATCCTTGCAGCNGGTAAGGTGCTTGAAAAGAAATAGTATGAATGCACGGCAATACGCAACAGCACTAGCATTGGCACTCAAAGGTAAAACCTCTGCAGAGCAGGATACGGTGACAACNCAGTTTATCGANAAGATTAAAACTCGAAAACACCANGGTCTTTTNCCAGGAATACTTACCCATTTACAGCGAGGAACCTCAACAAATGAAGANGAAACACTTNTTGTGGGNAGAAAAAANGATGTNGNANGTGCACGCAAAGAAGCAGGAACANANGTTNGNGCNATTATTAATNCAAATTTGATNGGCGGATGGCAACATCATAAAGAGGGAGTGCTTACTGACACAAGTTACAAGCGATCACTCATAGAGCTGTATCGAAATATCACAAAGTAGTATGGATACAATCATTAAAAGAATTCAAAAAGAAATCGAGACATTTACTCCGGTTAAACACCAGGAGGAAGTTGGTCATATTCGAGCAACAGGAGACGGTATTGTTGAGATTGAGGGACTTAGTAACGCCATGATGATGGAGATGGTACTTTTTGATAAAACTCACGACCGTTCACTTGAAGACGCTCTTTCGGATGATTCTATTACGTATGGGCTTATTCTCAATCTTGAGGAGGATGTGGTAAAGGCAGCTATTTTAGGAGAAGCAAATAGTGTGTATGAAGGAATGCTTGTGCGCAGGACGGGAAGACTTTTGTCATTGCCTGTTGGAGACGAGCTTATTGGGCGTGTAGTCAATCCTCTCGCGGAGCCTGTAGACGGAAAAGGAAAAACGGGAGCAAAAACATTTGTTCCAATTGAGCGAGAAGCATATAGCGTTATTGAAAGATCTCCAGTAAACACCCCTCTACACACAGGTATTAAAGCGGTAGACGCAATGATTCCTTTGGGGCGAGGTCAGCGAGAGCTTATTATCGGTGATAGATTTACCGGAAAGACAACAATTGCTATTGATACTATTCTTAATCAGAAGAATGAACCCAAAAGTAGCAGGCCTATTTGTATCTATGTTGCAATAGGACAGAAAGAGTCTAAAACAGCACGTATTGTTGCTGAACTTGAAGAGAAGGGAGCAATGGAGTACACCATTATTGTTACTGCATCAGCTGCAGAGCCAGCGTCTATTCAGTATCTGGCTCCATTTGCAGGGGCTGCTATTGGAGAATATTTTATGGATCGCGGACGAGATGCTCTTGTTGTATATGATGACTTATCAAAGCAGGCTGTTGCATACAGACAGCTCTCACTATTGCTGAGGCGTCCACCAGGACGAGAAGCATACCCTGGAGATATCTTCTACCTTCATTCAAGATTGTTGGAGCGAGCCGCAAAGCTTTCAAAGGAAAAAGGTGGAGGATCTCTAACTGCACTTCCTATTATAGAGACACAAGAAAACGATGTATCTGCATATATTCCCACAAATGTAATTTCAATTACAGATGGGCAGATTTATCTTGAAGCAGATCTCTTTAATAAAGGATTGCGTCCAGCTATCAACGTAGGACTTTCAGTTTCTCGTGTAGGATCTGCAGCTCAAACTAAGGCGGTAAAGAGTGTGTCAGGAAGTGTTCGTTTAGAGCTTGCACAGTTTAGAGAGCTGGAGGCATTTGCACAGTTTGCATCTGATCTCGATAAAGATACAAAAGAAAGAATTGATTCAGGGCGTCGTATGACTGAGCTTATGAACCAAGATAAAGGTTCTCCGATGCCATTTGAAGAAATTGCAGCAATTCTATTTGCAGCAGGAGGTGATCTTCTAACTGATGTTGATCCTGCAAAGGTTCGATCTCTAGAGGCTGACTTTAGGTCATACCTTGCTCGAGAGGGAGCAATGGTGCTTGAAGCAATACGAAAAGAGAAAGAAATCAGTGAGCAGAGCGAAAAGAAACTTTCTGAACTTGTAAAGAAGTTTAAGAAAAACACATAACAAACTATGTCACTCAAAAGTATTAAAAGCAAAATAAAAGCTACCGAGCGTATACACAAGGTAACAAAAGCCATGGAGGCTGTTTCTGCTGTAAAAATGCGAAAGAGTCAGAAAACTGCTTTATCTGGAAGGTCATACGCTACTGCTGCGGTGTCTATTCTTTCGCGGTTTGCAGGAGGTGCCTTTGTAAAAAATCATCCAATGTTTGTTACGCGAACAGGAAAGAAGTTTTTAATGCTTGTTATTACAAGTGACAAAGGTCTTGCGGGGAGCTTAAACGCTGGTGTACTTAAAGCTGCAGAGACAAGTATAAAATTAAAATCTCCTGATACTTCTCTTGTCCATATATATGCCATTGGGAAAAAGGGTCGTGACTACTTTAGGAATCGTGGGCCAGAAATAGTTGGATATACAGAAAATAAAGACGACGGTGTAGAAATGGAACTTATTCAAGATGTGGTAGATGTGCTTACCACAAGGTTTGTTAGCGGTGAGTATCATGAGTGTGTGGTTGTGTGCAGCAGGTTTAATTCAACATTTGAACAAATACCCACAGTACGAACACTTCTTCCTCTTTCTTCGGAATCACTTTCAAAAATTGTGTCAGACATTGCACCGAAAGAAGGAAAATGGAGCGGTGAAGAAAAATCAAAGATTCCCGTGTACACCGTGGAGCCATCACCTGAGGAAGTGCTTGAGGTGCTGATTCCAAAATTACTCGCCATAGGGATCTACCATCTCTTGCTCGAAGGAAAGGCCTCCGAACACTCGGCAAGAATGGTGGCAATGAAGGGTGCGTCAGACAAGAGTAGTGAAGTAAAGCAAGAGTTAAAACTTACATTTAATAGAGCGAGACAGTCAGTTATTACAAGAGAGGTATCAGAGATTATTGGCGGTATAGAGGCAATGGCAAATTAATATGAAAAAAGGAACTATTACACAAATTATTGGACCAATTGTAGACGCATATTTTGAAGGAGATGTACCTCAAATTCAAGAGGCTTTAGTTATTGAAAAAACAAAAACACACGAGAAAATTACCCTAGAGGTTGCGCAGCACCTCGGGCTTAATCGTGTACGAGGTATCGCAATGACAGATACTGGTGGACTTATTCGAAATGAGGAAGTTATTGCAACAGGAGCACCTATATCTGTACCAACAGGAGAAGCCGTCCTTGGGCGCCTTATGAATGTGCTTGGAGAGACTGTAGATGGAGGAAAACCAATTCCTGCAAAAGTGAAGAGGGTTCCTATTCACGCAAAGCCGCCAAGCTTTGATCAGCAAACCACAAAAGCTGAAGTGTTTGAAACAGGGATTAAAGCTATTGATCTCATGATTCCTTTCTTGAAAGGAGGAAAGGTGGGTCTTTTTGGAGGAGCAGGAGTGGGAAAGACAGTACTTATCCAAGAACTTATACGAAACGTAGCAACTGAGCATGGAGGATACTCTGTGTTTGCTGGTGTGGGAGAACGCGTACGAGAAGGAAACGATTTGTATCACGAAATGAAAGAGTCTGGAGTACTTCCAAAAACAGCTCTTGTATTTGGACAGATGAACGAAGTGCCTGGTGCCAGGGCGCGAGTAGCACTTACGGGACTTTCTATTGCTGAAAACTTCCGAGATGAGGGAGGGAAGGATGTCCTCTTCTTTATGGACAATGTATTTAGATTCATTCAAGCAGGGTCTGAAGTTTCTTCACTTCTTGGTCGTGTACCGAGCGCTGTTGGATATCANCCAACACTCGCACAAGAGATGGGTCAGCTGCAAGAAAGAATTACTTCAACAAATAAAGGCTCTATTACATCAGTACAGGCTGTGTACGTACCAGCCGATGACCTTACTGATCCAGCTCCAGCAACAACCTTTGCTCACCTAGATGGAACAGTGGTACTTAGTCGCCAGCTTGCGGCTCTAGGAATCTACCCAGCTATTGATCCTCTTGAGTCTAGCTCGGCTGCACTTGATCCAGATGTTGTGGGACAAGAGCACTATGAAGTTGCAAATCAGGTAAAGCAGGTACTGCAACGATATAAGGACCTCCAAGATATTATTGCGATTCTTGGAATTGAAGAGCTTTCAGACGAAGATCGACTTGTTGTAAGTCGTGCTCGAAAACTACAAAAGTTTCTTTCTCAGCCATTCCATGTTGCGGAAGTATTTACGGGGTCTGCAGGGTCATACGTGTCTCGAGAAGATACTGTTCGTGGCTTCAAAGAAATTATCGAAGGGAAGCATGATGATAAAGATGAGCAGGCTTTCTACATGAAAGGTTCAATTGATGACGTAAAGTAATATGAAATCTTTCCATTTAACAATTTCTAAGGTAGGAGAGTCTCTGTATGACGGAGAGGCTCATTCTCTTACTCTTATGTGCTCTGATGGGGAAATAACAGTATTGGCACACCATGAGCCGTATGTGGCTCCTGTGGTGCCTTGTACTGCTATTGTACGTGATGCAAAAGAGCAACAACATGAAATTGTTTTAGGACATGCGGGGGTTATTGAGATTTCAAATAATCAGGTGACGCTTATTCTATAAATAAAATGAGCACAAACCAACAGGTCTGTGCTCAGGGGTAGTCGCTAAGATATGTTGCCGATATCTTAACAACTTTGGTTATTTACACTCATGTGGGGCAACGTAATTTTCTTGCTTAACCACGGCTGTATCATTTTTCATCATCGCTATTACCGCGAATCAATTTGGACAAGGGGAGTTTAGTTCAGCGATACCCTGAATTAATCCTACCTCAACCTCAATTTCATTGTATGCATTCTGCAGGGACAGTTGCTGTTCACTTAAAATATTCGCAGTCCAACAGTGCTAAGTTTGAAACCTCCTCAAGCACTAAGAGCAATCTAACATATTAAATGTATATTGTCAAGTGTTTATTCTAACTATAGGAGACAACGTTAGAATTCTTTAATTGTTAGTGTTTCAAAATAAAAATCGTGCATGTGCACGATTTTTATTTTTATTAATGCTGCACCACTTGTTCCTCTGCAAGACGCCTCGCTTCTTTTTCTTCAGGAAGCATTCCTGGCCAACGCCTGTAGATAACAGGTATAAGAATAAGAGTAAGAACTACCGAGAAGGTAAGCCCAAACATAATTGCCCATGCAAGAGGTGCCCATAGTGCTGAGGCAAAGATAAGCGGTGTAATTCCAACTACTGTTGTAATAGTGGTAAGAAGAATTGGTCGCAGTCGTGCTGTTGCTCCCTGAAGCACCACCTCATCAATGCTCATCTCAGGATTCTTCCTACGAAGGTTGTTCATAACATCAATAAGAATAATTGAGTTATTTACAACGATTCCAGTAAGTGCAATGAATCCCATAATAGAAGGGAAGGATAGAGCTTGTCCGGACACCATGAGTCCAAAGAAGATTCCAATGAGTGAGAATGGAACAATTGAAAGCACGTATAGTGCATATCGGAATGAGTTGAATTGCAGAACAAGGATTGCAAGCATAACTATAAGTCCAACAATAAGAGAAAGGAGCATTTCAATAAACGCTTGATTTGACTCATCACTTTCTCCTGCAATATTTAATGTAACTCCAGCAGGGAGGTTGAGATCAGCACGGCCATCAGCTATTTCTCCAAGTATTTGATATGTGTTTCCATCTGCGGCAAGTCCTGCAGATACCGTAAGGATACGTTTTCCATCTTTGTGTCTAATCACTGCATTACTTACTTGATAGCTTTCAGTAACAAGTGATCCAAGAAGTACAGGTCCATTTGGTCCTTGTANTGTTAGTTGTCGAATGTCATCAAGTGTCGCTCTGTTTGTCTCATGTGGATCTGTATACTCTGAGGCAAGGTTTGTTTTTACAACAACATCAATATCCTCATTACTTTGTGGGATTGATGTGGCATCAACTCCAGAGATAGAAGTCCTGAGTACATCAGCTACCTGCAAAGGTGAAAGACCAAGCTCAATAGTCTTTGCTCTATCAATAGTAAGTACAAACTGCGCAACATTGTCTCGTGCGCTTGTAAGTACATTTGTAGTGCCTGGAATTCCNTCAAGGAANTGCCGNACNGTAGCTCCTGCNGCAAGAAGATCCTCAGGATTTGAACCTGAAAGTTCTAGAGAGATTGCATCTCCTGTNGGAGGTCCNTCACTTGGTTCATCAACACGAATACTTGATGTGGTGATGTGGGCAAGAGATGNTCGAATATCTTCAAGNATCTCTGTNCTTGTNTCTTTTCGGTCATCANNAAGTGTTANTTGCATGTTTGCAAACTTTGAGTCTGAGGTACCATTTCCATTAAATGGACTTGCTTGCCCAACTCCTGTGGTGAANTCTTTGATACGNGCATCCTGAAGCAANATANCTTCNACNTTTTGTGCTTCAAGGTTGCTTCGTGCAAGTGTTGTTCCTTGNGGAAGNTCAATATCTACAAAGAGATTATCTACATCTCCTTGGTCAAAGAAGGTAACGCGCACAAGCCCAAACGCAGGCAGGGTGAATGAAAGAATGAACAGTGCAATAATGCTCCAGATGAAAATATTTTCTCGCTTNTTNTTTCCAAGAATCTTTTGTACATTTNGTGTGTACCAATTTCGTACCTCCTGAGTTTTTTCTTCCTGCAACCTTGCAAATTTTGTAGTTGTTCGTCGCTTTAGGAAGGTTGANGCAATAAGNGGAATAAATCCNAGTGCNACAAATAGTGAGGCAGCAAGNACAAAGATGATGGTAAACGGAATAGANGCAATAAATTGTCCTGTTACTCCTGATACAAGNAATAGTGGTGCAAANACTGCAATNGTAGTNAGTGTTCCAGCNGTAATAGGNTAGCTGTACTCTCTAAGNGCTTCNCGAGCACTTTGAAGTTTTCCGTGCCACTCNTTCATTCGTCCATTNATTCCTTCTACAACCACAATGGCGGANTCAACAAGNATTCCAACAGCAAGGATGAGNGAGAANANAGAAACAAAGTTAAGNGTGTTTCCAGAAGCNTACAGTCCAATNAANCCAATAAAAAATGAAAGTGGAATTGCAAGACCTGCAATAAGNGCTTCTCTCCATCCAATAGCAAGNAGAAGAATGATGGTTACAAGAGAAATAGTTTGGAATCCAGTACGGGTAAGGTTTATAAGATCTTCCTCNACAAGTTTTCCNCTNTCATATGTGATAAGTGTNTCAAGNCCTGNAAGNTCTTTTGTTTCNTCAAGTTNTGCAACCTTGGCTCGTACTGCACTTGCAATACTNGTGATGTCTCCACCACTTNGTTTATATACAAANAATGAAAGTGCATTTTGAGGTTGTGATCCTCCGATAGATACACGAGAGAGTGANCGTGTCTTCTCAAGNCCAACACGNACNTCTGCAATATCTCGTACATATACTGGCTNTCCTCCAACTGAGAGAATCGCAAGTCCAGCCACATCTTCAGGAGATTCAATGTCTCCTTCAAATTTAATNGCNTANTTTGCATTTCCAATNGAAATATCTCCAACAGGAACTGAAATGTTTGCTTGGCGCAATCCATTTGTTACGTCAGAAATACCAATACCATATGTCTTNAGNGCNTCTTGAGANACAATAACNTGCACNTCTTTTTTACGNACTCCNCCNGTTTCAACTTTAGAAACTCCAGANACTCCTTCAAGNTCTTCTTCAACATAGTTTGCGATACGCGTGAGCTCCTCAATAGGAATTGANCCAAGNATAGCGATNGTAAGTATCGGCTGGTCTGCAAGGTTTACCTCAGAGACNACAGGNTCAAAGGCGTCTTCAGGAAGCTCNCTCCGTACAGCATCTGCTGCATCTCGNAGCTTCCGTAATGAAGTTTCGAGATCAGCACTTGCTTCAAACTCAACAATAACAGCAACNCTACCTTCTCGTGTTGTTGAGGTAATTTGCTTCACNCCTTCAAGAGAAGATTTTAGCTCNTGCTCAATCTTGTTTGTGATAAGTGTTTCAACATCTTCTGCNCTTGCATTAGGAAGTCCTGATANNACTACACCAATAGGNATNATTACCTCAGGNGATGATTCTTTGGGAATCAAAATAATAGACGCCAATCCAAAAAGNAGAAGCGCTGTCATCAGCAGATAGCTAAATGAACGTTTACTTAGAAAGAAATTCCAGAAATGAAACATATTATTGTACGTCTACGCTATCTCCAACAAGAAATCCTCGAGCATCTACCACAACTTTGGTATCAAGATCGATTCCTTCAATCTCTATTTGATCTCCAAGGATTACACCAAGCACTACAGGGAGAGCAATAAGAAGGCCTTCTTGGTCTACGGTAAGAACGTGGGGATCATTTCCAATAAAGGAAATAGCAGTAAGGGGAACAATAGGTGTTGTAATTTCAACATTCTCATTTGTTCGTTCAATAAGAAGTCGAATAGACTGACCGTTTATAATTTTTTCTGATTCATTAAGTGAGATACGTACCTCTATACGCTTTGTTACAGGATCGAGAGCTGGTGCAACTTGAGTAATAACTCCAGTAATCCCACTAGCTGAAGTTACTTCAAGTCCTGGGATAACAAATTCTTTGTCACGCTCTGTTACATATGCACGGATTTCAAGGAGGTTATTGTTTGCAACAGTTGCTGCGGGTTGAAATGCGCTGACAAATTGTCCAAGATCTATATTTAGAGCATTGAGCGTTCCAGAAAATGGAGCTCGTATGATTTTTTTCTCTAGAATAGCCCTGGCTGAGGCAAGAGATGCTTCAGCTGAAAGTACATTCTGTCGCTTTTCTCCAGTGATACTGTTTTCAAGATTGTTTTCTGCAACTTCATTCGCGGCACGCTTTGTTGCAAGAATCTCAACACTTGCAGCAAGTGCGTTAATAGACGCGGTTACGCTCGTTCGTGCAGCACTTATGCTTGTTTTGAATCCAGATATATCTCCTAGGCTATAGTTGCTGTCTGGGATTGCCTTGGTAAGAGAATCAACAACAAGATCTAGATATGAGCGAACTTCTTTTAATTCGCTAAGTGCCAAACTAAGTTCGGCATCAAGATTACTTTCTGTGCTTAGAATTGCTCCCGAAGCTTGCTGTCGTGAAAGGATTACTTGAATACCAAGCCTTTCTCCTTCAATTTTATTCTCAAGTGCGCTGTCACTTGTGAGAAGCACATACTTAGCAGCACTTGTGTTTGGATTTGTAAATGTTTGATCAGCTTCCTGCTGAATAGCGCTCTGTGTAGATGCATATGCTGAAAGAAGAGAGGTAAGAGAACTTTCCTTTGCAGTCTGTAGTCCTGTAGCAGCAGATTCAATTTGTTGGTCTTCTGAAGATTCAAGTGCTCGAGCTAGATTTGCTTCAGCTTGAAGTACTTGTGCTCGTTCTGATGAACTTTCAATTTCTGCAATAATAGAACCTCGAGATACATATTGTCCAAGTGACCTATATACGCCAACAACTCGTCCGCTTGCCTCAGTGAGTATTGTCGCTTCAGTTGCTGAACGTACCGTTCCAACGAGTGGAAGAGGATCAACAGTAGATGCAATCTCTCTCGCTGAACGTAGCTCCACTGTAGGAGTAGAATCAGCAGTTTCGCCATTTGTGTTCTTATTGGGAATAAAAATACTTACCGTTATAGCAATAAGAATAAAAGTTCCTACTGCTAGGATAATAAGTTTCGTTCGACGTCTGGCACTTTTAAACTTTGAGATCAGTGACCCAATAAATGAGCCGGCTTTCTTTATGTATTTCATGTATCTTACCCTAGGAATTAATCTGCAAATAGTACAACAAATAATAGTCAGGGTCAACAATTTAAGCCTTTATCTGCGTGGTATACTCCAGGTCATGTTAAAAAACTTTTTTACAAAAAAGATCATGCAACATCAAATGAAAGATGTTCCAAAAGAGCAGCAGGACAAAATGATTGAAATGGTTCAAAAGAATCCAGATTTATTTAAGAAAATTGGTGAAGAAATTAACCAACGAGTAAAGAAAGGAGGAGAAGATCAAATGAAAGCAAGTATAGAAGTAATGAAAAAGTACCAAAAAGAATTGCAAGAACTGCAAGGATAGAGTACAACTCTCATATATGTCACTTCAGATAGGTATCGTTGGATTGCCAAACGTAGGAAAGTCTACGCTTTTTTGTGCACTCACAAAACATAATGTTGCAGTAGAAAACTATCCATTTTGTACTATCGACCCGTCAGTAGGTGTTGTTCCTGTGCCAGATACTCGTTTGAACAACCTTTCTAAGTTTTCAAACACAGAAAAGGAAGTTCCTGCAATTGTGGAGTTTGTTGATATTGCCGGACTCGTAAAAGGAGCATCTGAAGGAGAAGGTCTTGGAAATAAGTTTTTGTCTAATATTCGTGAAGTAGACGCAATACTACATACTGTGCGTTTCTTTGATGACATTGATGTTATCCATGTGTCTGGAGAAATAGACCCCGTTAAAGATATGGAAGTTATTAATCTTGAATTAATGCTTTCAGATCTTGAACGAGTTAACGCTCGCATGTCTAAATTAGAGCGTGATGTAAAAAAGAATGATAAAGATGCTGTTGCAGAACAAGAGGTAATGACAAAGGTTTTACACAGTCTTCGGGAAAGCAAACCTGTTCGAAGCCTTTCTTTCACAGAAGAAGAGCTTGTATTTGTAAAACAAGCAGCACTCCTTACTGCAAAGCCAATGCTGTATGCCCTAAACATAAAGACAGGAGGACATAACCTGCAAGAGCTTAATGATGGGAGGGCAGAGAAAGCGTTTGATTATATACAAGAACAAGGCGGACAGTACGTGCTTATGGATGCACAGACTGAGCGTGATTTAAATGATGTTGCAGATGAAGATAAAGATTCATTCAGGCAAGAGCTTGGCGCACAGGGTGGAGGTCTTATTGATCTTATTAAAAAAAGCTATGAGATTCTTGGTCTTATTACCTTTTTTACTACTGGAGAAAAAGAGACTCGAGCGTGGACTATAAAGTCTGGAAGTACTGCACCAATCGCAGGGGCAGCTATACACAATGACTTTAAGGATAAGTTTATTCGGGCTGAAGTTATTGGTACATCGGAACTATTGGAAGCAGGAAGCTATGCAAAAGCTCGTGATCTAGGGAAGGTTCGCACAGAAGGGAAGGAATACGTGGTAAAAGATGGAGATGTAATGGTTTTCTTGCATTCTTGATAAAATTACACAGCAACTTATGAGGTCACCAACTGCAGTACGCAGAAGGTGACCTTTTCTTTTTATACATACAGAGATACTATAGAGAGCATATGGAACAACCACCAAAATTTGTACGTTGGGCAGTACTAATAGGAATAGTAGTGCTTTTGAACGTATTTTCATTCATAAGTGTGTCATACGCATTTCCAGAACCAGAGTATAAGACTTTTTGTGGAGACAGAAGTATTTCTCAAAAAGTGATTAATACAGAGGAGTCTTGTATTGGTAATGGAGGCGTGTGGGAAAATGATCAATTTGCACGACCTGATAGTGAAATAACAGGGTATTGTGATTTGTACAAAGAATGTTCGGCATTGTATAACGATGCACAAACAGACTATGCACAAACAGCATTCCTTATTCTCTTAGGAATTGCAGCAGCAGCTCTTATTGCAGGGATGTTTTTGAAAGGATCAAGTATTGTTGCAGCAGGATTGTCATATGGAGGAGTAGTGTTGCTTATCACATCATCAATGAGATGGCTTGGAGATCTTGATAGACTTGTTCAGATTATTGCAGTTGGAGTGGCACTTATATTAGTGCTTGTTATTGCATATCGAAAGTTTAAAGACTAATGGAAGGTTACAACCACAAAGACATTGAACAGAAATGGCAAAAAGCTTGGGATGATGCCAAGCTTTTTGCTGTAGATACAAAAAAAGCAAAGAACAAAGAATACCTCCTTGTTGAATTCCCGTATCCTTCTGGAGACTTACACATTGGTCACTGGTTTGCCTTTGCAGTTCCTGACATATATGCGCGATACCTGCGAATGAAAGGTAAGAGTGTGCTCTTTCCAATTGGTTTCGATGCATTTGGTTTGCCTGCAGAAAATGCAGCGATAAAACATGGTCTTGATCCCAAAGAATGGACCTTTAAAAATATTGAACGAATGAGAGAACAGTTCAAATTAATGGGAAATTCATTTGACTGGGATAAAGAGGTGGTAACAGCAGACCCTGAATACTATAAGTGGACACAATGGATATTCACAAAGCTTTTTGAAGAAGGTTTGGCGTACAAAAAGGAGGCTACAGTTAATTGGGATCCGGTAGATAAAACAGTGCTTGCAAACGAGCAGGTACAGTCTGATGGTACTGCAGAGCGTTCAGGTGCGGTGGTTGAACAAAAACTCATGAATCAGTGGTTCTTTAAGATTACGAAGTATGCAGACAGGCTTATAGATGACTTAGATGATCTTGATTGGCCAGATGAAATTAAAGACGCACAAAAGAATTGGATAGGAAGATCTAATGGTGCAGAAATACCATTTACACTTTCTCACGGTGACAAAAACTGGTTTACTCATGTGTTTACTACACGCGCAGATACTCTTATGGGAGTTACATTTATTACTATTGCACCAGAGCGAGCAAAAGATCTTATAAATGATGGGTGGAAGCTTGGAGATGATGTTGCAACATACGCAGCAACAGCCATGGGTAAGAATGCGCGAGAAAGAGAGGTTAATAAAGAAAAGACAGGAATAAAAACTCCTCTTGTTGCAATACACCCTATTACAAAGAAAGAACTCCCTGTGTACGTTGCAGATTATGTCCTTGGAAACTATGGAACAGGCGTTGTTATGGGTGTCCCAGCACACGATGAGAGAGATCACGCATTTGCGGTAGCGTACGATCTTGAAATTATTTCTGTTATAGATACAAAGAAAGAGGAAGAAGTTCCATACTCTGGAGAAGGGGCGCTTATGAACTCTGGAGATTTTAATAATGAGACTACGCACAACGCACGAGAGAGTATTGCAAAAGCAGCAGGAGGAGAAATGAAAACAACATACCGTCTTCGAGACTGGTCTATTGGACGTCAAAGATATTGGGGTTGTCCTATACCTATTGTGTATGATCCGGAAGGGAAGGCACACAAAGTTCCAGAAAAGCATTTGCCATGGATTTTACCTACAGATGTAGACTTTACCCCCACAGGAGAATCACCTCTTGCACGAAGCAAGGAACTAAAAGAACGAACAGAAAAGATTTTTGGAGAAGGTTGGACACCTGAAGTAGAGACATTAGATACCTTCATGGACTCATCTTGGTATTTCTACAGGTACATTGATCCAAAGAACAAAAAAGCCTTTGCAGATGCAAAACTTCTAAAAAAGTGGATGCCGGTTAATAAATATTCAGGAGGAAGTGAACACACAACATTGCATGTTCTATACTCGCGATTTATTAACAAGGCACTATTTGATATGAAAGTAGTTCCCCATGAGGAACCATTTACCATTCGAACAAATAGAGGTCTTATTCTTGGTCCAGATGGAAATAAAATGAGTAAGCGCGAAGGGAATGTAATTAATCCAGATGATCTTGTAGAAAAATATGGAGCAGATACGGTGAAGTGTTATTTGGCATTTATTGGACCATACAATGAACCTGGATTTTATCCGTGGAATCCAGATTCAATTACTGGCATCCGAAGATTTCTTGACCGAATATATACTCTTTCTAAAAAAATTGGAAACATGGAAGATGATGAAGTTACTTTGCAATTACATAAAACTATTGAGAAAGTGTCGCGAGATTTACCAGAATCTAAATTTCATACATCTCTTGCCGCTCTCATGAGTTTACTCAATATATTAGAGAAAAAAGACATTATCTCAAAAGACGTATATGAGACGATATTGCTTCTTTTGGCACCATTTGCTCCACATATTACCCAGGAGCTTTGGGAGAAGATAGGGAACACAGGGTTTATTCACACTGAAGCATGGCCTGATTTTGATACTAAAGTATTGGAGGCAGCAACAATAATGCTTGCGGTGCAAATAAACGGTAAAAGCCGCGGAACCATTGAGGTTTCTCAAGATATTACAGAGCAAGAAGCACTCGATATTATTAAAGAAAACGAACGAATATCTGCACATATTGGAGAAAATAAGATTAAAAAGGTTATTTTTGTGCCTGGAAGAATTATCAACATCCTAACTACTTGACTTTTTGTCAAATATCCTGTACAAATAGATTCATATGAAAAGCAAGATACAACTTGCCCACGACCCTAAAAAGGTTGTTCGGCGCCTTCTGTCTGTATTACCTGAGCGATCAAAAGAAGTTTTGACGCTTCGTTTTGGTTTGGGTAAAACAACAAAGCAATCTACGCTTGAGTCTATTGGACAGGAGTACGGCATCACACGTGAGCGTGTTCGACAGATTGAAAATCACAGTCTGGATGCTATTCGAAAGTCTGATCAGATGAAAACAGAAGAAGTTGTATTTCTTGAACTCCAAGGGGTTATTAAGGACATGGGTTCTATTGTTGCAGAGAATGATTTGCTTGATGCTATTGGATCAACAGCAAGTATTCAAAATCATGCGCACTTCCTCCTTATACTAGGTGAGTTTTTTGTACAAGCAAAAGAAACTTCAGATTTCAAAGCAAGGTGGAATGTAGATCCTAGCGTTGCCTCTTCTATAGAGGAAGCACTGCAAAGTCTATACAAGGCCATTCCAGGTGATGAGATTTTAAGTGAGTCTGATCTAATCGATCGATTCCTAGAAAACCTACAAGATTTAAATGAAGAGTATAAAAATGAAGAAGTATTGAAGCGTTGGCTTTCAATGTTTAAAAACTTGGACAAGAACCCTCTAGGAGAGTGGGGACGAATAAGTTCTTCTGCTATTAGGGCGAAAGGAATACGAGACTTTGCATATCTTGCAATGAAACGACATGGTTCACCTATGCACTTTAGTGAAGTAGCAACAGCAATTTCTGATCTATTTGATAGGCAAGCACATGTCGCGACATGTCATAACGAACTCATTAAAGACTCTCGGTTTGTTCTCGTGGGACGAGGTCTCTACGCACTTAAAGAGTGGGGATATAAAACAGGAGTTGTTCGAGATGTACTAAAAGAACTTATTGAACGAGAAGGTCCACTTACTCGAGAAGAGATTATTGATCGAGTAAAGAAAGAGCGATACGTAAAAGATAATACTATTTTAGTAAATCTAAATGATAGGAAAATCTTTAAACGAGAATCAGACGGAAGGTATTCACTAGTATAAGAAATACACACCATAAAAACACCCACGTAATGCTATCATAAAGCCATCGTGGGTGTTTTTAGTACAGCAAGAGAACCTGTAGTTGTTATCGCCGGTATTTCGATTCCATACTACGCTGCGCCACTTATTGTGTTTGCGCTTATTTTTATTGCCTGGTCAGTTGCCCCAGGCATAACGTATAAAGGGATCCTTATTGCGGGACACTTATGGCCTTTATGGGCTCCGCCTCTTCTCGCAATAATTACGTGGGATATTTGGATTAAATTTAGACAAGCACAGTGGTGGGAAGGACAAGAGACAACACTTTTTGAACTTAAGATTCCTAGAGAAATACAGAAGTCACCACTTGCAATGGAGGCGGTACTTTCAGGAATGCACAGAAAAGCAGGGGAATCTAATTTCTGGGATTTCCGTATCCTTGGAAAATTTAGACCCTCATACTCTCTTGAGCTTGTTTCTTTTGAAGGACAGATTAGATTTTTTGTATGGGGAAGGAAGGGAATGCAAAATGCAATCGAGACAAGTTTTTATGGGCAGTTTCCAGAGATTCAGATTGTTGAGGTAGATGATTATGCACTTAGGTTTCCAGTTGATTTAAATAAATACACAGTATGGGGAATGCAGTATGCTCTTACAAAAGATGATGTATATCCCATAAAGACCTATATTGATTATGGTCTCGACAGAGATCCAAAAGAAGAGTTTAAAGTAGACCCCTTTGCAAACATGCTTGAGTATCTTGGGTCGGTTGGAAAAGGTCAGCAGGTATGGCTACAATTAGTTATGCAGGTTTCTACAAAAGATTGGAGAGATGAGGGGGAGGCAGAGATTAAGAAGATACGTAAAGAGGCTCGTGCAGAATCAAAAGAAGATGAAGGTCCTCCAGCGCCTCTCACTGAAGATCAAAAGCGTGCTATTGAAGCGGTAGATAGGAATACTGGTAAGTTTGCCTACGATGTAGGTATTCGAGGTCTGTATATTGCAGAAGAAGATAAGTTTGTAGGAGCTATGATTCCTGGACTTATAGCTATATATAAACAGTTTAGCTCTGAAAGTTTAAATGGGTTTAAACCAAAGGGTGGAATGATTCAATATAATGATTACCCATGGGAGAGTGCGCGAATGAAAAATATTACACGTAAAAAGCTTCTTGAAAGATATAAGCGAAGAGGATTTTTCCGTGCTCCAGATGTAGATCACACATTTGTACTTTCTGTTGAAGAGATTGCAACAATATTTAGAATTCCATCAAAAATTGTTGAAGTTTCATCATTGGCACGAATCCAATCTTCAACAGGAGAACCACCTTCAAATCTTCCAACATGATACAAAACATATTTTCAGTATTACTTCGTATTCGGCGCGTGTATATAATGGCCGGACTTTTAGCGGTAACGTTTTTAGTTTTGCTTTGGGGGGTAATATTTGATGCACCAAAATATTTTCCAGTAGGGGAAACCATCACTATCCCTCAGGGTGTTTCCACAGGAGAAATCGCACAATTACTATATGAGGCAGATGTTATTGAGTCAAAAAAACTATACACAAACCTTACCCGAGTATTTTTTAATGCAAACAAAGTAAAGGCTGGTGATTATTTCTTTTCAAATAAAGTTGGACCACTTATTGTTGCGTATCGTGTTGCAAAAGGAGTGCATGGTGTTGAGCCATTAAGTATTACTTTTTCAGAAGGACTCACTATACGAGAGATGGCAGAGAGTGTTGCGATAGCTTTCCCACACATTTCCTCTGAAGAGTTTAAGAAAGAGGCAAAGGGTCTAGAGGGGTATCTTTTCCCAAATACGTATAGTTTCCTCCCTAATGCATCCGCGCAAACTATTATAAATACTATGCATAATGAGTTTGAACAACAAATAAAAACTCTTAGAGAAGAACTTAATTTTGATGCACCTCTTTCTGACATTGTTATCATGGCTTCAATCCTTGAGCGAGAAGCGCGTCAGTTTGAAACAAAACGAGAAGTTTCAGGAGTACTGTGGAATCGTATTGAAATTGGTATGGCACTGCAAGTAGATGCCGTGTTTGGGTACATTTTTGGAAGAAGCACATACCATCCTTCATTAGAAGATTTAGAAATCGATTCTCCATACAATACATATAAAAATAGAGGACTTCCTCCAGGACCAATAAGCAATCCAGGAATTGATTCACTTCGAGCTGCAGCAGATCCTGCGGAAACCAATTATTTCTTTTACCTCACTGGTCGTGATGGAGTAATGCATTATGCAGAGACGTTTGATGGGCACAGGAGGAACAGAAGTTTGTATCTCGACTAATGGGTCCACAAATGCTATTTTCACGATATGAAAGTATTTGTGGGGATGAGCGGAGGGGTAGATTCCTCTGTAACGGCAGCAGAATTACACAAAAAAGGCCATGATGTGGTTGGTGTTTTTTTAAAGGGTTGGTATCCAGAAAATATTCCTTGTACATGGAAAGAAGATAGACAAGATGCGCTTCATGTTGCTGCACATGTTGGTGTGCCATTTACAACGCTTGATCTCAGTAAAAACTATAAAGAATCAGTTATAAATTATCTTATTGACGAATACAAAGCTGGAAGAACTCCAAATCCAGACGTGCTTTGCAATAGAGACATAAAGTTCGGTGCGTTTTTAGATTGGGCAATAGGGAGAGGTGCAGATAAAGTTGCCACAGGGCATTATGCACAAATAAAAGAAGTTGGTGGTATATACCGATTGCTACGCGGTGCTGATCCCAAAAAAGACCAGAGCTATTTCCTGTATACACTTACTCAAAAAGAATTGTCACGTATTATTTTTCCAATAGGAAGTGTTGCAAAAAAGGCAGAAACTCGAAAGAAAGCTCGAGCTTTTAAGCTTCCTGTTGCAAAAAAACCAGATAGCCAAGGACTTTGTTTTATAGGGCATGTCGATATGGAGGAATTTTTAAGTGCGAACATCAATGTTTCTAAGGGAGATGTTCTAAATATAGAAGGAGAGGTTATAGGAAGGCACCAAGGGTCTATTATCTATACATTAGGACAGCGGCATGGTTTTGATATAACGCGTAAGATTAATGAGCCTCTATATGTTCTTGCAAAAGACATAGAGAAAAACACTATTACTGTTGGACCAAAAAAACTTCAAAAGAAACTTGCTCCTCATTCTATACGTATAAACAACATGACATGGACGCATGTATTTCCTGTGGGAGACATCACTGCGCAGTATAGATACCACGGTCCAGAAGTTGCTGTTAAAAGTATTTCTCCCGAAGGCGTTGTGGAATTCGAAGATACTCTTCCAGAAATACCTGCAGAAGGACAATCCTTAGTGTTTTATCGTGGAGAAGAATGTTTGGGAGGAGGAACTGTCGTATACTAAGTACTATGTATGCACGAGCAATAACAGGTATTATAATAATTGCCGCAATTATTCTATTGGGGTATTTATTTTGGCCATCTGCGCAAAATGATCAAGCTGTAGATCTGGCAGACAACACTGCTTTGGTTCAGACAGAAGAAGAGTTTGTCATTAGTCATAAATATGATGATGGCGTTCATACCATTTCAGGAGAAATAACCCTTCCAACTCCATGTCATGAACTCAATGAGAATATTCGTATTGCAGAAAGTTTTCCTGAACAAGTATTTATGGATCTTTTCATTATAGATACTGGGGGAATTTGCATCCAAGTTCTTGATCAAAGATCATTTTCTATTGATGTTGAAGTAGATGAAGCAGCAAGTTTTTCACTTACTATTGATGGCGAAAGTATTTCTGTGCCAGTACTTCCTTTTGATGAATCATAATGCAAAACTTTTACGTAACAAAAGCAGATGGAACAAGCGAAATATTTCGTGAAGAGAAACTTATACGATCTTTAGTAAATTCGGGAGCAGAGAAAGAAGTTGCACAAAAAATTGCAAGCGAGGTGATTGAAGTGTCTGTCTCTGGGGTTACCACATCACAAATCTACAAAACAGCTTTTAGAGAGTTGCGAAAAAAGAATAGACCAACTGCCGCACGGTACTCATTAAGAAGAGCTTTGTTTGATTTAGGTCCAACAGGGTTTCCTTTTGAAGATTTTGTAGGTGCTCTATTTAAGAAAATGGGATACAAAGTAAAACTTCGTCAAATAGTTCCTGGAAAGTGCGTAAGTCATGAGCTTGATGTTGTGGCTAAAAATGACAAGGAATGTGTAGCGATAGAAGTAAAGTTCCATAACAGCATTGGGTTTAAAACAAATGTAAAAACAGCCCTGTATGTACGTGCTCGTATGGATGATATTTTTGCACGACATATTGAAGAACGTTCACATTGTCCGGTAAATACACCCTTACTCCTTACAAACACAAAGTTTACAAAAAATGCAATTGAGTATGCAGAGTGTGTTGGTCTAAACATGATTGGGTGGAGGCACCCTGAAGGAGGGTCTTTGTTAGAACTTATTACAAAGCATAAAATATTTCCAATTACAGCACTTACCACACTCTCTGGATCACAAAAACGCTCTCTTATAGCAAGGGGTATTATTCTTTGTGAAGATTTAAAAAAAAATAAAGAAGCAATATTATCTCTGGGTCTTTCAAAAGTTCACATCAAAGAAGTTTTGCAAGAAGCGGAAGGACTAGGTACTATAGAGCAGAAATAGTATGGGATATAAAATTCGAAATAAAAATTGGAACTACACTCCTGGGCAAAAAAAGCAGCACAGGGTTAGTAGGACGAAGATAGACTTTTTTGGTGAATGTCCAAGATGTTTTTATATTGACCAAAGGTTTGGTATCGCTCGACCACGAATGGCAAGCTTTACACTCAACCTTGCGGTAGATACGTTGATGAAGAAAGAGTTTGATATATATCGAGAGAAAAAAGAACCACACCCTCTCATGGAGAAGTTTGGTATTGATGCAATTCCATTCCAACATAAAGACCTAGAAACATGGCGAGAGAACTTCACTGGTATTACACATACTCACGAAGGGACCGGATATGAGATATTTGGAGCCGTTGATGATATCTGGGTGAATAAAAAAGGAGAACTTATTGTTGTTGATTATAAAGCAACTTCAAAAGACGAGAAGCCGACACTTGAAGGACGTTGGGGCGGACAGTACAAACGACAAATGGATGTATATCAGTGGCTATTAAAACAAAATGGATTCAAAGTTTCAGATACAGGATATTTTGTGTACGTAAATGGAGATAAAAGTAAAAAAGAATTTGATGCAAAACTTGAGTTTGATGTAGATATTATTCCATACGAAGGAAACACAGATTGGATTGATGAACGTCTCATGGCGATTAAAGAGACATTAGAGAGTGATGAAGTACCGCAGTCAGGAGAGTTATGTGAATTTTGTCCGTACAGATCAGCTGCAGGGAAGTTGTTGTTACAAAAACATAAAGATGGAAAGATTAAAAAGTAATTTTACAGAACGAGTGCGCTCTGTAGTGAGGAGCATTCCAAAAGGAGAAACTCTCTCGTATGGTCAGGTTGCTGCTGTTGCAGAGTCTCCTGGAGCGGCTCGTGCGGTAGGGAGTATCATGAAGAACAATCATGATAAATCAGTACCGTGTCACAGGGTAATACAAGCAAATGGTTCTTTGGGTGGATACAATAGGGGTGGAGAAGAAGAGAAAAGAAAGTTATTACAGAAAGAAGGTGCTATTTGATACACTCCGTCATTGCTTATGGGGGATTTTGTTATAATTTGTTCATGACTCTTGCAGAGAAGAAAATGAAAAAGATGCAAAAAGAGCTTATTAATGCAAAAGGTGCACCTTTATATAAATATCGTATAAAGAATAACTATATGCCTGTTGTTGGGGCAGGAGATTGCAACGCTCATATAATGATTGTTGGAGAAGCCCCAGGAAAAAATGAGGCACTTTCAGGAAAGCCATTTTGCGGGAGGACTGGCAATATTTTAGACGAACTACTTGAAAGCATTTCTTTAGATAGAGAAAGTGTATATATAACTAACATTCTAAAAGATAGACCTCAAAAAAATAGAGATCCAACAGAAGGAGAAATTGCGTGGTATGCTCCGTATCTTGATAAGCAAATAGAAATAATTGCGCCACATGTAATAGTGACATTAGGCAGATTTTCTATGAAATACTTATTTGAACGGTACGGAGTACAGACGGATATAAAAGAAATTTCAAATTTACACGGTTCAGTACATGTGGCAACAATAAATAACAGAGAGGTAAAAATTGTTGCACTGTATCATCCTGCTGCATCTATATACAATCAAAAACTCAAAACTGTTTTACAAGAAGATTTTCAAATACTAAAACAATTTATATGAAATATACAAAACGATTAGAAAATGCAATACGGATTGCTAGCCAGTATCACAATGGGCAGTTCCGTGCAGAACATGATGATCTTCCGTATGTGTCACACCCATTTTCTGTTGCAGTACTTGTGTCTAACTACACTGATGATGAAGATGTTGTTATTGCGGCACTCTTGCATGACACCATTGAGGATACAGAAATGACTCATGAAAAACTTACAGAGCTTTTTGGGGAAAAAATAACAACGTTAGTTGAAAATATAAGTGAGCCAAAGGGTGATGTACCTTGGAAAGAACGAAAAGATATATATCTTGAAAAACTAAACACAGGATCACTTGATGCCCTCCTTATTGCTGCTGCAGATAAAATTCACAATATGCAATCTAAGCAGAATATATTTAACGAGCAAGGACGTGATTTTATTAAGAGTCTAGGCTTGCTTGAAGAAAAGTATATTTGGTATCATGGGATGGTAGGTGAAATTGTTGAAGCTCGACTTGCAGGAAATCCTATTGTTAAGTTGTATAAAGAGACATTTAAAAAAGAAAAAGAAATACTTGTATGAAAACTAAATGGGATCTAGAAAAACTATATTATAAATCACTTACTGATCCACAGATTGAAAAAGATGTGAAGGAGTTTGAGTCAATGCAAGAATCTTTTGCAAAGAAGTACACGAAAGATAAAACTTTTCTTTCAGACCCAAAATCATTGAAAAAAGTTTTAGATTATACAGAAGAAGAAGCAAAAAAAGGTTTAATAAAACCCTTGTTCTATCTACTTTTAGTTCGTGATTTAGATGCGGCAAATACAGAAGCTCTAGCCTTAGAAGCAAAATTAAGTGAACGGTATACAAAAGCGGGGAATAAAACCCTATTTTTTGATGTGGAGTTAGGTGCTGTTTCAAAAGAGCAGCAAGAAATATTCTTGAAAAGTTCAGAACTTGCACACTATAAATACTTCTTAGAGCAACTTTTTGAAAATGCACAATTCACTCTTTCAGAAAAAGAAGAGAAGATAATGTCTCTTAAAAGCGCTGGTTCTAGTAGTAAGTGGGCAGACATGGTTTCTACAATTCAATCAAAGAAGATGGTGTCATATAGTGATGGCGACCTTCCTTTGCCTGAAGCGATTGAAAAAATATCAACACTTCCAAAAGAGAAACGCAGAGAGCTTTGGAAAAATATTATTTCGACTTTCAAGGGCATGGGAGAAATGTCTGCGCATGAAATGAATGCAATAGTCTCAAATCATAAAATAAATGCAGAACTCCGAGGGTATAAAACTCCTGAGGAACCAACTGTTCGAGGGAATGAAAATAAGCAAGAAGTTATTGATGGTCTTGCAGAAACAGTAACAAAAGCATTTTCACTTTCTCACAGGTTTTACGCTGCAAAAGCAAAGTACATGGGAGAGACTCTCATGTATGAAGATAAAAATATAGATATTGGAAAATTCAGCACGGAGTTTCCTTTTGAAAAAAGTGCGGCACTAGTGAAAAAGTCTTTTGGAGAAATAAACCCATTGTATGCAGATATATTTCAAGATTTTCTAGACAAAGGGAAAATAGATGTATATCCAAATAAAGGAAAGGGTGGAGGTGCATTTTGTGCACACCACACTGGTCTTCCAACAGTAATAATGCTTAATCATATAGACAATCTTCGTTCATTAGAGACATTAGCCCATGAAATGGGACACGCTATTCATTCAGAGCGAAGCAAAACGCAATCTCCGATGTATGAAGGATATTCAGCAGCTGTAGCAGAAACTGCAAGTACATTTTTTGAGGAGGTGATAAGGGATACTCTTGCAAAGGAGCTTCCAAAAAAAGATCAACTTCTTCTTTTGCATAACTCAATACAGGGTGACATTTCTACAATTTTTAGGCAGATAACAGCATATAATTTTGAAAAAGACTTGCATAAAACAGTTAGAAAAGAAGGTTTTGTTTCAGAGAAAGATATGTCAAAAATGCTTTCAAAGCACTTGAGAGCACAGCTTGGAGATGCGGTGACTGTTTCTGATCATGACGGATATTTCTATGTATATTGGAGTCATCTTAGGAATTTCTTCTATGTGTACACGTACGCATATGGACAGCTGGTAAGTAAGGCACTTTTTGCTCGATATAAAAAAGATCCATCATATGCAGAAAAGATTGACATATTCCTTACAAGAGGAGGAAGTGCAAGTGCAGAAGAAATCTTTGAAGAGATCGGGCTCTCATTTAAAGATGGCGCTGTATTTAAAGAAGGGTTGGATGCTCTTGAGAAAGACATTGAGCTCTTTGAAAAAACTATAAAATAACGTAATCTATAAGACATGTTAGAAACTTTAATATTTTGGGGAATGACGTTTACTGTTGTAGGAAAGGCAACCGTAATACTTGCTGCACTTGCAATACATGGGGCAATTAGTAGGGAGATGAAAATTGATTCTTTGGTTGTCTCTGAATATAAAAAAGAACGTAATTTTGTGCTCTTTGGTTTGGCACTCATTCTCTTAGGGTATTTCCTTGAGGTTTGGGGGTTACAACTTTTACCACTGTAATAATATATGAAAGTTAACGAGGTACGAGAAAAATATCTACAATTCTTTTCCGCGCAAGGACATGCGGTTATTTCTTCTGCACCTGTCATTCCAGAGAATGATGCAACAACTCTTTTTACTGGCTCAGGAATGCAGCCACTCATTCCATTCTTGCTTGGTGAAGAACACCCAAAGGGGGCAAAACTTGTTAACTCACAAAAATGTTTTCGTGCAGATGATATTGAAGAAGTGGGAGACAATAGGCACACAACATTTTTTGAGATGCTTGGAAACTGGTCTTTGGGAGAATATTTTAAAAAAGAACAGCTCACATGGTTCTTTACCTTTTTAGTAGATGAGCTAGGGCTTGATCCAGAACGTATTTACGTAACAGTATATGCAGGAGGTGAGGGTATTGATAAAGATGAAGAGTCTGTGGCTGTATGGAAAGAGCTCTTTGCAGCACGGGGCATTGATGCAAAAGACATACACATTGGGTCTGAAGAGGATGGATATAAAAAAGGAATGCAAGGAGGTCGTATTTTTTACTATGACGCAAAGAAAAACTGGTGGAGCAGAAGTGGAACCCCAGATAAAATGCCTGCAGGAGAACCAGGAGGGCCTGATTCAGAAATATTTTATGATTTTGGAGAAGAATTTGCAGATCCAGCATATGCGGATAAAAAACTTCATCCAAATAGTGACTCAGGACAATTTATTGAAATTGGAAACTCAGTATTTATGGAGTTTATTAAGCAAGAAGAAGGAAGCTTCAAAGCGCTCCCCAGAAGGAACGTAGACTTTGGTGGAGGATTAGAGCGCCTTACTGCAGCAACACTCGGAGACCCAGATGTTTTCAAGACTGATATATTTGAATCAACACGAGGGGCAATATCAACATTGTCTGGAAAATCATACGAAGGCAATGAACACTCATTTCGCGTAATACTTGATCATTTGCGAGGTGCAACATTTATGATTGGTGATGGAGTTCTTCCAAGCAACACTGAGGCAGGTTACATTCTCAGACGACTTATTCGTAGGGCAGTCCGACATGCTGACTTATTAGAAATTCCATCTGGAAAATTAGGAGAACTTGCTCGCCCATATATTTCTGTATATAAGGATCACTACGTGTCTTTGGATGAAAAAGAGGATCTTATTGTAAACACTATTTCTAATGAAGAAGAGAAATTTAGAAAAACTTTGGTAGGAGGTTTGAAACGGTTTAAAAAGATTGAAGGAGATATTTCAGGAGAACAAGCCTTCACTCTCTTTACTTCATACGGGTTTCCGCTGGAGCTAACTCTTGAGCTTGCAGAGGAGCAAGGGAAAAGTGTTGATGTAGAGGCGTATAAAAAAGCGTTTGAAGAACATCAGTCAACGTCTCGTGCAGGCGCTGATAAAAAGTTTAAAGGAGGACTGGCAGACACTAGTGAAATGAGTGTGAAATACCACACGGCAACACATTTGCTGAACAGGGCGCTTAAAGATGTTCTTGGTGAGAGTGTTGAACAAAAAGGAAGCAACATAACCCCAGAGAGACTTCGTTTCGATTTTTCTTTTGATAGAAAAATGACAGACGAAGAAAAAGAAGGGGTTACAAAGATTGTAAATGATCAAATTAAAAAAGAGCTTCCTGTTACATTTGAAGATCTCACACTTGAAGAAGCAAAAAAGAAAGGCGCAATTGGGCTTTTTGAAGAAAAGTACGGAGATACTGTCCGTATATATGCCATTGGTGACTACTCGTTGGAGTTTTGCGGTGGACCACACGTAGAAAACATAAAAGACTTAGGAGTATTTCGTATTAAAAAAGAAAGTGCGAGTAGCGCAGGAGTACGTCGAATTAAAGCTGTACTTGAATAATAGAGAAAAAGTTTAGAAGCTGTACTACAATAGGTATATATATGCCGTTTGGACATAAAAAAACAAAAACGGTTGCTGTAATTGATGTGGGGTCACTTTCATTAGGAGGTGCATATGTTGTGCTCAATGAAAAAAGTGCCCCCCATATCTGCTATAGCACACGAATTCCTCTTGCTATTACTGATGACGCGAGT
Source organism: Candidatus Wolfebacteria bacterium (assembly GCA_002400985.2). Taxonomy (GTDB): domain Bacteria; phylum Patescibacteriota; class Minisyncoccia; order Phycocordibacterales; family Phycocordibacteraceae; genus Minusculum. Next base: position 164,205 of record NVRX02000006.1, read on the forward strand.
CCTCGAGTACTTCTTCGAACTCTTGAGGAAGGTTTGCAGAAACTAACCAAAGCTCTGGAAGACGAAGGTTCTGCAGCACTTGCACGATCGTGCGGTGTTCGTCATGTAGATGATGTGCTTGTCTCTGTTGGATCTCCATGGCAGAGAACGGTCCTAAGGTCACATACAAATAGATATACACAGCCAAAGCGTATTACCCCAGCAGACATAGAAGAAGCAAAAGAAAAGATAGAGGGAACTCTCGGTATAGATCCGGCTACATCAATGCTTGTAGACCATTCAATTATTGAGGTGCTCATTAATGGATATCAAACAGGGAAGCCATTTGGAAAACGTGCACGTCGTATGAGCGTTCTTGGTTTAGCTAGCGTTATTCCTATTTCAGTACATGACAAGATAACAAACCATCTTGCAAAAACATTTCATATAGAGCCAATTAAAATGCANTCTGCTCCTGCATTAAGNTATGTNGTTATGCGAGATCTCTTTGCACATGAGCCAGATTTCCTNGCTGCTATTGTTACCGGAGAAGCAACAGACATACTTTTGGTTAAAAAGGGAGTACTTACCGGNGTTGCAACAGCATTTGANGGAGTGCACTCAATAACAAGGGCGATAGGACGAGCATGTCCGTCTGTGCCTGCGGAGGAGATACNAGAGCTTGTAAAAACAGGAATGCTCCACCCAACAACAGTTACTTCTGTAAAAACAGCAGAGAGAGAAGCAAAAGATGAGTGGGCAAATGCGGTAATTGGCTCGCTTGCTGANCTTGCGCGAAAGTATGCGCTTCCTCAAACATTTTTCATNCTNTCTGATTTTTCATGCAGAGACATATTTACNGACATACTAAAACGACAAGATGTNCACGCANTNCGTCTTGGAGANCATCCATTTACTGTTATTGGTCTTAANTCNCAAAANATAACTGATCATGTGGTATTTTCTGGAGATTCTGAAAAAGANTTATTCCATGGACTCATTGCTCTCTTTTACAACAAGTCAGTTACGTGGAAATAAGGTGTATACTAAAAATATATGAACTATTATCTTCAAGNATTAAAAAAGTACGCAGTATTCAGCGGNAGGGCAACACGTTCTGAGTANTGGTANTTNATTCTTTTCAATATTCTTATTAGTATTGNAATAAGTATTTTNATTACTNTNNTTAGTGAATCTCTAGAGTTTNTNTCAAGNTTGTANGCNCTTGCGGTAGTNATTCCCTCTATTGCTGTTGCAGCTCGAAGACTGCACGATACAGGAAGGAGTGCTTGGTGGTTACTGATTGCATTTGTTCCACTTATTGGAGCGATTGTACTTCTTATATTCTTTGNAGGTAAGAGCGAAGAAGATTCAAACAAATATGGNTCAAANCCTAAAGGAGTTTCTGCTCCTGAGATGTCGAGTGTATAAAACATAAAGATTTACAACCCGTGATACAATGCCTGCATATGGCTATAAAACGTGTAGAAGATATAATCCCACCGTCTCGACGGAAAGCAGCACAAAGTGAATCAGTACCTGTTGCTGATGTATATGAACCTCGTAAAAAAAGTGGACGACCAGTTATTACTCTATTTTTAATATTATTAGTAGCCCTTATCGCAGGTGGCGGAGTAGCAATGATTTTTGCAGGTGCAAAAGTTGTGATACATCCTCTTGAGCGAGAGGTCCCTGTAAACACAACACTTGTTGCTTCAGATCTTGAAACAGCAGCACTTCCTTTTGAAATTGTTCGAATTGAAAAAGTTGCAACACAACCTGTTCCTGCGGATGGGACAGAGACAGTGAGTGAACGCGCAAGCGGAACACTTACTGTATACAATGAGTTTAGTAGTACTCCACAACGATGGGTAACAAATACTCGTTTTGAATCATCAGAAGGCCAAATTTATAGAGTTAAAAAATCTGTGATTATTCCCGGATCAAAAGATGGGAAGCCAGGGACAGTAGAAGTAACAGTATATGCAGACGAAGCAGGAGCGGCTTATAATGTAGGACTCACAGAGTTTACTATTCCTGGTCTTGCAGGATCTCCTCAATTTGAAAGCTTGTATGCAAAGTCAAAAACTCCTTTGACGGGTGGATTTATTGGAGAGCGTCCGGTAGTAAGCGAAAGTAAGGCTGCAGAAGTTCGAGTAATAGCACGTGAGGCACTTACTGAAGATCTCAACAATACTATTGCTGATCAAATCCCAAGTGGATTCACTCTTCTTGCCGGATCAGTATCTATAACGTTTGAATCTCTTTCAAATGGAGAGGGTGACGGAAATGGAAATGCGACAGTGAGAGAAAAGGGAACTGCAAGTGCATTAGTATTTCCAACAGACGCACTTGCTGCAGCTCTGGCAAAGAAAACAATTGCAAGCTATGACGAAGACAGTGTAACTATAGGAAAAACAAATACTCTTAGTATTTCAAATCTTCCATCTGCAACAGAGCTACAAAGTGCAACAGAGATTCCTGTTTCCCTCCAAGGAACAGTAACTATTGTATGGAAGGTATCTGCGGAGCAAATAAAAACTGAGATTGCAGGAAAAACAAGAGAGGCTGCAGAAACAGTGCTTTCAAACATCCCAGGAATTGATCGAGCAGAGCTTATTTTGCGCCCATTTTGGAAAAATTCATTCCCAACGGACAGTGAAAAAATTACTGTTTCAATCAGTGCGTCTTAGGGCTTAATAAAGCGAACAAAGGTGTTGACGTAAGACAGACACCCTGTTAGGATGTGATCTGTTCACATGGCAAAGAAGGAAGAAGAAACAACTCGCGGGACGGTGGAGGAGGCATTGCCTAACCTCCTATTTCGTATCCGGTATGAAAACGATGAGCTTGGTCTCGCGTATCTTGCTGGGAAAATGCGAATCCACCGTATTCGTGTATTAGTAGGAGACACTGTAGAGGTTGTAATAGACCCCTATGGAGGGAAAGCGCGTATTGTGCGCCGCGGATAGTATGAAAGTTAAATCATCACTAAAAGTTCAGCAAGCAGGAGATAAACTCGTACGACGACGAGGACGACTTTACCGTATTAATAAATTGAATCCGCGGCGGAAAGCACGACAAGGTTAAATATGCGTATTTCAGGTATTACAATTCCAGATAAGAAGGATCTTAACATTGCATTAACTGCCGTGTATGGTGTTGGGCGACCAAAAGCACAAACCATTCTTGATGACCTGAAAATTCCTCATACAAAGAAAGCTGAAGAGCTTACACAGGATGAGGAAGCAACAATCCGAACAACTATTGAAGCTTTTACAATTGAAGGAGATTTGAGACGAGAGACATCACAAAACATTAAGCGTTTGAAGGATATTCGTTCATATCGAGGAGTTCGGCATGAGCGACATCTTCCTGTACGAGGACANCGTACAAAAACAAANTCTCGAACAGGTAGAGGAAACGTACGAAAGACTATGGGAAGTGGACGACGTAAGGTAGAAAAGACGTAATCTGATATGGGAAAGAAACGAATAGTAAAGAAAAGTGGACGAGGAGTTGATAAGGGACGAAAAAACCGATCACTTTCTAAGATTCCTCGAAAGCGCCTTGAAGTAGGTGTACTTAATGTAGAGTCAACTTTTAATAACACAAAGCTTACACTGACTGATCCTGANGGAAACACAATAATGTGGTCAACTGCAGGATCGCTTGGATTTGGAGGAGCTCGAAAGAGTACTCCATATGCCGCAGCAAAGGTTGGGGAGCTTGTGGGAGAGAAGGCATCCCTTATGGGAATGAAGGAGGTTCACGTTGTTATCCGTGGGGTTGGAGCAGGACGTGAAAGCGCACTTCGAGGGTTTGCCGGGAAGGGAGTTACCATTGTAAATATTAAGGACGCGACGCCCGTTCCCCACAACGGGCCGCGACCACCTAAGCCACGACGAGTATAGCCTATGATTATTGGACCAAAATATAAAATCGCAAAGCGACTAGGTGCATCTGTTTTTGAGAAAACTCAAACACAGAAATTTGCATTAGCTGAAGCACGAAAGAGTAAGATTCGTCGAGGAGGACGAAGACGAAATGTTTCAGATTACGGAAAACAGCTTCTGGAAAAGCAGAAAGTTAGATTTACATATGGAATTACAGAGAAGCAGTTCCGTAATTATATCAATAAGGTTCTTGAGATGCGTGGTGTAAATCCTGCAGAGGAGCTACANAAAGCNCTTGAGNGACGTCTTGATAATACTGTTGCCCGNTCAACGCTTGCAACAACACGACGTGGAGCACGTCAGATGGTAAGTCACGGTCATATCACGGTAAATGGAAAGAAAATCACTGTACCTAGCCACAAAGTAAAGATTGGAGACGTTATTGGTGTTCGAGAAGGAAGCAAGAAAGCTATATTGTTTGAGCTTGCTGATGAGCGAATGGCAAACGCAACCATCCAAGGATGGCTAAAGCCAAATCCAAAAGAACTTAGTGTTGAAGTAACTGATCTCCCAACTTGGGTAGCAACAGAGGCTGCTGGAGATCTGACATCAGTTATTTCCTTTTATAGTCGTTAATAAGCTTTCAAATATGGAATATCAAATTACATTGCCAAGTAAGCCACGAGTTGTTTCTGAAGAAAAGAATTCAGGTGTATACGAGATTGATAACCTGTACCCAGGGTACGGACACACTCTTGGAAACTCACTCCGACGAATTATNCTNTCAAGTCTTCCTGGNGCTGCTATTACTTCAGTTAAAATTGANGGGGTTCCTCACGAATTCGATACTATCGAAGGAGTAAAAGAGGANGTTCTTGGAATTCTTCTTAATCTTAAGAAGGTTCACTTNGANCTTGCTACTGATGAGCCNCAAATGGTTACTCTTTCAGCATCAGGTGATATTACTGCAAAAGACCTTACNCTTCCCGGNCAGGTTTCTGTTGTAAACCCAAAGCAACANATTGCATCAACAGNAAANACAAAGCTTGTTCTTGAGCTTACCCTTGAGAAGGGTCTTGGNTANATTCCAAAAGAAGCGCTTATGAAGGAGAAGGTAGATATTGGAGTTATTGCACTTGATGCAACATTTACACCAATCNGGCGNGTAAACTACGAAATGGAAAATATGCGAGTAGGNGACCGAACTGATTTCAANCGNCTTCGAATGTTTATTGAGACAAACGGAACTATCTCACCTCGAGAAGCTCTTGAGCGATCAATTGAGATNATGATCCACCAACTGAAGGCCATTATTGGTTTCCAGGAGGAGGAGCTTGAAGTTCCTGCTCCAGTTGAAGAAGAGGCTGTTGAGGAAGAAAGTGCAGATGCACCAGAAGACCTTAACAAGACTCGAATTGAAACACTTGAGCTTGGAGGACGTGTAGCAGGTGCTCTTGATGAAGCAGGTATAAGGACAGTAGGAGGACTTGTAAAGAAGAGTGCAAAAGAGCTTAAGACTCTTGACGGTCTTGGAGCAAAGGGTGTTGATGAGATTGAAGAGTCTCTAAAGAAGCTTGGAGGAGCACTTAAGGAAGATAAGTAAATAGTATGAAAAAGCAAACAAAAGCAGGAAGAACATTTGGACGAGTAAGAAAAGTACGCACAGGACTTATGCGGTCTCTTGCACGTGGACTTATTCTAGAGGAGAGTATTGAGACTACTGAAGCAAAGGCACGAAGTCTTCGTCCGTATGTTGAAAAGCTTGTTACTCGAGCAAAAGTAGACAGTGTTGCAAACAGACGTCTTGTTGCAGCACGGCTTGGAAATGACACTGAGACTATGAATAAACTATTCACAGACCTTGGTCCAAAGTACAAAGACCGAGCAGGAGGATATACTCGTATTGTAAAAAGCCCGCGAGTACTTGAGGATGGGCGAAAAGTAGCGTACATTAGCTTTGTTTAATATGGAAGATAAAATATACACAATTGATGCAACAAATCGTCCTATTGGGCGTGTTGCCACAGAAGTAGCAACTATTTTGCTTGGGAAGAATACTCCTCACTTTGCAAAGAACGTTGTTGTATCTGCACAGGTAACTGTTGCACACATAGATAAGCTAAAGATTTCTGAGAAGAAACGTTCTCAAAAGGAATACCAACGGTACTCAGGATACCCAGGAGGACAAAAGATCCAGACTCTACAAGATCTTATTGCTAAGAAAGGGTATGAAGAGGTTATGCGAAAGGCAGTGTACGGTATGCTTCCAAGTAACAGACTTCGAGCGGAACGAATGAAGCTACTAGCATTTAGTAAATAAATATGGCAGAAACACGATACATAGAAGCAATTGGACGACGAAAAAGCGCAGCAGCACGCGTACGTATTACTCCTGCAGATAAGATTAGTATTATCGTAAATGATAAGCCTGTAGATGAGTACTTTAGCTCTCGTGAGTATGTTGCTATTGCAGAGGAGGCATTTAAGCCCGAGGAAGTAACAGAGGATTTTTCAGTAACAGTAAAGGTAAAGGGAGGAGGACAACGAGCACAAGCTGATGCTGTACGGCATGGTATTGCTCGAGCTCTTGTAAAGAACAAAGAAGAACTACGAGGACCTCTAAAGTCTGGAGGACTTCTAACTCGAGACCCTCGAGTAAAAGAAAGGAAGAAACCTGGACTTAAAAAGGCTCGAAAGGCAGCACAGTGGAGTAAGCGATAAAGATGGAAACCGGCGAGAGTCGGTTTTTGTTTTTAATATAAGAATCTCCCTCCTTTAATTGACTTTTATAAAATAATGTACTATCGTCCATATTAGGAGTGTTCACAATTGTGTGTGCATTCCTTTAAAACAGGAGGGAAAGATGCGTTTAGTTCTTTCTATATTTACGTTTTTGTTGTTTATTGCAACAGGATCGTTCTATCTTAAATTTGGCTCTACAGCTAATGCTGGATGGATTGTAACAATTGTTATAGTTAGTATCCTTTTAGCTTTTGCATGGCGACATGGCCTTTCAATGGGCATGAATCCACCAGCTCTTCCATTTGCGCCATCACCACTTGCTGATCGCGGACACAATGTGTATGCGGTTGCAAATGAAGATGTGCGCAATCTTGTGCAAGTCGCGTTCATAAAAGCGGGGTATGCACTGCAAGGCACATTCAGTGTTGGACCAACGAATCAAAGATTATTTGGTTCTGACTTGGTGCTCATGCTTTTAGATGGTGCACCAGAAAAAGATCCGAACTATGATCCGGAAGTACTTCCGTTCATTGCTCGATCTCTTGTGGTTCCAAGTCCTCAAATTGACGCGCTTCATTTTGTACACTTGCTTCGACAAGAAGGTTTTGCAACAAAAGTGCATGAACCACTTCCAGATCATTTTGAAAAGTTTTACATGATTACAAGTGATGCTTTTCTTGGTGGATGGGGTCTTGCCTTTCGTGTCTCGGGCCCTAAAATGGGCAAACCTGATACGTGGAGTGTTGGAAGATAATAACTGCCAAATTAACAAGAGTCGCTTTTTCTGAAAAGGCGACTCTTTTTCCTTGACACAGCCCTAAAAATTCCCATAATAGTACCAAATGAGCACACACGAAGAAGACATTGAAATTGTAGAAGAAGTAGAAGCTGAGTCTTCTATTAAGACTGCAGATATAAAGAAGGTGAAGGAGCAATTAAAAGCTTGCAAGTCTGAAAGACAGGAGTATCTTGATGGATGGCAGAGAGCAAAAGCAGATTTCATAAATACGAAAAAACGACTGGAAGAAGAAGGGGGAAAGAAATTTGAGTATGGAGTTCAAGCTTGCATTGAAAAGGTTTTACCCGCTCTCGACAGTATAGACATTGCACTTTCTCAAAAAGAAGATGAAGGGCTTGCGATGATTCAAAAACAAATACTTGAAGGTCTTGGTATAGAAGTGCTAGACCCAATGGGAGAAACATTTGACCCAAAAATACACGAACCTATGGGAACCGTAGAGGGAGAAAAAGACCAGGAAGACAAAATCGTACAAGTTTTACAAAAAGGATACACATTAGGAGATACCATTATTCGCCCACCAAAAGTACAAGTAGCAACATACAATAAATAAAAAATAATATGAGTAAAATTTTAGGAATAGATCTAGGAACAACAAACTCAGCAATGGCTATTGTTGAAGGAGGAGAGCCAACTATTATAGAAAACAGTGATGGTGCACGAACAACACCGTCTGTTGTTGCTATTGCAAAGAATGGAGACCGTTTGGTAGGAACAGTAGCGCGTAGGCAAGCAGTAACAAACCCAAAGAATACTGTATACGGTATTAAGCGATTTATGGGACACCGATTTGATGATAAGTCAGTACAAAAAGATCAGGAGTTTGTACCATATGAACTTAAAAAAGGTTCTGATGATGGTGTGCTTGTAACACTTGGAGACAAAGACTATCGACCTGAGGAAGTATCAGCAATGATTCTTTCAAAGATGAAAACTGATGCAGAAGCAAAAATAGGAGAGAAAATAACAGAGGCAATTATAACAGTGCCTGCATATTTTGATGACGCACAACGAAATGCAACAAAGGCTGCAGGAAAGATTGCTGGTCTTGATGTGAAGCGAATCATCAATGAGCCAACAGCAGCAGCTCTTGCATATGGATTTAATAGAAAGAAAGATGAAAAGATCGCAGTATATGACTTTGGAGGAGGAACCTTTGACGTTTCTATCCTTGAAGTAGGCGATGATGTTATTGAAGTGCTTTCAACTGACGGAGACGCACACATGGGAGGTCGTGATATTGACCTTGCAATTATGAAGTATATTGCTGATGAGTATAAAAAGGATAGCGGTATTGATGTAAGTAAAGACCCTCTTGCGCTTCAGCGTCTCGATGAGGCTGCAGAAAAGGCAAAGCACGAGCTTTCAAATAATTCAGAGACAGAAATAAACATTCCATTTATTACATCAGATGCTGATGGTCCAAAGCATCTTCTTCTTACACTTACACGTGCAAAGCTTGAAGAACTTGCAGATGAGTATGTGTCACGTTCAATTGATATTACAAAACGTGCGCTTGAAGCTGCAAATATGAAGGCATCAGATATTGATGAGATTATCCTTGTAGGAGGACAAACTCGAATGCCTAAGGTACAGGAGCTTGTAAAAGAACTATTTGGAAAAGAACCAAACAGGTCTATTAACCCTGATGAGGTAGTAGCACTTGGTGCAGGAATACAGGCTGGAATTATGCAGGGAGATGTAAAAGACATTCTTCTTGTAGATGTTATCCCTCTATCTCTAGGTATTGAGACTATGGGAAATGTTTCAACAAAGCTTATTGAAAAGAATACAACTATTCCTACACAGAAAACACAGGTATTTAGTACAGCAGCAGATAATCAACCATCTGTTGAAATCCACGTAACACAAGGAGAGCGAGCTATGGCAGCAGACAATAAGAGTCTAGGACGGTTTGTGCTTGAAGGTGTTGCTCCAGCACCACGTGGCGTACCTCAAATTGAGGTTATCTTTGATGTAGATGCAAATGGAATCTTGAATGTAACCGCAAAGGATAAGGCAACAAACAAAGAACAATCTATTAAGATTGAGGCAGGAACAGGGCTTTCAGATGAAGATATCGAAAAGATGATGAAAGATGCAGAAGCACATGCTGATGAAGATAAAAAGAAGAAAGAACTTGTAGATGCAAAGAATGCAGCAGATCAGATGATCCACTTTGCAAGTAAGTCTCTAAAGGATGCGGGAGACAAGGTACCAGATGATGTGAAGACTGAGATTGAAGAGAAATCAAAAGCTCTTACTGATGTAAAGGAAAAAGATGATCTTGAAGCAATAACAAAGGCTTCAGAAGAACTTTCAACAAGTATGCAGAAGATTGGTGAGATATTGCAAAAGCAGGCAGAGGAAGCAGCAAAAGCTGAAAAAGAAACTCCAAAAGATGATGTGAAAGATGCAGACGTGAAGGAGGAGGAAAAAACAGAGGAAACAAAGGAAGAAGAGAAAACTAATGAATAAGGATTATTACAAAATTTTAGATGTAGAGAAGTCTGCAACACATACAGATGTGAAGAAGGCTTTTCGTAAGCTTGCTCAAAAGTACCATCCAGATAGAAAGACTGGAAATGAAGCAAAGTTTAAAGAAGTTTCTGAAGCCTATAGTGTTATTGGAAATGAACAGAAGCGAAAAGAGTACGATTCATACGGAAAGACCTTTGGGGGCGGGCAACAGCAAGGTGGCGGTTTTGATTTCTCAGGATTCCAGCAAGGAGGGTTTGGTGGAGGTATCGATATAGAAGACATTCTTCGAGGTTTTGGTGGTGGATTTGGACAGCAACAGCAACAGGTACGAAAGGGAAGAGATATTTCTATGGATATTGAAGTATCTTTCAAAGATTCTATTTTTGGAACCCAAAAGAAGGTACTCATTGCAAAAGTATCAAAGTGTTCAGAATGTGACGGATCTGGAGGAAAGAAAGGAACCTCTATGAGTACGTGCGCTGCATGTAATGGGCAGGGGAAAGTGCATCAAACACAAAATTCATTCTTTGGAGCATTTCAAACAGTTGTTGAGTGTATTGAATGTGTAGCGACAGGAAAGGTTCCAAAAGAAAAATGTAAAGACTGTAGAGGTGCTGGAGTACGAAAACAGGAGGAAGAAATAACGGTAACAATACCTGCGGGAATCAATGCTGGCGAGATGATTCGCATGGGTGGACTTGGGGAAGCTGTTAAAAACGGTACTCCTGGGGATTTATATATTAAGGTCCACGTAACGCCGCACGAGCTCTTTAAGAGAAGTGGGGTCAACTTGGTGGTAGAAGTGCCACTGAAGCTAACTGATGCACTCTCAGGGACTGTATACAACCTAACCACACTTGAAGGAAAGAGGCTTGAAGTAAAGATTAGTCCTTTGAAAAAAACGGAGGAAACCCTTCGTGTAAAAGGGTATGGAGTACCACAAGGATCAGCTCGAGGCGATATTTATTTGAAACTATCAGTATCTCTTCCACAGAAGCTCTCTTCTAAAGCGAAGGACCTTGTGTCACAATTAAAAGAACATGGACTCTAACCTAAGTTTTGAAGCTGCAGGAGAACTATTTCAAGCTACTACTGCAAATGCAGGGAACTTCGTAAATGATTTTCTTCTAATCATTATTCTTGTAGGGCTGATGCTTTTCTTCATGTTCCGAAGTGGAAGGAGAGGAGTTGTTGCCCTTACTATGGCAGTGTATATTGGCATTTCTTTATACGAACTTTTCCCATTTAAGGAAATGGTACTTGAAGCTGCTGCAGATTCTCCGATGGCGAACCTTGCACTTATGGCAATAATGCTTATCGCTCTTACAACTTTCCCATACATTGTATTAAAACGCGTTGTGGTTACTGATTTCTTAGGGAGATTGGGAATTGTATTTCTATTAATCGTTTCATTCCTTCTTACTGCAACATTATTGGCAAGTGCATACCATATTCTCCCTATACGAGAGTTTTATGCATTTACCCCAGCGCTTGATGCGCTCTTTGCGCCAAAAGAGTTTTTCTTCTGGTGGTTTATCTCTCCACTAGTTGCTTTATTCGAGATGGCGAAGTAAGTCAAATTGCATAAAAAGCTATTGATTCTTTGCTAAAAAAGTGCCATAGTATCTAATACTATTCGAACTGCACTATGAATGAAGATTTAATAAAGCTCCAAAAAAATCAATTGAAAAGGCTTCCGAATCTCCTGAAAAAGCAAAATTCAGATTATTGGATTAAGGCAGGAAATAAAGAAAAACTGCGTCTTTTTCATGCGGTTGCAGAAAACGTACCTGCGTATAAAGATTTTCTGCAGAAAAATAAATTGGACCCACGGACAATAAAGACAGTAGAAGATTTAAAAAAAGTTCCTACAATTGATAAAGATAACTATTTACGAGCATATCCACATGAAGATCTGATGTGGAATGGCACTTTAAAGAAACCTCTTACAATTCATGCCACGTCTGGATCAACAGGGGAGTCAACCTACTTTGAAAGAGAACTCTCATCAGACTTAAAAAGAGCTTTTATTGTAGATTCTTTTTATAAACAAAATAAAAAAACTACCGAAGGACCAACTTTATTTATAGTTGCTTTCGGAATGGGTATTTGGTCTGCTGGAATGGGTATTTATACAGGAGTATATCTTGCTGGACAAATACACCAGTACCCAGTTTCAATTATCACGCCAGGAGTAAGTAAAGAAGAGGTGTTAAAAATATTAAGAAACATTGCACCAAGGTTTAAGCAGGTCATCATTGCAGGCTATCCTCCTTTTGTTAAGGATGTAATTGACGAAGCTCAATCTGAAGGAATTCCTTTAAAGAATTTCAATTTAAGATTTATTTTTACAGGAGAAGCCTTCACAGAGGAGTTTCGAGATTATCTATCAAATCGAGCTGATGTAAAAAATGTTCTTTTAGACACAATGAATACATATGGAACTGCTGAGCTTGGACCCATGGCTGTTGAAACACCTCTTGTTATATTAATTCGTCGTCTAACAGATAAAAAAATATTCTCAAAACTTTTTGGTGATATTACAAAAACTCCAACTCTCACACAGTATATTCCAAATTTTGTAAACTTTGATTGTGAAAATGGGGAACTTTTATTTACAGGCGATAGCACGATACCTTTAGTGCGCTATCGTTCAGGAGATCACGGAGGCATTCTTACTTATAAAGAGGTTGCAGGAAAACTCAAAAAACAAGGCGTTGATTTAGAGAAAAAATGTAAAGAGGCGGGAATTACTGACTATATATCACAATTACCAATGGTGTATGTATATGAACGTAAAAATCTTGCGGCAACATTGTATGGAATCCTAATATATCCAGAGTTTGTAAAGTCAGCTGTTTTGCATCCGACATTTTACGATATTCTTACCGGAAAATTTACCTTAGTCCAAAAGTACGACAAAAAACAAGACCAATATTTAGAGGTTAATTTAGAATTAAGAAGTGGTGCTGATCCAACTTCGAAACAGAAAGCTCTTATCCAAAAACGCATTTTAAACGTTCTTAAAAAAAGAAGTTCTGAATTTAAAGAGCTTTGTAAAAATTTGGATGAAAGAGTACACCCCAGAATTGTTTTTTGGAAAAATGAAGATCCAAAGTTTTTTACACCTGGTTCTAAACAAAAATGGGTGCAAAAAACCTAATAACTGTTAGATTAATAGTATGGAAAACCCAATCATAATAAATCCTAAAGAGAAAAATTTAGAAAAAATAAAAAAAGAGTATTCACCAGACCATATAATCGACACCTACGAGCTACAACTTGAGGACCTTTATCAAATTAGAAACCCTCAATCAAAGTTCATGAAGGATTTCAGCAATGAACTAAAAAAGTTCATTGAAGAACACTCGCAAGGTGATTCTCTTGAGGATTGTGGTAGATGGGTTTATTTTCCCTGGAATAAAACACTTGTGCATTATCTTGAAGATGAAACTCATCAGGAGATACGTACGGCACGTAATAAAAATATTATTACCAAAGAAGAACAGGATAAATTTTATAATTTTAGTATTGGTGTTGCCGGCCTTAGTGTAGGAGGGCACAGTGCCTTAACAACCACACTTATGGGCGGAGCTGGAGAAATTCGCCTTGCTGATCCTGATGTTATTTCCCCAACAAATCTTAATCGAATACGTTTTGATTTCAGTCACGTTGGAAGAAATAAAGCAGACCTTGTTGCTGAGTATGTATACCAGCTAAACCCATACAATAAGGTCCATGTATTTGATGAAGGAATTACTGAAGAAAATATTGGTGACTTTCTAGACGGGTTGGATCTTCTGGTTGAAGAACTCGATGATATCGTAATGAAGGTAAGGCTTCGAGAAGAAGCTAAAAAGCGTGGCATACCTGTGATTATGGCAACAGACAATGGGGATAATGTTATTTTGGATGTTGAACGTTATGATCTCAATCCCGATTATCCAATTTTCCATGGAAATCTTGATGGTTTTGATTTGAAAGAACTTAAAGACTCTCCTCAAAAAATGTTTGAAGCAATGGGAAGAATCATTGACATAACTCTCGTACCAATTCGAGTCCAACATTCTATTCATGAAGTTGGGAAGACCATCTATTCATGGCCGCAGCTTGCTTCAGCAGCAACCTTGTCAGGGGTGGTTATTGCCTACACAGCAAGAAGAATTGCTCTTGGACAGAAAGTAAAAGAAGGTAAGCTTGAGATAAATATTGAATCTGCAATTGATCCAGACTACCCACAAGTAAGAGAAGTACAATTAAAAGAGGCACAAAAATTCTTGAAGATGCTTGGAATTAAACAATAAAATACATTTATCGCTTATGAATAAAGAATTATTACAAAAGATTATTGAAGCAGGAAATATTGCACCGTCAGGAGGTAATTCACAGCCTTGGAAATTTCATGTACGAGGAGATGAAATTGATGTAATTGCACTTCCTGAAAAAGATCATGCGGTTTTGAATGTAAAAAACAGGGGAACATATATAGCAAATGGAGCACTGCTAGAGAATATTAGTATAATGGCCAAATCTCTCGGGTACAGAGCAAATTTTCAAATATCTACAGATGAGGAAGTTCTTGCAAAGGTGTCATTTTCTGATTCGGTAAAAGATAATGAGCTTGCGCCGTACTTAGAAAGTCGTCATTCTAATAGAAAGCCTTATATAAAAGAGACTCTTTCAAAAGAACAAAAAGAATATTTGTTTGCCAGAGAAGAAGATTATGAAAACTGCACTATTGCTATTGTTGAAGGAGAATCAATAGAACCTGCAGCAAAGATTCTATCGTATGACATCTCTCTTAATATGCAAAATAAATGTCTCCATAAAATGCTTTTCGAAGAAGTTTTATGGAAAGAAGAAGACCAAAAAGATAAACCAGGATTATATGTAAAAACAATGGAAACGGAACCTCCAAAGTCTTACATGTTTAGACTTTTAAAAAATTGGAATGTTGCAAAGTTTTTTACTAAAATTGGGCTTATTGAAAAGATTCAAAGTGAAAATACAAAAACTACTTCCAGCGCTGCTTTAATAGGTGCAATTATTGTCTCAGATAATAATCAAGACTTTGTTTCTGCGGGAAGATTTCTTGAAAATATTTGGTTACGAGCAACAAAACTTGGTCTATCGATGCATTTGAGTGCTGCTGTATCTTTTTTGGGTCAACAAGTAGAAGCTGGTGAAGAATCTTGTTTTTCAAAAACAGAGGTTGATCTATTAAAGAAATTAAATGTTCAGTTAAAATCTTCTTTTAAGGTTCCAGAGGGAAAGCTAATTTCAATCGCATTTCGACTAGGGCGTGGAGAAGATCCTTTGGCAACATCCTATAAGAGGTCTCCAGAGATTGAGTGGAGTAAGTCATAGAAGTTATCTCACAGTACGTTATTATATAAGTACATGTTTGAGTTTTTGCTAAACTTTCAAAATTTAGATCTTTTTTCTGTTGGTGCTGCAGTAGCGGGTATGTTACTACTTGGTTTTGTTGTTCTCTTTGGAGACGTTAAAAGTGCAACAAACCGTACTTTTTTATGGCTCACAATTACTGCCAGTGCTTGGGGGATGGTTAATTATGCTGTATATCAACCTTTTTACTCGGAAGATTTTTCTTTAATATTACTGCGTATAGCAGTATTTTTCTCTGTTTGGGCTGCTTTTTCTACATTTACTTTTATTTATGTTTTCCCTAATAAAAAATTAGAATTATCGTGGCCTTATGTATATGTTCTTATTCCAATAACAATCTTTGTATCTTTTATTGCATTAACACCGTTTGTATTTCAAAGCGTAACTGAACTAACTGCAGGAGGTAGTATTTTAACAGTGTTAAATGGCCCGGGTATTTACCTTTATGGAGCTCTCATAACTTTTTTTAATGCAGGAAGTGTAATCCTTTTAATTAAAAAATTGTTAAAGAAAGATGAAAAACAAAATAAACAACTTCAACTAATTTTAGTTGGCGTAGCATTAATGTTGGCCTTGATAACAACTTTTAATTTTATCCTTCCCGCTTTCTTTAATAATTCTAGCTTTATTGCTTTAGGAGGAATTTTTCAATTCCCATTCATAGTCCTTGCTTCGTATGCAATACTTCGGCATGGATTATTCAATGTAAAAGTAGCAGGAGCAGCACTTCTTGTTCTAGCTTTGTCAGTTTTAACTCTTGGAGAGGTTATAAACGCTGGTACCTTAGGTCTTGTTCTTTTTAGAATTAGTATTTTCATATTAGTTTTGATATTTGGCATAAACTTAATTAGAAGTGTGATTAGAGAAGTGAAACAGAGGGAAAGAATTGAAAAGCTAGCAAAAGATCTTGAAGTTGCAAATAAAAGATTAAAAGAACTTGACCGACAAAAATCAGAATTTGTTTCTATTGCATCACACCAGCTGCGAAGTCCTATTACCGCAATACGTGGATATATTTCTCTCATTATAGAAAAAGAGTTTGGAGATTATCCGCAAGCTATTCGAGAGCCACTAGATCGTATTTTAGAGTCTAGTCGTCTCATGGTTAAGTCTATTGAAGATTACTTAAATATATCTCGCATTGAACAGGGGAGAATGAAATATGAAATGAGCGATTTTGATATATCAAAATTATCTAAAACTGTCGTTAATGAATATAAGCCTATTGCTGACAAGAAAGGTCTAGACATAATGTTTAGCGGCCCAGAAAAAAATATGGTCCATGCTGATATTGGAAAAATAAAACAAGTTATTGCAAATCTTGTAGACAATTCAATAAAGTATACTCCAGCTGGAAATATAAATGTAAAAGCAACCGCCTTTGAGGGTAAGGCAAGAATTACTGTTTCTGACACAGGAGTGGGTCTTGAAAAGGAGGACCTTGGTGACCTATTTAATAAATTTGTACGTGCTCGTGGCGCAAATAAAATTAATACTTCAGGAACAGGTCTTGGACTTTATGTAGCAAAACAAATGATAGAAGCTCACAAAGGGAAGATATGGGTAGAGTCTGATGGAAAAGGGAAAGGTTCAAGATTTATTTTTGAACTTCCAATAGCTACTTCTTAGACTCTTTGCTAATACGTTTTGCCTCACTATGTGCAAGATCAAAGATATTTTTTGACATTTGTGCAATTTCTTTATCTTCAATAATTACTGCTGTTCCACCATTAGCGCTATTCATGTAGGCGATTTTGTCATCATAAATTGCATAATCAGAGGTAAAATCAAAAGATTTAGAAGGAATAAGTACTGCATCATCACGCGCTGTTTTACTAGATTTCATAGACATGAGAATTCTTCCAAGTTTATTGTCTGGGTGTATACCAATCATTTTTATTCCTAGTTCTGCTCTTTTGTCTATATACTTAGGCATATATAAAGGTAGTAGTTTACTTATTTTTAAAACAGAAGAAGCAATGCGTATTACTTTTTCTTTTGTTTGAAGAGAGTCTTCAAATGTTGCTATTAAACCTTTTCTGCCTTCATAAACTCTAACCTTGGGCTTGCTCCTCGTGTCTTTGTGAAGGGCTTTTAACTCAGGAAGTATTTTGTGTAAACCTTCCTTAATAAGATTTTTCTCTTGAATGGTAGATTCAATTTCTTGAATAAGGATTTCAGGATTAGTGGCAATATACTGTTTTACACTCTTGTCTTCAGAGATGCTTACCAATCCTTTGTTGAGTAGGGAATCAAGCACCACATATGTAGAGCTTCGATTTACATCAGCTCGTTCTGCCACTTCATTAGCTGTTGCTACCTCAAGTTCAATAAGAGCAACGTATACTTTTGCCTCCTTTTCACTCAGCCCAAATTTTTCTAATTGCTTAGTTAACATATGTAATTACGTGTTGGTTATATACAACATAAAAGCAGACTATTTGACATAATGCAAATATTGTTGTTGGAGACTAACAACAATATTGAAATAACCCTTTAACTAAAAGCTTTAAAACTGTTTGTTTCTGTTGGCTTGTTTTGACAGCTTAAATACTTTTATTGCGTTGTTTTTGTTAAATATTTACGACATTTCTAAATAGGGCAAAATTTATTTTGGATGTTCTATGAAAGGAGCTCAAAATGTCTACAAATACAAAAAACTCACTTTGCATGGAGTCAGCAATGCAAATAATTTCCTCCAATACTCAAAAAGCATACGCAAAAAGATCTTGGAAGGAAGTTCCCATTATTGCAAGCAAAGAACCCTTAATAAGTCTTCCGTCTGCAATATCTTCTCCTTACTATTCAAAAGTAATGAATCTTGGGGGCGGAAACACAATATATCTTAGAGAAAGTGTCTTAACTTCTTTGAATGAGGCGCGAGATAAATTACTTTCTCTCGGTTATGATTTACAAGTTTATGATGGTTGGAGGTCTGTAGAACTTCAAGAAGAACTTTTTTGGTTTTATATGAAGAAGTTCACTATTGAACTGTTTCCAGAAATAAAACACTTATTTGAGAAGGCTATAAGAATTTCTCAAATAAAAAACTGTTTTTATGAATTGCCAATCATGAAGCAAAAGCTTGTAAAGAAAGCGAATTGTGAATACGTAAGTTGGCCGTCAAAAGACCCTATGGTTCCAAGTCCTCACTCTACTGGGGGCGCTGTAGATGTCTGGCTTTACAAGGATGGCAAGGCTTTAGATTTTGGCGTTCCCTTTGACTGGATGGAAGATTCAGCTGGGGCTTTCTATCATCTAAAAAAGAATCGAAAAAGATTTCCCAATGATTCTGAAGTCTGCAGGAACAGGACTCTGTTAACTTTGTCTATGGAAAGTGTTGGGTTTTCTTGTTATCCGTCAGAATTTTGGCACTTTAATCTGGGTAACCAGATGGATGGTCTTGTTAAGAATACAGACGCTTTGTATTCTTATATTGAACCATAATCTAACGGAGGGCAATTATGCCCTCCGTTTCTCTATGATAATATATTTAAAATGCCAAAACGTAAAATAATACTTTTTTTTGGAGGAGAATCAGAAGAGCATAAAATTTCAATTCTTTCTGCAAAAAACATATTGAGAGCAATAGACAAAGATAGATATCAGGTTTGTTTGGTTGGCATCACAAGGAGTGGTGTGTGGCGAAGAATAGAGCCAGCTCAATTATTAGACAGCTCGTATGACGAAGTTGAGGATAAAGACTCTGAAACTGAAGTACTTTTTTCTTTTAGTAAAAAAATGTTTTGTTTTGTTAAAAAAGGAAGTAAACAATGGATTAAGTTTGATAATGCTTTCCCAATTCTACATGGAAAGAACGGGGAAGATGGGACAATTCAAGGTTTTCTTGAAATTGCAGGAATTAATTATGTTGGCGGAGACGTTCTTGGCTCCGCAATTGGAATAGACAAAGAAATTTCTAAAAAAATATTACAACAGGCAGATTTATTAGTTGCAAAATATCTTACAATTCAAAGTTCTGAAAAAACCCCAACTTATCAGACTGTATCAAATCTTCTAGGAAGATCTCTTTACGTAAAGCCAGCACGCTCAGGGTCCTCTTTAGGAGTGTCTAGAGTAGAAAATGAAAAACAGTATAAGGAAGCGCTGAAAGCTGCACACAAGGTCGATTCCAAAATTATTGTAGAAGAGAATATTATTGGGCGAGAGATTGAATGTGCAGTACTTGGCAACTTACTACCAAAAGTTTCGACACTAGGAGAAGTGCTTGTAAAAGACAGGTTTTATAGTTATGAGGAAAAATATAATGCCACTTCTACAACTAAAGTAATAATTCCTGCAAAACTAACTGAACAAGAAGCTCTTACTGCAAAGAAATTAGCAATGCAAGCATATAAAGTCTTGCGTTGCAGAGGTCTTGCTCGTGTGGATTTATTTTTCTCAAAAAATATTTTTTATGTGAATGAGATAAATACAATGCCAGGTTTCACTAATAAAAGTATTTACCCAAAACTATGGGAAGACAAAGGCCTTTCATATAAAGAACTTGTAACTTGCTTGTTAAAGCTTTCTGATGAGAAAAAATAACTAGTGTTTCTATTTAATAGTTTGACAGATTTATTGTCGAAGGTTCTTTTTGCTAAAAGTAGAGAAACACGACGCATAAAGAAATTAATTTATACGCTGTGTTAGTTATTCACAACATAAAAACATGTCATTTAATATAGCTCTGCCTATGTTAGATATAGTCTAATGGTGACATATTCTAATGTCTTTTATACAAGCCATGATAAGTCACTAGTAGATGTGGGTGTATCTTGACAAAATAAATAGTTTTGTTGTGTTGTTTTTGTTAAATATTTACGACATTTTCTAAAATAGTAGTTTTACTTAAAGAGAAAGGCATTCTGCTTTTCTTAAAACTGTTCTTTACAGAAAGGAGGACACAATGCGTACCAATTTACGTATCGTTGAAGACATTGATACTCAACTTTGTAATGCAGCAAAATTATATGGTCAAATGCAAGAGTATTCGAACAAAGGTCTTCTAAATAAGTTGATCGAGGACGGATACTCACGCCATGATGCAAAAGAACTTATTGACGATGTCAAAAAGTTTCTTGCATTAGCCGCAAGTGTTTCAGAAGCTATTGCTCCAACAAAAGCACTGGATATTGGATGGCACGCCTTTATTCTCTTTACAAGGGAATATAGTAAGTTTTGCTTACGGTATTGTGGTTGGTTTATACACCATGAACCAGTTGATAAAGAGTCTGATTTACCAGACTATGAAATGTTGCCACGAACAAAAAAGCTTGCAAAAGCTGCCTTTGGTGCACTTTCTAAAAATTGGGAAGTTACAAAAGGTCAAAATGATGTCGATTGCAACCCTATTGGGTGTCAAGACAAAGAATGTTCAGTTCCTGACTGTTCATCAAATCAGTAATACTGTGGGCGCATGTACACGTGTGTATATGCGCCCACTTTTTATACTAAGAATATGAAATGGGATAAATATTTAACAAACACAGAAAATGGTCCGGCTAGGATTCTTTTAAAAGAATCTATTAAGTATTTAGAAATTTACTCAAAACCAAAAGCGTTGGACTTGGGTGCGGGATCTCTAAACGACACAAAATTCTTATTAAAAAAAGGATTTGATGTTGTTGCCGTTGATTCAAACAAAAAAGTTAAAGAGTTGGCAAAACATTTACCAAAAGAAAATTTTGAAATGAACGTATCTTCTTTTGATAAATATGATTTCAAAAAAAATTCTTTCAATATTGTTAATGCCCAGTACGCTCTTCCATTTAACAGTCCTAAAACTTCTAATAAAGTAATTTCTGATATAAAAAACTCAATTAAAAGTAATGGAATTTTTGTTGGACAGTTTTTTGGGATAGAAGATGATTGGTCAGATATAAAAAGTATGACATTTCATGCTTTGGAAGATGTAGAAAGTTTTTTTGAGAAAAACTGGGTTGTGCATAAACTTGAAGAAGAAAAACAATTTAAAAAAACAGCGGCTGGTAAAGACAAATATTGGCATGTCTTTCATGTTATTGCGCAGAAAATTTAAAATGCTCAAAATACAAATAAAACACAATAGATTTTTAGATCCGGTTTTTTGGTGTCATTTTCAACAACGTTTTAAAATAACAATTTTAAAACGAGAAACTCAAGATGAAATAGATCTTATTATAAAAGAATACAAAGAGACCTGGTTCAAAAATGAAAAGAAGATTTTAAAAGCAATACAGCAAATAACAAAATTGACTTTTAAGCACTCTCTTATTGATGTACATATTGTTCGTAGAATAGATCGGAGTTTTAGTAGGCCTATAATTTTTGATATAAGAAAAGCTCCAGAAAATTTTTGTGATCAACTAACTCACGAGTTATTACACATAATTCTCCAAGAAAATAATAATATTGTTTCTTGGGAGGTTTTAGAGTGGTTAAACGAGAGGTTTCCAAAAGAAAGTGACACAACAAGAAATCATATTTTTATTCATGCGGTTTTAAAGAAAATCTATATAAATATCTTAAAGAATCCTAAACGCCTTAAGGAAAACATGAAGCGATCACAAGGCCACCACAACAATGATTATGTGAGGGCCTGGGAGATTGTAGAAGAGTATGGAGAAGATGAAATAATCAAAATGTTTACAAAATATTACAGAAGTGTAAACGCTTAAATAAAATCAATAACTTTCCTCTGTGCTGTATACTTCTGAACATGCAAGACATACCCAGCAAACCTTTTAAGTTTCTAATATTTTCCAGCAAGCCATACAAAGGCTGGGCTTTTTCTGCACTTCTCGCGGTAACTATTGCAGAGGCACTTGCAACACTCCTGCCGTACTTTTTTGGAAAAATTGTAGATGCTGCAAATTCAGGGGAAAGTTTTGATGAGGTACAATTTTGGCTTCTTATAACCACGGCAACTCTTGCTCTTACGTATGTTGCATGGCGTAGTTCAGATTTTTTAGGAATGCAGTGGGTAACAAGAGCTAATGCATATAGTTACAAAAAGTTATTCTCGTATCTTTCAGGTCATAGCCATTCATACTTTGGTAACCGTTTTGCAGGGGCTTTAAGTAATAAAGTTTCAAATGCATCTGATGGAGCATCAGGCCTTACAGAAAGCATTCTTTGGCAATATTACAGCACCATACTTTCAATTTTATTCTCAGGAATTCTTATTTTTATTGCCAATGTATATTTGGGATATATTTTTGTGATGCTCATTACAGCACTTATCATTCTAAATTACATACTAGTACTGATGCGAAAAAAACACGTAATCAAATATGTAAAGGAAAACTCAACGCTACGTGGACAAGCTGTTGATATAGCAACAAATATGGACGCTGTGCGTGTTTTTGCACAAGGAAATTTTGAGAAATACTTCCTTGGAAAACAAATTGACAAAAGACGTATCGCAAACATAAGGCAGTGGCGCTTTAGTGAGTACATTCTTGTATTAAACAATATAATTATTGTTGCAGCAGTTGGTGGAATGTTCTTCTTGTTACTTAATCTTTTTGAAAAAAACGAAGTAACTTTAGGAGTGTTTGTTATGGTTCTTACGCTCGTATTTAATTTATCTGGGACTCTATCTTACATTGGAAGTATGATGAATGGCTTTATTCGTAGGTATGGAGAAATTGAAGAAGGTCTTTCTGAAATTCTTCTTCCACACGATATTGTAGACATGAAAGGTGCAAAGAAGCTTTCTGTAACAAATGGATCACTTTCATTTGAAAACATGGCCTTTGCTTACAACAAAGAGAATGTTTTTACAGATTTTAATCTGTATATTGCACCTGGAGAAAAAGTTGGGATTGTAGGTCCTTCTGGAGCAGGAAAAACAACACTTATAAACCTGCTACTTCGCCAACATGATATAACAGGTGGTGCAATTAAGATTGATGGGCAAGATATTCTTCGGGTAACACAAGACAGTCTTCGAGAAGCTATTGCTGTTGTTCCGCAAGAATCACTTCTTTTTCATCGTTCAATACGGGAAAACATTGCATATGGAAACCAAAAGGCTACTCAAAAACAAATTGAAGAAGCTGCAAAAATGGCAGAGGCACATGATTTCATCATGGATACTCCTGAAAAGTATGATACTGAAGTTGGAGAACGTGGCGTAAAGCTCTCAGGCGGACAGAAACAGCGTATTGCAGTGGCTCGAGCAATGCTTAAGTCTTCACCTATATTAGTGTTAGATGAAGCAACAAGTGCACTTGATAGTGAAAGTGAGTCACTCATTCAAAAAGCACTCCATGACCTTATGAAAAGAAAAACAGTGCTTGCGATTGCACATAGACTCTCAACACTGCGAGAGATGGATAAAATTATCGTTATGGAAAATGGTGTGATTGTACAAAGTGGGACACATCAAGAGTTAGTTGCTGAAGAAGGAAGTCTCTACGCAAGACTTTGGGCACATCAGGCAGAAGGATTTATAGCAGAATAAATATGAATTATCCAAAATACTTTGCAACAGGAAACAGGAACAAATTACGTGAAGTGAACAGCATTCTTGAAGAAAAATTAGAACAAATCGATCTTGACCTTGTAGAGATTCAATCTACAGACGTTATTGAAGTTGTAAAAGCAAAAGCAATACAGGCTTATAAAGAAACAGGAAAGATTGTTCTTGTAGAAGACACAGGACTTTCTTTTGTTGCTTGGAATAACTTACCAGGGGCTCTCATTAAATGGTTCTTAGAAGAAGTTGAACTTTCTGAGATAATAAAAATGCTTGAAAGTTTTGAAAACAAAGAAGTTGTTGCGCATACAGCCTTTTGTTTCTTCGACGGTAGCAAAACACATATTTTTGAGGCAAAAATAAAAGGAAGTGTGGCGAAAGAAATTAAAGGCGAAGAAGGTTTCGGCTGGGATGCTTTATTTATTCCTGAAGGAGGTACAAAAAGTTTTGCCGAAATGAACCCTGAAGAAAAAAATAAAATATCTATGCGTCGCCTTGCATTAGAAAAACTGGCCAACATCTCTGTTGGCCAGCCTACTTCTTAAAACGGATCTTCCATCCTATACTTTTTCTTATATTCTTTCCATACAGGGAGAAAATTTTCTGGAAAAAGTTCGAAATGAACCTCGTCACATACTTTACCTCTCCGAATATGTTCACCTTTGAAAACAGCAACACGTTTATGTCCTGTTTTTTCGAGATAACGCATACTGCGTGGGTTAGTTGAAATTACAGAACTTCTAATTTTTCGAAGGTTTCGAAAGTAGAAAGCATAATAGAGCTGAAGCATTTTTGCCTCTGTGCCGTATCCTTTGTCGCAAAACTCAGGATCAAGCACCGCTCCGGTAACTGCAACACCGTCAGGTCTCAAATGAAGTCCAATGTGCCCAATATATGTACTGGGCTCACCAGAATTCTTTTTAAGAATGGCAAAAACAATATCTGTCTTTGACTCTTCCAGACTATCCAACCATTCTTTTTCAGATTTGAGTGAAAGCGGTGGAACAGCAAGAAGGTACTGGGATACACGCACATCATTTATAATGCGAGTAACGTGTGTCAGATAGCTACTCTGCATTAACCCAAGGTCAATACGATTACCGCGTAAGATAATTACATGATCAGTCATGTGATACTCCTGTTTTAGATTTAAAGAACAATGCTGTAAAAAAGCCTCATGCTTATATACAGCTGAGGCTTTTGGAGGTTTCTTCAAGAGATTCAGCTACATACAAACATTACAAAGTCGGCCCTTTGCTAGGGATACTTCTGTAATATTCATATATGTGCTGAATAAATTCATACTTTTACTGTACCTAATATAAAAAACTTGTCAATAATCTCAATTCATATACTATAGAGAGATAAATTATGCAGTCACAAAATCATCATACGCATATCTCTCATATTGAAGCGCTCAATAGCGCTCGTAAGATGCGTGCTTGAGCACAAAGCTTAACAACTAAATAAATGCGTATGAATATACCCGGAACTATTTCGGTTATGACTGGTCTCTCGACCGGAAAAAGACTTGTGGTTATGGTAGGAACCCATGGAAACGAAACATGTGGTCCACTAATGTTGAGAGAAAGATTTTCTGAAATACAAATACAAAGAGGGGAGGTAATCTTTATTGAGGGAAATCCAAGGGCTATAGAGGAAAATGTAAGATATATAGACGAAAACTTAAATCGAATGTTTCGAGCTGTAGACTCCTATTCTGCAAAAGAAAGAGAATCTTATGAATTTAAAAGAGCGCAAGAGTTAAAGCCCCTTTTGTCTTCTTGTGATGCACTTCTTGATATTCACTCAAGTGGAACAAAAGATACTGTACCGTTTGTAATCTGTGAACAAAATTCATTTGAAATAGTAAAGGAGTTTCCTTTTGAGATTGTTTCGTATGGGTTTGATCAAATTGAACCAGGAGGAACAGATACTTACGTAAATGAAAATGGAGGAAACGGTATCTGTATTGAGTGTGGATACCACTATGACCCAAAAGCAAAAGATAGGTCTTGGGAATCTCTGAAAGACTTCCTTATTATTAATGGTGCAATAGATGGCGAACTTAATACTCCCAGAGATCAAATGGTAGTAAACTCAAACTACCTCTACAAAACAAAAGTTAACTTCAGACTACACAAATATTTTGCTGACTTTGAGGAAATAAGAGAGGGAGATTTCATTGGTACTGACGGAAATGAAAAAATACATGCACCAAAAGACGGTTTGATTATATTTGCCCGTAATAGGGAAGACTCAGGAGAAGAAGCGTTTATTGTGGGAGATGTAGAATAGATGCAAAAGAATTTGCTACACTACACACATGAACCTAAAACAGGAACTCAAAAACCGAGGATTCATCCACCAAGTAGCAGGTGGAGAATTAGGGGATGTTCTTAAAGAAAAGAGAACCTTCTACCTCGGCCTTGATCCTAGTGCTGATTCCTTTCAAATAGGAAACTTAGCACCTCTCATGCTTGCAAAGCGACTTATAGATCATGGACACAAAGCCATAATCCTCATTGGTGGTGCAACAGGACAAATTGGAGATCCAGGAGGAAAGAAGAGTGAGCGTGTATTGCAAGACGTAAAAGTAATTGAAAAGAATGCAAAAGCACAAATTAAGCAGATTCAAAAACTATTTGGTACAAAAGACCTAATGGTAGTGAACAATGCAGACTGGTTAAACAAACTCAATCTCATTGATTTCCTCAGAGATATTGGAAAGCACTTTACCGTAAACTCTTTAATCAAGAGAGATTTAATAAAAGACAGACTTCAAGGAGACGAAAACAGTATTTCATACACTGAATTCTCATATGCACTCCTTCAGGCGTATGATTTCTATCATCTCCATGAGAAATACAACTGTGACCTGCAAATAGGAGCATCAGATCAATGGGGAAACATTGTTTCTGGCATGGAGCTTGTTCGAAAGAAAACAGGTAATAGTGTATACGGGCTAACAATGCCACTCATAACAGACACAACAGGGAAGAAATTTGGAAAGAGTGAAGGAAATGCAGTATGGCTTGATATAAAAAAGACATCAGTGTTTGCCTTTTATCAATTCTGGTTCAATACAAAGGATCAAGATGTAGAACATCTACTCAATATCTATACTGAACTAACACATGAACAGATACGAGACCTCATGGATAAAGATCCTCAAGCACGAAATGCACAAAAAACTCTCGCACATGAAGCAACAACACTGGTACATGGAGAAAAAGAAGCAAGAGCTGCACAAGAGGCCTCAAAAGTACTCTTTTCTGGTGACTTGAGTACTATTACGAAACAGACTAAGAAGATGCTTCTGGAGGGCGCACCAAGCCTTAGCGTAGCTTCTGGAGATGCATTCATAGACATTCTTATACACGCACACCTCGCACAATCAAAAGGAGAAGCAAAACGACTTATAGAAGGTGGAGGTGTAGGAATAGGGAATAGAAAAGTATCAAATATTGGAGAAACTCTTAATTCAGAAGATTTTTCAAATGGATTGGCACTTCTAAAGAAAGGGAAGAAAGAAGTAGTACTTCTTGAGCTTACGTAGTCAACACTCTTTACATTCTTGACACTAATAACTGCTATACTTTATATATGGTAACTAGATGGACAAAAGAAGAGGAATTTTTCTATAAAAAACAGTTAAAACAACTGTATGTTACAGAGAATCTTTCCATACAAGAAGTAGCAAATGTTCTTAAAATGTCAGACAAAGGAGTGTACGACCGTCTCGTAAGGCTTAATATCAAAACAACGCCTAATCTTAAAGTTAAATACTTAAATAGAAGGCCTCCGGTAAGACTTCCAAGAAAATCGAATGATCTCGCTGAATTCCTTGGAATAATGCTGGGTGATGGTCACGTTGCTCATTTTCAAACATTAGTAACTCTTGGAACAAAAGAAAAAGAATATGTCATATATGTCCAAAAACTAATGACAAAACTATTTCAAGTTCCAGCTACAGCAACTACAAATAAGAAAGGGTATAGCAATGTATACATTGGCTCAGTAGAAATAACCAAATTTTTAAAGCAAAAGCATGGACTTGTTCAAAACAAAGTTAAAGCACAGGTTGATGTCCCATCTTGGATTTTTGAAAGAAAGTCATACATGAAAGCATTCTGTAAAGGATTTTTTGATACTGATGGGTCAATATATCGCTTAAAGTTTGGCGTGCAGATATCAATAACAAACTACTCAAAACCCCTGCTTCTCTCTTTACAAAGAATGCTTCGAACGTTAGGATACAGCGTATCTGAGATTAGTGTTGTTCGCTTTTACATAACAAAAAGAAGTCATGTTGAGCGGTTTTTTGCAGAGATACAGCCTGCAAATAGCAAACACTGTGAAAGATACAAAAGATTCATGCGTCGATCGGATAGCGGCTATTCCAGGAGACTGTAACTCTCCCGCCATCAGGCATCGTGGGTTCGAGTCCCTCTCGGCGCACAACATAAAGAAAAAAGGTCGGTATATACCGACCTTTTTCTTATATAAGCACCAGTCTCTATTTAAGAGGTAAGTTTGAACCTTGTCCTGCAAACTTTGTCTCCATATATCCCATAAAGAGCCCTATGATTACACCATCAATAAGTGTCCAAAATGGTGAGCTGAGCCCTGTCCATGACACAATATTTGACTGCATAATCACCTCAAGTGAGTCATGGCTTAGCAGTATGTACATTAATGTGAATAGAAAACCTGCAACAGCTCCTCGTATCCACCACCGCATCTTGAAACCAAAGATTGGATGATAATCAAACATTCCCATGAGTCCAAGAGTGAGTCCCATCAATACAAAAGTGATGAGTGTGCCAAAGCCAAACATGCTGAATAGAGAGAATCCAAAGATTGGTGACATGGTAATAACCAGAGCACCTATAATCAGACCTGTCATAACTCCAATGAACATTCGGCCAGTCACTGATTGAATTTTAAACATATTTTTTACTAAAGATTAATACTTTCATTATATCATTGCCACAGTTTTTTCTTGGTAATTGTTTGCTATAATTCTCTCCATATGACAAAGCCAACATTACTTTCAGGTGTAAAGCCATCAGGGCAACTACATGTTGGAAACTATCTCGGAGCGATAAAGCAATTCGTAGATCTACAACATAAGTACAATATGTACGTAATGGTTGCTGACTATCACGCTCTCAATACCGTGCAATCTAAAGAGAAGATGCAACAGCAAACAAAAGAACTTGTTGCAGCGTATGTTGCCGTAGGACTTGATCCAAAAAAGGTAACTATCTTTAAGCAGTCAGACATACCGCAACACACTGAACTCACATGGATTTTTAATACCATAACAACCATGCCGTATCTCATGCGTGCACATGCTTTCAAAGATGCGGAAGCAAAGAATAAGGACATATCGGTAGGAACCTTTGATTATCCTATGCTTATGGCATCAGATATCCTTCTGTATAGCCCAGATGTAGTTCCTGTAGGGAAAGATCAGAAACAACACATTGAATTTGCACGAGACACTGCACAAAAATTTAATAACACATATGGAGAAACATTTACGCTTCCAAAAGAACTCATTCCTGCAGAAGTAGCAATAATCCCTGGAATAGATGGACAAAAGATGAGTAAGAGCTACAACAATGTAATCCCTCTCTTTGGAACAGATGAAGACATAGATAAAGCGGTAATGGGAATTAAAACTGACTCAAAAGAAAAAGGAGTAGCACTTGATCCTACAACTGACATAACATTCAAACTGCACGAACACTTTAGTAAAAAACAAATAGAAGAATTGAGAGAACGATACCTAAAAGGAAGTATTGGATACAAAGAATCAAAAGAGATTCTCGCAACAAATATAAAAGAACTTGTTGGTCCTATGCGGGAAACGTATACTGCATTGCTAAACAATCCTAATAAGATTAAGAAAATACTAGACAAGGGAGCAAAAAGAGCAGGAAAGGTAGCGGCAGCAAAAATGAAGGAGGTTAAAAGAGCAATAGGAGTAACACAATAATTATGGAACGAATACTTATAGGAGACTTAAAAGATCACATTGGGAAAGATGTAACTATAAAAGGATGGGTAGATGGCGTACGAGACCATGGAAAGGTAGCTTTTCTGGTACTTCGAGATAGGAGTGGAAACGTACAAGCTGTTGCATCTGGTGATTATAACGAAACTGCATTGCCTGCAGCACAAGAGCTTGGTGAGCAATATGCAGTGGAAATAATGGGAGAAGTAAAAGAACGTCCTGAAAAGATGAAAAGAGAAGAAGTAAACGGAGAACTTGAGTTTGGTATTAAGGAAATAGTAGTACTTAGCAAAGCAGAACAGATGCCATTTGATATGTCTGCAGAACTAAACATAGACACACACCTAGATAATCTTCCACTAACACTGCGAACAGAGAAATCTAGAGCAATTTTTAAAGTACAAAGTGAAATCCTTATTGCATACCGTGCATTCCTAAATAAAGAAGGATTTACTGAGTTCCAATCTCCAAAAATTACAGGTGATGATGCAGAAGGAGGAGCAAATACATTCTCTTTTGATTACTTTGGAGATACGAAAGCGCACCTTGCAACCTCTCCTCAATTCTATAAGCAGATAATGACCGGCGTATATGAGCGAGTATTCTCTACAGGAACTGCATTTAGGGCAGAAAAACATAGCACCAGCAGACATTTAAATGAATATACATCCCTAGACTTAGAGATGGCATTTATCAAAGACTATAAAGATGTGGCAAACCTTGTTGCTGATCTTATGCGACACATCGTAGAACACCTTAAAGAGACATGTGTGGCAGAATTTAAGCTTCTCGATGCTGAGTTTCCACTAGCGCCAAAGGAATTTCCAATGATGAAACTTGTAGAAGCACAGGAACTTATTAAAAAAGAAACAGGAGAAGATACAGTGGGGGAACCAGACCTTGAACCAGAGCACGAACGATGGCTGTGCACCTATGCAAAAGAGAATCTAGACTCTGATTTCATCTACATTACGCACTATCCAGTGTCTAAACGTCCAATGTACACATTTGAAGACCCAGAAACACCTGGATTTACCGGAAGTTTCGACATGCTCTTCAGAGGAGTTGAGATTATGAGTGGAGGACAAAGAAGGCACGAGTATGACAACCTTGTAGAGGGAATAAAGATGAAAGGGCTTGATCCTGATAAATTCTCATATTATCTACAAGCATTTAAGTATGGAATGCCAGCACACGGCGGAATTGGAATGGGACTTGAAAGACTAACTGCAAAGTTCTTAAATATTAAAAATGTAAAAGAGGCAACACTATTCCCTCGAGACATGAATCGAATAGATACATTGCTCCACAAAAATGACAGCGAATAACTTTCAAATAAAAACAGAATCCTTTGAAGGTCCGTTTGACCTTCTTGTATCTCTTATTGAAAAGAGGAAACTTCATGTAAGTGATGTGTCACTTGCACAAGTTGCAGATGACTACATCCAATACGTACACAAACAAACACATTTTCCTGTAGAGGAAACTGCACAGTTTATCCTTATTGCAGCCACACTGCTTCTTATAAAATCAAAAAATCTTCTTCCAGTACTAGATCTCAGCACAGAAGAAGAGGGAGATGTCGTAGAGCTTGAAAACAGATTGAGGTTGTATAAGAAATATAGACGTATTGCACTCCTATTGTGGCCACATTGGGGTAAGAATAAACTATATGAACGGTCTTTTGTTCCGGCAAAAGAACCAATGTTTGTGCCAGATGACAATATTACCTCTGAAGTACTCGAAGGCTCTTTACATATATTCTTAAAAAAAGCACGAAAACAATTTATAGCCCTCCCCAAAGCAAAGGTGAAAGAGGTTATATCTATTGAAGATATGATGGAAAGTCTTTCAAAGAGAATTCAGTCTTCTCTCTCTATGTCTTTCAAAGATTTCTCTAGAATAGGAAAAGCAGAGAAGATAGAGGTTGTTGTGTCATTCCTTGCAATGCTTGAGTTGGTAAAGAGGGGGGCGCTGAGTGTAGTACAACAAGGAACATTTCAAGATATTGAGCTCTCTACAACATCTGTTTCTTCTCCGAAGTATAACTAGAACATCCGCAAAGCAAGTGCTTTGCGGATGTAGTTTTAAGAGAATGAATGTGCATATATTGCAAAAAATGTGCATATGCTCGCTGCTATTAAGCCAAATCTAAGACACCAAGACCAAAAAATGTGTTTCTTTCGAGCACCTTCTTGATCAAAAGTAAGTACTTTATAATCTTTCTGATGTGGATTATTTTGTTCTATGTTTTCCCGTTTCCAACAAGAAATCGCAGCCCACAAACCAAAAACAGCAGTACACCCAAAAAATAACTTCGGATAGTTTATAAAACCTTCCATGTAATCCTCCTTTATTACTGAGACGAAATGTCCCTCTAAATAAAAGAATACAACACCAAATAGACTATTCCAAGAATGCTATACTCACACCAATGGAAACAAGCATTCAGATTGAAGCAGTGCTTTTCGCACAAGGAGAGCAGGTTGCAATAAAAGATCTTGCAAAACTTTTTGAAATACCTGAGGCAGAAGTGAAGAGAAACCTCACTATTCTTGCAGAAGAGCTCTCATCTCGTGGTATTACACTTCTTCGTACTGATACACATGCAGAGCTCCGAACAGCATCGGAAGCAAGCGAGATATTGAAGAAAATGCAAAAGGAGGAACTCTCTGGAACTATTGGAAAGGCAGGAATAGAGACTCTATCCATACTATTTTATAAAGGGCCATCTACACGAGCAGACATTGAATACATTCGAGGGGTAAATGCAGGAGCAGCACTTAGGACACTCCTTATGCGTGGACTAGTGTCTCGTATAACAAACCCAAAGGACTCACGAAGTTATTTATATAAACCATCAACAGAAGCATTGGCACACCTTGGCGTTGGATCTCGAGAAGAATTACCAAACTATGCCGAACTATCAAAAGAACTAGCAGCACTAGAAGAAACACTGAAAGAGAAAGATGAGGAAGATACATAATATAAAAACAGGATGCGTATAAATACGCATCCTTGAGTTTTAAAAATGAAGTGAAATTATGGCAGCTGCTACTGCTGTAACAAGTATTGTAAAGGATGCCAAGAAAATAATAAGTAGAAATAAAAATTTCCTATCTACCTGCTCGTCATCCATAACTACCCGTAACCAAGTATGTTTATGCAAATTCTTTTTAACAATATATTCAGCGCCAAGAAAAGAAGTTGTGGCGATGATATATAAAAACAAGAAAACGCCTGCCATGAGAAACTGTTGAGCTTCCATGTGTATCTCCATTTCCGAAAAGCGTCGGTGTTCGCTGAGGCAAAGTACCTCGTCTACATACAACCGTACAGTTCTGTTTACTAAACGTCAATAATCTGAGGTATTTGCTATACTCATAGCAATGAATGAGAGTACTCAACAAGGACAAAAGATTTTTACCATTGGAGGAATCCTACTTCTCCTTATTGCGTTACTCATTGGCATCTCATACCTTGCTCCATCGAAGGCTATTGAAGTAGCCGCTGATCTTGAAATTTCTCTACCAAACCCATATGACGACATAACACTCTCTGCACAAGCAGCACTTGTATATGACCTCAACACACAAGAGATACTATTTGGAATAGAAGAAGAGACACAACTTCCACTTGCATCTCTAACAAAACTCCTGAGTACATACCTTGCAACAAAAGAACTTGGAGAAAATAGGTACATACGCATAACATCTGAAGACCTTCGTACAGAAGGAGACAGTGGACTCTTTGTATCTGAAGTATGGAAAGTGGGGGACCTGGCTCGGTATACACTCATCTCCTCATCAAATGATGGAGCACATGCACTTACTCGTGCATTGAGTACACAATCAGGGAAAACTCCTGCACTCTTTCTCTCTCAAGCTGCAGCGGCACTTGCACTCCCTCAAACATTTGCGCTTAACGGAAGTGGGCTTGATACCAGCACACAAATGTCTGGAGCATATGGATCTGCGTATGACATAGCAGTACTCCTTGGTGTGATATATAAAGAAAACAGAGATCTGTTGCTTGATAGCTCAAGTGCAACAGCAGTATTTACATCAGCAGATGGCTTTACACATGAAGCTAAAAGTACAAACAGTCTTGCAGATACTCTTCCTCTACTTGTAGGGGCAAAGACGGGATACACAGACCTTGCAGGAGGAAACTTAGCGGTACTTGTTGAAGTTGCTCCCGGGAGGCCAATTGCTATTGTTGTATTGAGTTCAACACGAGAGGGAAGGTTTACTGATGTAGAGACACTTGTAGAGAAAACTCTTCAACACTTTACCTATAACCCAGTATTCTAACTGGTATAGTATATCCACATGATTGAATCTGAAATTCTAAAAGTATTTGTCCCTGCTATCGTTGCTTTTCTCGTAGGTATTGGAGGAGCTCCTGTACTTACTCATTTTTTATACAAACATAAAGCATGGAAAAAGGTTGGTGGAAGAGGTGTTGGTATGGGTGGGGGAGCGACACCAATATTTGATTCATTACACGGAGAAGATGAGACAAAAGTGCCTCGTATGGGAGGAATACTCATTTGGGGATCAGTAGCCATTACACTTTTTGGTATTTTTATATTTGCACAACTTGCACCCAATACTATTGCAACAGAACTTGATTTTCTTTCTCGAAGCCAAACATGGATACCTGCAGCACTCTTCTTTCTAGGAGCGTTTGTTGGTTTAATTAATGATCTCATTGAAGTTGTGCAAGGAAAGGCTGGTCTTAAACTTCCTGCGCGCCTTCTTATTGTTGGGTCTGCTGCGGCACTTGCTGCTGTATGGTTTTACACAAAACTTGAAGTTACCTCTATTGGGATTCCTTTTGCGGAACCGCTTGAGCTTGGTATATGGATTATTCCATTCTTTATCCTTGGAACACTAGTTATTTATGCCAGTGGAGTTATTGATGGAATAGATGGACTCTCAGGTGGAGTGTTCTCTATTATATTTGGGGCATATGCAGCGTTAGCATTTTTCCAAGGACAATTTGATATTGCCGCTTTCTCCGCAACAATTGCAGGAGCAACACTTGCATTCCTTTGGTTCAATGTGCCTCCTGCACGTTTTTATATGACAGAGACAGGAACCATGGCACTCACGCTCGCTCTCGCTACCATTGCCATAATGACAGACACCCTTGGAGACGGTATTGGTATTGCAGTACTTCCAATCATTGCACTCCCTCTTATTGGTACAGTTATTACAAATGTGATTCAAGTGTTCTCAAAAAAGGTATTTAAGAAAAAAGTATTTAAGGTTGCACCTATACATCATCACTTTGAAGCAATAGGGTGGCCATCTCATAAAGTTACAATGCGATATTGGATCATTACCCTTATGTTTGCAATTATTGGCGTAACGATAGCGATCATTGCCTAACATACTTAAAAAGGTAGATAAAACATTCCTCATTACCGTGGGGATTCTTGTTATTATCGGTTTCTTTACCTTCTCCTCTGCGAGCTTGGGACTCCTTCCTAGAGAAAGTGTCTCAGTATCAAAGCTTTTTGCTACACAGCTCATCCTAGGACTCCTCCTGGGGAGTATCGCACTAACCATAACCCTCTTTATTCCTCATAAGTTCTATAAGCGTGTAGCATTCTATGGATACATAGCTGCAGTAGCTGCAACAACACTTGTATTTGTCCCTGGTCTTGGAATAACAGCCAATGGAGCAACGAGGTGGCTTGATCTTGGAGGATTTTCTATACAGCCTGCAGAGTTCTTAAAAATTGGATTGGTATTATATTTGGCTACATATCTATCTGCTGCAAAGTCACGTATAAAGTTTATGCGTACAGGACTTATTCCTTTTTCTATAATCCTTGGTATTCCCGTACTGATACTTCTCCTTCAGCCAGATACAGGGACTGCGCTTGTACTTATTGCAACAGCAATAGCAATGTACTTTGCAGCTGGTGCACCATGGAGAGATATAGGACTCCTTGGTCTTGGAGGTGTGTTGGGGCTTGGAGTGTTAGCTGCCTTCCGTCCATACGTACTTGAGAGGTTTATGACATTCTTGCAACCAGGGAGTGATCCACTCGGTGCCAGCTACCAAATACAACAATCTCTCATTGCTATTGGTTCTGGAGGAATCTTTGGGAGGGGAATAGGGCAGAGTGTACAAAAGTTTAGTTATCTTCCAGAGCCTGTAGGGGACTCAGTGTTTGCGGTATTTGCTGAAGAAGTTGGATTTATTGGTGCATTAATACTTCTTGCTCTCTTTGTTGCACTCTTTACCAGAGGTATGAATATAGCAACACGAGCACCCAATCAATTCACAGCCCTTGTTGTTGTTGGAATAGTTTCTTCTATTACATTCCAGTCTATATTGAATATAGGTGCAATGCTGGGCGTATTCCCCCTAACAGGGCTTCCTTTGATTTTTGTTAGCCATGGAGGGACAGCCCTCTTGGTTGCTTTGGCTTCTGTTGGTATCATTCTTCATATATCGGCGCATAGCAAGAAGGGGTAAACCGTCGTCACTAATAAAATGACCGTAGTAATAGGACAACATTTTTTTGAAGGAGTAATAATAATAGCTGATAGTAGATCTAGCATTCAAAAAAATGGAGCTGTTGTTCCTTGGAGAGATAACACTCAAAAGATATTCTTTTTAACAAAAGATATCGTCATTAGTTTTGCAGGAGACGTTGAATTTGCAGGAGCTATCATTTCTTTCCTTTCAGATCAAATTAATAAAAGACCTAAGTTAGGTATATTAAGTATTTTTATAACCAAAGGTCCGCGACTTATAAAATATGCTTACAACTTACTTTCAAATAAAAAAGGTTTCCGTGATGTTGGTTTTATAATTGCTGGGATAGATCCAAAAAGACCTGCACGAGTCAATGACTCTAACGGTAAGCAAACTGGTTATATTAATATTTATGATAAAAAAGTTCTAAAAGTTGTTTCTCCAGATTTTGAAACTCAAGAAGCAACCATTAAAAATCCTTTTGTAATTATGGGAAGTGGAGAACAAGGGATTGAAGGTTTGGAAAAAGATTTTCAAAAACTTCAATTTGGACAATTTTCTAACAACTTAGCTTTTCAGGCAGTAATAATAGAAACCTCTCTGCGTAAAAAAATAGAATCTCTAGGAATTGATACAGTAGGAGGTCTCTCTCAAATTGCAATAATTGATAGCCAAGGAGCAAGATTCCAAGGGTATCAAGGAAAGAGAGACCCTTTTGAAGATGGCGATCTGAATGTTGAAATGATCGTTGAAAATGGAAGATTTATTCAAAAGGATCTCAAAACCGGAAAGGAAATAAAACTTCTTTATCCTCCAGAAGTATTGAGTGTAAATGAGGATGGTAGTGACTTATTTGCAGAACTTGATAATCTAAAATAATAATGGAGTCTGAAACAGTAAATTTTCAAGCTTGGAACACAGTAATTCTTGCAATAACAGCTTTGGTCATCTGGGCTTATACTTTTGAAGCTCAAAAAAGTAATGAGATACAAGAGCGTCCTTTGCTTGATTTTTATATTAAAAAAACAAGTACTGGCGCAAACACTGATCTACTTTTTTATATTAGAAATATAAGTAAACGCACAGCGTTTAATATAGAAATTGAATCAATAAGAACACATGGAAATTTTATTTACACTCCAAACATGGAAGATGAGGTGAACATGAGAGTCTCTCCACTATCAGAGGAAGAGATTAGATTTTGGATCAAAATGCCTGACAATGCCACTCAAATCTACCCTACAATTACTGGCGTTCAATCTTTAATTTCCAGACTCTTTTGTATAGATGCTAATCTTGCGAATGAGCAACTTCGCAAGATTGGAGGTTTATTTGTAGTTAATTTCCAAGCTGCTAATGGAAAATTTTACCATGAAGTTTTTCGATTTTACCCACCGCTAACACTTATTTTTGATAGCGACTTAATAGTTCAATTTGTAACAGGAGGTAGTGGTAAAATAACAAAAGCAGAAGCTTTAGCAGAAGCTGAAACAATGCCACTATTAAAACATGCAGCAGAACGTAACACGCAAGATTTAGTATAATAAACAACATGAAAATCGCACTAACAGGAGGAGGATCAGGAGGGCACTTTTATCCACTTATAGCAGTAGCGGAGGAAATCCGTGCTATTGAAGATGAAAGGCACCTCGTACCACCCAAACTCTTCTATTTCGCGCCATCTCCATATAACAAACAAGCACTCTTTGAAAATGACATTGAGTTTGTGAGAATACCCGCAGGGAAGGTATATAGGTATTTCAATATAAAAACCTTCACGGGTATCTTCGTAACACTATGGGGAACACTCATTGCGCTATGGACGCTCTTTCGTATATACCCAGACGTTATCTTCTCTAAAGGAAGCTTTGCGAGTGTGCCCGTAACACTTGCTGCACGAGTACTCCGTATCCCTTTAATAATCCATGATTCAGATGCAAAGCCAGGGAGAGCAAACCTTTTGGCAAGTAAGCAAGCATTCCGTATTGCGGTGTCATTCCCAGACACAACAAAGTACTGGCCAGAGAAAGTACACGCAAAGATTGCATACACGGGGACACCAGTGCGAAAAGCACTCCATACTCTAGATGGGGAAGGTGCACGAGAGTATTTGAATATAAAAGACAATCTTCCTGTTGTATTGGTTGTAACAGGATCTTTGGGAAGTCAGTATGTAAATCAGGTGGTGGTAGATGCGCTAACAACAATACTTCCTAAAGCACATGTAATACACCAAACAGGGAAGAACCTCTTTAAAGGAGTGAAGGCACGAACAGGTGTAATACTGCATGAGAAAGAATATAAGGATAGATACCATGTACAGCCATACCTTTCAGCGAGTGCACTGCAACAAGCAGCAAGTATTGCTGATGTAATAATATCTAGATCTGGAGCAACTGCTTTATCTGAGTTTGCTCTATGGGGGAAGCCTTCAATCCTTATCCCTATACCTGAGAAGGTATCCCATGATCAGCGTACAAATGCATACGCATACGCAAAGAGTGGAGCTGCTGTTGTATTAGAGCAAGAAAATATGAGTCCAGGCATCTTGGCTTCTCAAGCACTTTCTATAATTTCAGACAATAACAAGAAGCTGGTTATGGGCTCAGCCGCAAAACACTTTGCACGCCCTGATGCAGGGAAGGTAATAGCAGAGGAACTAGTACGTATAGGCCTTGAACACGACTCGAAGGAATAACAAAAGCCCCGCACATGATATGTAGGGCTTTTTTGTAGATTTAATTAAAGAGTTTTTATGGCCAGTTATTTTCAGCCATTTCTCCAAAGTTCTCATACTTGCGGCATGAGGTCTTTTCCTTTTTGAGACCCCTAAATATAAGAACGGATCCCATAAATAGGACAGTAGAGATAATGGCAGTGATCGTTGGGACAATCCCCCCGAACACACCTTGGTTCTCCACAGGATATAACATGTTAAGTCCTGCGAGTACTGACATAGCAAAAAATGCAAGTGCCAGAAGAAAGATAAAACAAGCTGCTCCTAACTCTAAATTAAGTTGTATTTTTTCAAGTGACATCGCTGCCTCCTTCAAATTTTCATGTTTCTAGTTCTAATCAAGAATATATCACACATATTGTCTTTTGTCAAAGTAGAAGTATGTGGTACTTTATAAACAGAAATTTAACACAAACAAAGTGGAGAATGTCTAATGACATACGAAAACTACGCAGTAGCAACATTAGTTTTTGGCCCAACGGATATATTTCCAATGATCATGAACTTAAAAGGCTCGTCTGTACTTTATTGGAAATTTCCAGAAGGACGAGGCAAAGAAGGAGAAGCTCCTGAAGAAACAGCTATACGAAAAGTGAAAGAAGAAACTGGTTTAATAATTAAAGACCGCATTGCACTACTCGCTAAGAGAACCAGAAAGACTCATGTACTTTATTTCTTTCTTGCACAAACTGAATCTTTCGACACCTTGATAGAACAGGGCGAACACGGTGAATACGTAGAAATGTTTACTGAGGGTGGAATTCTTCGGAACAGAACCTTCTTTGGTTTACACAGAGAGTTTCTAGAGCAGATACGGGACAAATATCCGTAACCCTCTATATAAAATCAAAACATCGGGTACGCAATTGCGTGCCCGGTTTTTATTTATTTATCATCTTCTTAAGATCCTCAACCATCTTGCGCATTTCCCGTTCAGTATTAGAACGCTCTGTTGTAAGTGTTAGAAGACCTCTCTCAATTGCATCGTATTCAGCTTCTAGTTTTCTAACAGTGTCCTTTGCTTTTGTAACCTCTCTTTCTTTTGAAGTTTTCTTGAGCTCCATTTGCTGCATTTCTCTTCCTTTTTTATCAAAGTCTCTTTTTAGAGTCTCCATCGCTTGTTTTGATACATTCATATTTTAATGCCTATCTATAATGTATCTAGTATAACGCCAAAAT
The DNA here is from genome assembly GCA_002400985.2 of Candidatus Wolfebacteria bacterium. Lineage (GTDB taxonomy): Bacteria > Patescibacteriota > Minisyncoccia > Phycocordibacterales > Phycocordibacteraceae > Minusculum. The sequence continues at coordinate 204,411 of NVRX02000006.1, forward strand.
GATAAAACAGTTTTACATACAACCCCTGTACCTGTTATTATTTAATCCATGAAAAAACTTCTCATACTTATAGTACTTGTACTCATTGCAGGATTTGGATACTACGCAATCTCTCCACTCTTTGATGTACAGGAGGTAGACGATGCACTCCCAGAGGTGGCAAGTGGTGTTGAAAAACTAACACCAGTACAGAAAGAAGAAATGGACGCACTTATAGTAGAGGCAAACAAAGAACCTATTGTAGAAATGGAAGAGGTAATGCCTGAAATGATTAGTGTTTCAAAAGCTTTTCCTGTTATGGGGACGTTTGGGCACCCTGCAAGTGGAAGCGTAAGAGTTATAAAAAGTTCAGGGGAGACTATTCTTCGTTTTGAAGACTTTGAAACAATCAACGGGCCAAACCTTCACTTGTATCTAAGCAAAGATCTTGAAGCGGAAGATTTTATTGATCTAGGAGCTATACGTGGTACAAAAGGAAATATTAACTATACTGTTCCTGAGGGAGTAGACCTTTCTGAATACAGATATGTGATGTACTGGTGTGTGCCATTCTCTGTACTCTTTAACTACGCAGAAATATATGAATAAAATACGAACACGAATAGCGCCATCTCCAACAGGAGTACTCCACATGGGTACTGCACGTACCGCACTGGTAAACTATCTCTTTGCAAAAAAGATGGGAGGTGAATTTTTAATACGAATTGAAGATACAGACAAAGAACGAAGCACCAAGGAATTTGAAACAAACATCCTTGATGGGCTTGATTGGCTTGGATTGCAACACGATGCACTGTCTAGGCAAAGCGAGGATTTAAAACACCATACAGATGCAATAGCAAAACTTATTGAAAGTGGCGCAGCGTATGAAAGTGAGGAAGATAGTAAAAGGGAAGAGGGAAAGAAAGTAACCATAGTACGGCTAAAGAACCCTGGAAAGAAAATAACCTTTAATGATCTCATCCGTGGAGATGTGACATTTGATACTACAGACCTTGGAGACTTTGTAATTGCGAGAAGCGTAACAGACCCTCTATACCACCTTGCGGTTGTTGTAGATGATGAGCGATCAAAAATAACTCACGTAATACGAGGAGAAGACCACATCTCAAACACTCCACGACAAATACTCATACAAGAAGCCCTTGGGTATGAGCGACCGCTATACGCACACCTTCCTCTTATACTTGGAGAAGATAAATCAAAACTCTCAAAGAGACATGGGGCAACATCAGTAGATGATTATAAAGAGATGGGATACACCAAAGATGCATTCCTAAACTATCTTGCACTCCTTGGATGGCACCCAACAGACGAACAAGAGATATTCACGCTCGTTGAACTCGTAAAAGAATTTGATATTGCACGAGTACAGAAGGGAGGTGCAATCTTTTCTGTAGAAAAATTAGATTGGATAAATAAGCATCACATAGAGAAGCTTTCAGATGAGGCATACTTCGTAGGACTTGATCTCTCAGAAATAATAACGCTCCCCCAATACTCAGACGAAAGAATGAGCATGGTACTTCCTCTAGTGCGAGAAAGACTTCATAAGTTTGGTGATTTTGAACATGAAGAAATTGCATTCTTTTTTGATACGCCAACATACAAAACAGAAAACCTACTCTTTAAAGGCAAGGGTGATATCGCAGATACCAAAAAGCACCTTGAGCACGTACGTAAAACACTTTCAGAGCTTGGAAATGACGCATGGAGCGATACAGAAGTACTTAAAGCATCAATATGGGACTATGCAAGTGAAGTAGGGAGGGGGGACGTTCTGTGGCCTTTGCGATATTGTCTTTCTGGACGTGATAAATCACCAGATCCTTTTACAATTCTTCCTATTCTTGGAAAAGAAGAGTCTTTGAAGAGAATTGACACAGCACTTGAGGATATTGTGTAATTAGTGTATATATAGAGATAGCTTGAACATTGAAAAGGAGAAAGCTTATGGGAATACTTGTATGTCAGTCAATGACACGATTACTTGCCATGTCACCACCAAGGCTTGAACTAGGACCTTATAAAGTTCTTTTTCACACCAGAAACTCTCATGTCATTTTGCAAAAAATGAACATTCGTCCATTTGGCGATCTTAAGAAGCTTAGTCATGACGGAAAATTTCTAACAGTTTGCGACGCAAAATACAAAACAGGACTCCGTTTTGTAAACGGAACAGCACCTGAAACACTGTTGCAACCCTTGCTTCAGCATTTTATTCCAGAACCATGGAAACAGTTCCGATTATTTTTTCTTGGAACCACTTTTTCTTCACTTGAAAAAGGCCAGGAGGAGACTCAATGGGTTCGATGTTTTTTTTGGAATAAGAGAGAACGAGTTTGGGCTTTGCAATTTGCAAGGCTAGACAAGGTGTTCGATCTTATCCATTCCAAAGATCTGGGAATTCACAAGGTGGTGACCTTAAATTAACGCAGTTTAAGTACTGCTAAAAACCCCGCATATTATGTGCGGGGTTTTTGCTATACTACGAGTAATGAAATACCTACTTGCCATAAGTATATTCTTTTTATTTGCCACCCCTGCATTTGCGGCAAGTATTGATAGTCTCAAAAATCAAATCGTAGATCGAAATGCACAGATTGCAGACATAGAAAGACAGATTGCAGAATACCAACAGCAACTCCTTGTAGTTGGATCAGAAAAGAAAAGTTTGCAAAGTGCCATTGCCTCACTTGATCTATCTCGAAATAAGCTTTCAGCAAGTATTCGCGTAACAGAAAACAGAATTTCAAATGCAAACCTCACACTGCAAGAACTTTCACGAGAAATATTTAAAAATGAGAATGTAATAGCAGGGCACGAAAATGCTATTGCTAAATCGATACGTGAAATACACAAAGCAAGTGCGCAAACACTTATAGAGCAACTTCTTTCAGAAAAGAATGTGTCCGATATATGGAATGACACTGGAATACTTCTTCAATTCCAAGGAGCACTCCAAGCAAGTGTTGCATCCATCACGCAAGTACAAGTAGCGCTTGCGGGAGACAAAGATTATGAAGAACGAAAAAAGAAAGAGCTTGCTGCTCTTAAACAAGACCTATCGTCTGAGAAATATGGATTAGACATAAGTAAGAGAGAAAAAAATACTCTCCTTACACAAACAAAGAACAAAGAAAGTAACTACCAGAAACTCATTCGAGAAAAAGAAGAAGCACAAGAAGCTTTTGAAAAAGATCTCTTTGCGCTTGAAGCAGAGTTACAAATTGCTATTGATCCAAATAGTATTCCAAGTGTAGGATCAGGAACACTCAAGTGGCCATTTTCTGCAGACTTTATGCGTAGGTGTGCAGACAGGGAAAGCTGGTATGGAAACATCTTATGTATTACTCAGTATTTTGGAAATACTCCTTTTGCTACAGCAAACGCACAAGTGTATAGCGGAAAAGGGCATAACGGAATGGACTTTGGTGCATCTACCGGAACACCACTTGAGGCTGCACTTGCAGGTGTAATACAAGGAACAGGGAACACCGATCGATATGCAGGATGCTACTCATATGGAAAGTGGATTCTTATAAAACACGGAAATGGTCTTGCAACACTCTATGCTCACTTATCTGAAATAGCGGTATCGCCTGGACAGCAGGTAAGTACCGGGGATGTTATTGGATATTCGGGAAATACTGGCTTCTCTACAGGGCCACACCTACACTTTAGTGTGTTTGCAAACCAGGGTGTAAAGATAGTTCGCTTTGGAGATGTGAAGGCTATAACTAACTGTCCAAACGCACATATCCCCATAGCCCCTCGCGAAGCGTACCTAAATCCGTTATCATACTTATAAACATGTGGCATTTACTTAAATTGGCAATACTTGTAATCGCAATACTTTTCGTACTGAGCTTCTTTGGTATCTCAATACAGGGAATTATTGAATCTCCTGCGGGACAAGCAAACATTGGTTTCGTCTGGGGATATATTCTTATAGCGTGGCAATGGATTATAGAATTCTCACTAGACTTATTAGACGTTATTATTTTCTGGAATTAATATGGAAGAGAAAAAACAAATACAAATCGCAATACCCAATGAAGCAAAACCTTCATTTTCTAATGCAACACAGATCACGGTAAATGATGATGCGGTAACAATGCAATTCGCATACGTACGACCAAACACAGAACAAGGACAACTCATGTCTGAAGTTATCCTTACGCCAAAACATGCCATGGACTTTCAAAAGGCACTTGATACAACTCTAAAGAAGCACTTTACAAAGCATTTAGACGAAAATGAATAAAAAAGCATACTTTGCAGGTGGGTGCTTCTGGGGAATAGAAGATTTATTTAAAAAGATTGATGGAGTTATTGATACTGAGACAGGATACACAGGAGGAAGTAATGAAAATCCCACATACCAAAACCATGAAGGACACGCTGAAGCACTAGAAGTAACGTACGATACAGACAAAGTTTCGTACAAAACACTTCTGGATTGGTTTTTTCGAATACACAACCCAACCACACTCAACCAGCAGGGGAATGACAAAGGAACTTCATATAGGTCTGCTATTTTCTATCAAGATGCTGAGGAGAGGGGAGAGGCATCTTCTTTTATAGATATTGTAGATGAATCAGAGAAATGGCCTAATCCTGTTGTTACAACTCTTGAAGAGTTTTCTACATTCTGGGCAGCAGAGAGTGAGCACCAAGACTATCTTCAAAACAATACTGGAGGATATACCTGCCATGCTGTGTATTTTGATAGTTATATAAAATAATAAAAACCGCCAGTTAAGACGGTTTAGGTGAATGCTTAGATAAAAGAGGGGGACTGTTATTGTTACAGCCATCGGGTGCCAGAACCCTGACACGGGATTGGAGAAACCACACTCTTTAGACGATTCTGGACAGCAAACTGATCTGCTCATACTGGGCCTTTAGATACCCAAGCGTTCATATAGAGCATACACTTTTTTCTTCATAGACAAAATATTTTAATATTTAATACATGCTGTCAACAATGTAAAGAAGTTTTCCACAGTAGGGGAGTACACATTCTTTACACAGTGGTATACTCCATGTATATGCACGTAACACAAGCACAATTATTGACACTTATCAGAGGGAAAGCAAAGCTAGGAAGCCTTAGTTTGCGACAAATTGCTAAATTAATAGAACAAGAAGGAAAGCCGCAGATTGTAAAGTATCACCTACAACAGCTTGAAAAAGCTGGTCTTATACAGATTGATCTCTCAAAAGGCGTTATAAAGCCTGTTAAGCGAGGATTTGCAACAGGAGTAAAGAGTTTATTCTATTCAATACCTATTGTAGGGGCTGCTAACTGTGGACCTGCAACAATCTTCGCTGAGGAGCGTACAGAAGGGTATGTGAAGGTTTCTTCAAGTCTTCTGCCTAAACGTCGCCAGGATCTCTATGCGCTTGTTACAAACGGACCTTCTATGAATAAGGCTGTTATACGTGGGACTCTTACTATTGAGGATGGAGACTTCGTTATTGTAGATAAGTCTCAGGTAGTACCTAAAGATGGAGATATTATCGTAGCGGTAATAGACGGGATGGCCACTATCAAAAGGTACAAACTAGACAAAGAAAATGAACGTATCATGCTTGACGCTGACTCTACTGAAAATTATTCTCCAATACTTATTAGTCCAAATGATGATTTCCAGATTAGTGGGAAGGTGATTGATATTATCAAAAAGAGTTAGATTTGTTATACTAGGCTTTATGAATGAAAACTTCTCAATAGAGGCATCTTTACTTTGTGAAAAAGTTATATCGAGCACAAAAGGAAGACTTAGTATTATAAATATTTTTGACAGAACAAGCATACCTTCTAATGGAATTACCAGAGATGAACTAAACGTGGTTTTTAGGGTTAAACGAACTAACCCAACAAGACAAGAGTTGAGTGTTTTAAAGGTGAGAGTGATGAAGCCTGACGGAACTCAACTTCAGGCAAGGCGTGATGGAAACCAAACTCTATCGCCTGTTGAGCTCACAAAAAATTACTTATGGACAGACAAAAACTACTTAAACTACATAACGACTTTTAAAAATTTGCACCTGATAGATACTGGACTGTATTCTATAGATCTTTTTATTGATGGTGGAGATGATCCTATAAAAAGTATCACTTGGGAAGTTATAACAAAACAAACTTAACTTATGGTTCCCACAGTAGAAATATATGGAGAACCTCAAAGTGATCCAGATACAGGATCTGGAAATACTTCAAATGATAATTCCTTTGATGCTGACGTAGAAAAAAAACTTAATAATCAAGAAGTTCGAATTGGCCAAATGGAAGACCTGATGCAACTTGGACACATGATTCTTCTTATTACTGCACTTGGAGTAGCAATTGGTTTTACAACAGTTGTAATAACTTCAGTTTCTTCTTTATCAAACAATTGGACTCAAGTAGAGTTACTTAAGATGGGGCAGCTGAATGATCTAAACTCAAAGTTACTAGATAAAAGATTTTATATTATTGAATAAGTCGCAAAAGATATATTGTGCGACGTATACATAATTAAAGCCACCCTACACATTAAATACATGTTTACTCAATAATCTATCCTCCCCTACTGTATACTTATGAGAGTTGAACATTTACTAATTAAACTTAATTAAACAATTAATTATTATGAAAAAACTTCACGAATCTCAAAGCTATGAACTTTGGGCTCCTGTATTGGGACGAGTTTTAATTGCCTCTCTCTTTATTATTGCAGGTTTAGGAAAACTTATGGATTTTGCTGGAACTGTAGCATTTGCTACAGCCTTCAATGTTCCTTTTCCTGAGGTAGCAATTGTTATTGCAATTATCATAGAGCTTGGAGGTGGACTATTACTCCTATTTGGATTCTGGTCACGTCTTGTAGCATTCAAGATTGGATTATTCCTTCTTGTAGTTACATTATTCTTCCACACTGATTTTGCTGATCAGGCACAGATGATGCAGTTCTTAAAGAACATGGCAATCATTGGAGGTCTTCTGTATGTAAGTGTTCATGGAGCACGGAAAGCTGCACTTAAAAAATGTGACTTACCACACAACGTGCACGAAGCACACTAAGACACGTAAAAAGCCCCGTGAGGGGCTTTTTTGTTAGCACTTGGCGTTCTCTACAATATATTCGTACGCATCGTCTACGGAGTCTACAAGCTTATATAGATTCACGTCTTCTTTGCTAATTGTTTTGTATCCTTTTACAAAATGAGAATCGATGAGATCGAGAATTGGTTGCCAATATGCTTTTCCAACAAGAACAACTGGCACTGGTTTAATTTTCTTTGTTTGTATAAGTGTAAGTATCTCAAACAACTCATCCATGGTTCCAAAACCTCCTGGATAGTATATGTATACCTCTGCAGCAAAAGCGAGCATTACCTTTCGACTAAAGAAGTGGTCGAAGCTTACACTTTCGGTAAGATACGGGTTTGAAGTTTGTTCGTTAGGTAAATCTATATTCATCCCCACAGATTGCCCCCCCGCTTCAAATGCACCTTTGTTAGCAGCTTCCATAACCCCATGACTTCCTCCGGTAATAATAGTGAAGCCTCGCACTGCAAGCTTACCTGCAAGTTCTTCCGCACTTTTATAAATTTCATCACTCATAGAGCAACGCGCGCTTCCAAAAAAGGTTGCGACTAGACCATATTTTTGAATCACTTCAAATCCAGACGCAAACTCGCTCATAATTTGAAAGATTCTCCACGGCTCTATGTTAACCGGCTTACACACAAGAGGTGCTACGGTCTTTGGCACTTTGATATTTTGATTTTTTCTAACTTCTTCAATAAATTCTCGCATATACGCTCTAATGTATCACATCTCTACCCTTCTATTTCCATGGAATATCCAACGTCTCGAATTCAGGAAGTAATTTCTTGTCGTACAGAAGTCTAGATACAACCTCGGCATGACTCATTGCACCAGTAAGTGCATTGTGTGGTTCTGGCTCATCCGGAATACCACAATAATTGAGTACTGCGTCTAAATTAAGTGCAGATCGATGCTTTTCATGCGCAGGAACAATATTTGCCTTTACCATGTGCATATACGCTAGTGTGTGCGTATCTATAGTTCGCACTGCAAACGGATAATTTAATCCTGCACGTTCTGCAGCATGTCTAATAAAATCTCTATCAAAAGAAACATTTTGCCCTGCAAGAGTCCTGTCACCATCTATTGCTGTTGCCCACTCAATAAACATTTCTGTTATTGCTGCTTCTGTCTTTTTTGAAGGATCTGTTATTTCTTCTTTAGTAAAACCATTTACTTCAAGTGCCTGAGGATCTATGTGTGCTCCTTCCCATACTTTGCACTCCTCATAAAACTGATTGGTTGGATTATTAAATTCAATTGCCCCAATAGAAACAATTGAGTGTTTTTCTGCATTTACTCCTGATGCTTCTATATCTAGTACTATCATTTCTTTATTATATACCCTTACAGTTCCCTGCTGGAGTATATCCAGAAAGTTCTGCATCTTCTTTGTTATCAAACCAGATTTTATTTTCTTCTTTTATCCTCTTTGCTCCAGAACAACTTGGGAGATGGTATTTTGCACCTGATATTGATGCCACATACTTCCCTTCTCCCTTTACTATCTCTGCATTATAGACTGCTGCACTTGTATCTATAAAAACCTCTTGTTTTAAGCCATCTTTTGCCGCCAGGTATCCCAAAGAGAAGCTTATACTTGAACTAAGCACCAAAACTATCAAAATAAAGAGATCTGTACCTACCACCCCCTTGAATTTTCTCATTCTCTCTGGTATATTCATCGGACTAAGTATATAACATATGGCACATAGAAAAGCAGGTGGTTCGGCAAAGAACCTACGGGACAGTAATCCCAAATATCTAGGAACAAAGCTCGCAGACGGACAATCAGCAAAGATTGGTTCTATTATCGTACGTCAGCGTGGAACAAAGATTGAGGCTGGAGAGAACGTACGAGTAGGAAAAGACCACACTCTGTACTCTATAGCTGAAGGAACTGTTGCTTTCAAGAGTAGAAGGAAGACTCGTTTTGATGGAAAGATAGTAACAAAGAAAGTCGCACACGTTATATAACATTCTCCATATAAAAAAGCCCCACATTGTGGGGCTTTTTTAGTGTCTTACGTAATATCAACACATTGACCTTGTCTTTAATTAATGGCATTATATGACAAGTAAGTAAGGGGTATTTTACCTAAACGTATCCGGCGTTTCTCGGAATTGGAAGGCTATTATGCCAAAACTTATAAGTAAAATTCTCTACACATTGGTCTTTATTTTCAGCAGTAACATAATTATATTGGCAATTATTCTTGCTGGTAGCGATATTAACATCAAACAAATAGAGATTGATGTAGTAACTATAATTGCTCTTATTGTGGCCACGATTGCAGCACTAGTTTCATTTTTAAAACTTATGCACAATTAAAACATCCGGCAACAAAACCAAAAAAGACCCACGTATTAACGCGGGGCTTTTTTTATTTACAAACCTCTACGAAACCTCTTCTACTATAGAGACAGTAATTGTTGCTGATACTTTATCATTTGAAACTGCAACTGAATACTCTCCAACAGCATCAAATGGCGCCTTGAGTGTAATTGAATCCTCTGGAAGTTCTGCATTTTTAACTTCAGAGATCTTTGAAATGATTTCTTTTACATCAACCTTGTCATATAGCCCTCCTTTGTCGTTTACCTTCTTTGAGAAAGAAAGTACTTCCCCATCAAGAGATTTGATAATATCTCCCAAAAGCTCGTGCTGAACTTCTTTTCTGTCTGCTGCTTCACCCTTCTTTTGGATTGCATTCTTTGCAATATAACTCTTCTCTGATACTGCAAGACCTTGAGGAATAAGAAAATTGAGCGCATATCCGTCTTTCTGCTCAACAGCATCTCCTTTACTTCCAAGACCTTTTACATCTTTTATTAATACAACTTTCATATCTGTCTATTTAAGTAATAAATCAACGGCAGCTTCTAGCTGTTCGTCTATTGTAGTATCAGGATCATACGCTACTTCTACGTCCGGAATCAAGCCCTCGTGTGAAATTGAGATACCATTTGGTGTAAGCCACCTCGCAACAGTAACTTTGAGTGCTGTGTCACTTGTAATATCTATAAGCTCTTGCACTGATCCTTTTCCAAACGAAGTTGCTCCGATAAGTGTTGCTGCACCATGATCTCTCAGTGCTCCTGCGAGAATTTCAGATGCTGAGGCACTCCCGCCATCTATAAGCACAGCCAGATTAAGGTTTTCATTAAATGCATTGTACCCTCGAGACCTTTGTACCTTTTCTTTCTTTCCTGTCCCCTGATCTTCTCGAACAACAATTGCTCCATCAGGAAGGAACCAGCTTGCCATGTCTACNGCAGCCTCTANGAACCCTCCTGGGTTTCCACGNAAATCAATAACAAGGTTTGCCGTACCTGCATCTACAAACTCTTCAAGTGCCTCACGGAANAGNTGTGGAGAGGTTGCTCCAAANTTGTANAGCTCGATAACAAANACNCCGTCTTCNCTNTTCGTAGTATTAATAGTTGGTATTTCAATAGTTGCNCGNACNACTGATATTTCTAAAATCTCATCNTCTCCACGNAAAATNGTAAACGAAACAGATGTCCCTGACTCCCCACGTATNTATGTTACGGCGATACCGCTCCCCACCCCATCAGTACTTTCNCCATCTATTGCAAGAATCTTATCTCCNCTTAAAAGNCCTGCNGCTTCTGCAGGAGTACCTTTTAGAGGNGCNACAATAGTAAGGANACCATCTCGNATNCCAATCTCCATACCTACACCAGAGAAGTTTCCACTAATGTCTTCAGCAAATATACTTGCTTCTGTTGGNGGCAAAAAGATAGTGTACGGATCNCCATACGCAGCAGCGATACCNTTTGCTGCTCCATATATAAGNTCTTCACTTGTNAGTGGTGTAGTACTGGCATTTTGNACAAACTTTTCTTCAAGGGTATTCCANACTTTCCAAAATGTTGNGAGATCAACATCTTCTTGAGGAGTTGCATCTGGACCAAACAAAGGNAGCGAAAATGCNTGAAGGTTTTGNCCTCCTTTCATAAAGATCCCAGCACCAAATCCNANTACAAAAATAACCGCGCCGATAATGGCAAATCGNAAGANNGGTGTTTGTTTTTGTGGGGNGTCATCCATTACTCATGAAGTATCGCAGGAGAGTACTTTTCCGTCAAAGTCACATGGTATAATTTCGCCATGATTACGCGCCAAGANCTCGATGAAATTGTATGGATAGACCTTGAGTCCCCTACTCTTGAAGAGTTGGAGGAAGTTGCGGAAGAATTCTCCATTGATCCTTTTATTGTAGAGGAATTACAAGGNCCAACACTAAAACCTNCTGTAGNTGCAGGANATNATTANCTATANCTNATNCTTCANTTCCCTGCNGANAGNCACTCNCACACACGNAGCACNTCTCANGANATAGATTTTATNCTTGGAGAAAAATANATTNTTACCATCAGATACGANGTAATAGANCCTGTGCATAANCTTCATAAAATACTNGAAACAGANGNAATTNTTGATAATGAACCAGAGCTGAAACANGCNGGAGAACTTCTGTATCAAATCATCATGAANTTATATTCTGGAGTNTTCCACGANCTTGATTATCANCATGACGTAATTCACAGGATTGAAGATCAAATGTTCNAAGGAAAAGAAAAGGAAATGGTNTTTGAAATTTCAAAAGTNAGCACNATTCTNCGAAACTTTAATATTATTCTTGANACACACAAATCTGTTGTTGANTCANTNGACCTGAAAGCANAAAANGTNTTTGGTGAATCTTTCTCNATGTATACAAAAGCGCTCGTTGGAGAGCACTCACGAACACAAACAACAACAAAGTCATATCTTCANATGGTNGCAGGNNTNAGNGANACNAACAACTCACTCCTNACNACAAAACAAAATGAGGTTATGAAGGTTCTTACNATTATGGCTTTNGTTACATTTCCCCTATCGCTCATCGCTGGAATATTTGGAATGAACACTAGATACCTCCCTATTGTTGGTATACAAGGAGACTTTTGGATCATTATTGGAATAATGGCAGCATTCACCATTCTATTCTTTACCTACTTCATCCATAAAAAATGGCTCTAATATGTTTCTAAACTGGAGATTCCTAAAACCTAAAGCTCGTGGGATACATTTGTACAACACGAAATCAAAAAAGAAGGAGATGCTAAAACCCCTTCACTCTTCACACGTTTCTATATATAGCTGTGGACCAACAGTGTACGCAGCAGCTCAAATTGGAAATCTTCGCTCATATGTATTTGCAGACACTCTCCACAGAGCACTTACAAATGCAGAGTATAAACCAAAACACATAATTAACATTACTGATGTTGGCCATTTAACTGATGACGCAGACCAGGGAGAGGACAAAATAGAAAAAGCTGCAAAAAAAGAACATCGAAGTGCTGAGAGTATTACAAAAGAATACACAAAAGCTTTTTTGGCAGACCTCACAACACTCAACATCGTTACGGGTAGATACACCTTTCCAAAAGCAACTGACCATATACCAGAGCAAATTGAAATAATTGAAGTACTTGAGGAAAAAGGTCACACATACAAAACAAAAGATGGAATATACTTTGATACAAAAACATTTCCCAAATATGGAGAGCTTGGAGGAATCAATCTGGTAGAGCAACAAGGAGGCGCTCGCACAGACATGAGAGACAAAAAGAATCCAAAAGATTTTGCCCTTTGGAAATTCTCAGGTAAAGAAAAACGCCTACAAGAATGGGATTCTCCATGGGGAGTTGGATTCCCTGGATGGCATCTTGAATGTTCTGCCATGGCAATAAGCCATCTTGGAGAACAAATTGATATACACACTGGAGGAGAAGATCATATCTATACACACCACAACAATGAAATTGCACAGAGCGAAGCAGCTACAGGAAAAGTATTTGCTTCTATTTGGATGCACAATGCTTTTTTAAATCTTGGAGGAAACAAGATTTCAAAATCTGAAGGAAATAGCATCTATCTTGCAGACCTTATAAAAGAAGGGTTCTCTCCCCTATCACTCCGATACCTTTTCCTCGAAGCTCATTACAGGACGCCACTTTCATTTACAAAAGAATCTCTAAAAGGAGCAGAGAATGCATTACATAGACTGTATTTATTTACTGACTCTCTTGCAAAAACAAAAGCTACATTCGTTCATAATTTCTATCTTAATCGTTTCAAAGAAGCTGTATATGATGATTTAAACACTGCAAAAGCACTTTCTCTTCTGTGGCAACTTGTTAGAGATGGTGATGTTTCAAATGGATCAAAGAAAAAAACACTAGAGAGGATGGACCGAATGCTTGGACTTGAGCTATTTGGAAAAAGATTAAAAGTTGATATACCTCAAGAGATAAAAGTTCTTGCGGAAAAGAGAGAAGAGTATAGAAAACAAAAAGATTTTAAGAAATCTGATGAGCTTAGAGACCGTATACAAGAAAAAGGATATTCTGTTTTAGATAGAGATAATGGTTTTATTATTGAGAAGTTGTAATAAAAAATTGACGTAGAAGTTAGTGATGTTTACAAAAAAATAGCCCTGCGTATTAATGCAGAACTATCAAGGTTAGGTTTTATGTTATTTGTTATTTTTCTTACTGAAGTATGCAAGAATTAAATTTAAACAAAAGCACGAGACAATAATAATTATTAAAGTCCCAAACTCTAATAACCCCTTCAACCCCTCCGAAATTTCTAATTCTGCTATTGCTGATAGCATTACGGCTGCAGCGATAGAGCAAAGAAGGATAGACAGAAGAGCTGGTAGGTTAAATTTTTTAGAAATAGACATAAATGCCTCCTAATTCCGATAAACGTCGGAAGCGCTGAGGCACTTTGCCTCTTTCTTATCTATATACACTATATCATAGATATAGTGTATTGTCAAGTATTACTATCCCCACCCTATCCACCTATCCACAACACATCCTCAAAGCAAGCTCCCCACAATTTTGATACAATACAAATAATGACAGGAACTGACCTCAGTAGAATCCCCCCTCAAAGTCTTGAAAGTGAACAAGCTCTTCTTGGTTCTATTATGGTTCGTCCCGAATCTCTCCACGATATAACTGACACGATAAAATCAGATTGTTTCTACGCAGAAAAACATAAGACTATTTTTCGCTCAATGATTGATCTTCTTGAAAGAAGTGAACCTATTGATCTACTCTCTCTTACACAAAAACTTAAAGACAAAGGACACCTAGAGCAAACGGGTGGTCGAGCATACCTTGCAGAACTTATTGAAAAAACTCCATCAGCTGGGAACATCACACACTACGCACATATTGTTTCTCAGAAATATGTAATGCGTTCTCTTATAAACGCTGCATATGAAATAACAGAGAAAGCACATGATGAATCTCGAGACACTGCAGAGATACTTGATTCCGCAGAAAAGAACATCATGCGTATTGGAAATGCATTTGCTGCACATAAGTTTATTGCCATTAAGGAAACACTTATTGACGCATGGGACCATATCGAAAAACTCTCAAAATCAAAAGACAATATCCGAGGAGTAAAAAGTGGATTTAAAACCCTTGATAATCTTCTTTCTGGATTTCAAAAATCAGACCTTATTATCCTTGCTGCACGTCCATCTATGGGAAAGACATCTCTTGCTCTAGATATCGCTCGTAACGCAGCAGTAAAGCATAATGTACCTGTAGGTATTTTCTCACTCGAAATGAGCTCTCAGCAGCTTGTAGAGCGTATGCTCGCATCTGAGAGTTACGTTAACTCATGGAAACTACGTACTGGAACCATTAGCAGTGAGGATGACTTTGCAAAAGTACGAGATGCACTAGAAACACTTTCAAAAGCCCCTATATTTATTGATGATAAGCCTGGAAACAACATCCTTTCCATGAGAGCAACGGCCAGGCGCCTGAAGCGTGAGCATGGCATAGGACTTATTGTTGTTGACTACCTTCAGCTTATGGCTCCATCGAGTGCTAAAGCGAGTGATTCTATGGTGCAACAAGTAACAGAAATATCTCGGTCTCTAAAATCTCTTGCTCGAGAACTTGATGTGCCCGTTATTGCACTCTCACAGCTTTCTCGTGCGGTAGAGCAGCGCGGTGGACGTCCACGACTTTCAGACCTTAGAGATTCTGGATCTATTGAGCAGGATGCGGACGTTGTTATGTTTATCCATCGAGAAGATAAGATGAATAGAGCTGCTGATAAAAATAACATTGCAGAGATTCTTGTAGAAAAACACAGGAATGGACCTACTGGATCTGTAGAACTATACTTCGATGAGAAGCGCGTTACATTTATGGATCTAGAGACAAGTGAATTTGACGCCTTGGCAGGTGCACCAATAGAAGAACATGCAGAATAGCTTAGAAAAACTTATATATCATTTTGAACAACTGTCGGGCATAGGACCTCGCCAGGCTAGACGTCTTGTGTACAGTCTTCTTAAACGATCTCCGTATGATCTGAAAGAGTTTGGAAATCTTATCGCTACGGTAAAAAGCAAAATACACACATGCCCAAGCTGTGGACTTTTTCATACAGACACTACTCCTGAATGTGTGTACTGCTCTGATACCACAAGAGACAGCTCAACCCTTATGATTGTAGAGAAAGATGCAGACTTACTTGCAGTAGAGAAAAGNGGGCTCTTCAAGGGATATTATGTNATCCTTGGAGGAACNGTACCTATTACNGGACGAAACCCAGTTCGTGATGANCTTTTAATAAAAGCTATACAAGCACGGTCTGANCAAGANCTTTCTGAAATCATACTTGGACTCTCNGCAACAGCAGAAGGAGAAGAGACAAGAGATCATGTTTTAAATGTTATCTCTCCCCTTCTTNCTGACTCTATTACCCTCTCTACTCTCGGAAGAGGTTTGGCCACAGGNACTCAACTTGANTACTCAGATGATGAGACATTNCGAAATGCACTCTCTAATAGAAAATAGAGCCAGNAGGCTCTATTTTTATTTATCCAATCTTTTCTACCTTCACCTTTATAAATGGTTGACGGTGTCCGTGCTTTTTNTGATATCGTGTCTTGTTTTTAAATCGCTCAACAATNATCTTCTTTGCTCNNCCNGCAGAGATAACTATTCCTGACACAGAAGTTTTTACACGTGGAGTCCCTAGCTGTATTTTTGAACCATCATCAACAAGGAGTACTTCATCAAATGAAATCTTGTCTCCTTCCTGGTATTCCTTTTCAGAAATCTTCTCAATGGTAAGAACGCTGCCTTCCTCGACAACATATTGCTTCCCTCCAGTCTTTATTACAGCCGTATTCATAGTTGCAGTACTATAGCGAAACCACACCAAAAAGCAAGTGTATTATTCCTCTAGTAGTGGTTTTTGTTGCTCTTCAGGCTCTATTCCGGGAGAATAATCGGAAATACGGTATATATCCTTGTCCACCTTCTTTAATTCTTTATACCCACTATTGAAATGAGAGACAGTGGTGCCTAGTGAATTACCAAGTTTTTTATAAAATTCATCATATTTATTAAGATGCTTCCCAAGCAATTCCACACGTTTCTGTATCTCTTCTGCGCGCTTCTCTATCTGCATTGCATTGAGCCCCTGAAGCACTGTCTGCAGGTATGCCAGGAATGAAGTTGGAGAAACAATAATTACCTTATGCTTTACTGCGGCAACATGAATAAGGCTTTCATTCTCTCTACCCCCGATAGTATTAACAAGAAGATCATAATAGATTCCTTCAGATGGAATAAACATAAAGGCAAAGTCCATTGTCCCCTCTTCTGGACGAATATACTTTGCAGTTTCTGCAATACGTAGTTTCAAATCATTTACAAATGCTTTCTCATACGCTGGCTTATCTTGCTCTGCTGCATTCACCAACCGATTATAGTTTTCAAGTGAAAATTTTGAATCAATAGGAACAATTTTATCTTTTATAAAAACAACGGCATCGACAGTTTCTTTATCTTTAAATGCGTACTGCATTTTATACATCCCTGGAGCCAATACATTTTTCAAAACTGTTTCAAGATAATACTCTCCAAGCACTCCTCTTTGTTTTGGATTCTTTAGTACATCCTGAAGACTCTTGAGTTGTTCTGCAAAACCAGCAGTTTGCCTCCCCAACTCTTTTACTGATGTTATCTCTTCTGTTATGTCTTTAATAAGTTTCTGAGATTCTGATGATTGCTTGTGCATAGAATCATTTACATCCTTTCCCATCTTGTGAACTTTATCGTCTATTGATCTCCCCATCTCAGTAAGCTGCTGCTGCAAGAGCAAGAAGGAATCCTTTGATTCTTTTGGCGCAAACATTCGAAAGAGTATGACTCCCTGTATAAGAGCTACTACCACTACCAAAACTATGAGTATTATTTCCATTTCTAGTATTCTATCACGTCACCTTTTCTGTCCTAAACAGTACCCATTTTGAGAATTCAATAGCAACAACATTGAGAAGTCCAAGGAGTGCAAGAAGTCCAATCTCTACGCCTGTAAGGGGCACAACAGACAACAGAGATGCGAGGAATGGGATTGATAATGCTGCAAAGAGCACTCCAACTGATGCCAAAAATGCAAAGATAAGATATTTATTTGAAAAGATNTTTATNTTCCACAATGGCTTGCTNAAGCTCTTCATTGAAANNGCAAAGAAGAATGCATCAAATGATATTCCAACAAANANTATTGTTCGTATTTCTTCAATTGGTGTGTTGGTAGAAAGAAGATAGAAATACAACACAAGAAGAAGGCCTGCCGTAATAAGCCCTGCAAGGAATATAAATCGNACAACATCNCCTGAGAGAATNTTTGTAATCTCTTTNTCTTTTGGACTTCTCTCCATTGTTTTTTCATCCGCTGGNTCAAATGCAAATGCGAAATTCATAAACCCTTCCCCNACAATATTTGCCCACAATATCTGNACNGGAAGNATAGGNAGCGGNANNGCAAATNNAAGNGCAACAACAATGAGNAGNATTTCACTAAAATTNGTNGCAAGAAGAAACGTAACCACCTTTTTAATATTNTCTCTNAGTCTCCTTCCCTCTTCAATGGTTTTTATTATTNTTGAAAAACTATCATTGAGNAGAATAAGNTCTGCAGCTTCTTTTGCNACATCAGTACCAGAACCAACAGCNATNCCAATNGACGCAGCCTGTAGTGCAGGAGCNTCATTTATTCCATCTCCAGTCATTGCCACCACTTCGCCATTTGAACGCAACACACGGGCAATACGAAGCTTCTGATTGGGNANTACACGNGCAAACACTGAGTGTTCTNGTAGCGCAGCAACAAGNTCTGNATCATTCATTTGCTCTATCTCTGCGCCGGTAATAACGGTGGCATNTTTCTTAGACAGNCCNATCTCAACAGCNACATATAATGCAGTGTGNGGATTGTCCCCGGTAACCATAACNGTNCGTGCNCCTGCTTTCTTTATACGTTCAAGCGACTCTTCCACATCNTCTCTAATTTGATCTGCAAAGACCAGTAGGCCCATAAAGGTAAAGCNNTGAGCACTCTTGTCGACATCTTTCTGNACTTGNTCAGNCCCACCTTCTGGAAGAAGACGCTTCNCAACACCAATAACCCGNAATCCTTGTTTTGTGTACTCTTCCAAATACCTATCAAACACCTTTGTGTCCGCATCCGTCATNTTTCGNTCTGTAATACCATCAAAAACACGAGTACTTTTTTCAAGAAGAGACTCTGGAGCCCCTGATACAAAAAATGTATCTCCATCCTCCCCTGANACAACCGCCCCACCAAAACGCCTGNTTGANCTAAANGGAANAGAAACAATTTGTTTATCTCCTATTGGGGCAATACCAGCATGCACAGAAGACAAAAGAATTGCTCGCTCTATAGGTCTTCCATGAACAGCATTTCCATCAGTACCCTGCTCTTCATCAAGAACAGCATCTGATGCATACGCGCCAGCCCGAAGCAGTGCCTGCGTGTGTGATGCATCTACCTCCTGTGTTCTTTCATTTAAAAGCGCATACTCCAAAAGTGCCATCCTTCCCTTTGTTAGAGTTCCTGTCTTGTCGGTAAGAATATATGTAGTGGTTCCTAAAATCTCTGCTGCAAGGAGATTTTTAACCAACCCTCCAAACTTCAAGATACGCTCCATACCAATGGCAAGAGATGCCGTAACAGCAGCAGGAAGTCCCTCAGGAATTGCGGACACTGCAATAGCTATAGCAACAAGAAGCATGTCTGTAAGTGGCTCTCCCCTATATACGCCAAGAGCAGTGATCCCTGCAGCGGTAGCCATTACTAGCAAAAGAATGAATCTGGCAATACCCTCCATGTTTCTCTCTAATGGAGTTTTATTTCGTACATCGGTATGCAGCTCTTCTGCTATCTTCCCCACCTCTGTGTCATCCCCAACAGATATTACAATTCCAAATCCTCTTCCCGAAACAACAGTTGTACTTCTAAATGCAAGATTTCTTCTTTGAGAAAGTGACGCCCCTTCTGAGATAACGTCAGTATGTTTTGGTACAGGAACCCACTCTCCGGTAAGAGAAGCTTCATTTATAGAAAGATCAGATGCACGAATAATACGAACATCTGCCGCAACACTTCTGCCTGCATTCAAGAGAAGTATATCCCCAACAACAAGCTCTTCTGCAGGTATCTCTAACTTTTTCCCATCACGCAATACTAATGCTTTTATTTCTTCTCCATCCTTAAGTGCATCAAATGCATTCCCCGCACGACCTTCCTGAACAAGACCTATAACCACATTTACAAGAAGCGCCGTGATAATAACAACAGCATCAACAATCTCTCCCAAGAAAAGTGCCGCAAGCCCTGCAGCAATAAGCACAAAAGCTATAGGGCTTTTTATTTGTCGAATAACCTTGTTAAAAAAAGTTTCTCTGGATTCTTTTGTAAGAGTATTTGGTCCGTATTCACGGAGACGCACACTTGCAACAGAAGCGTCTAAACCTCTCTTAGCACTTGTATTAAAATGTTGCACAACCTCTGGTATTGAAAGGGAGTGCCATGGGTAAGATCGCATAGATGCAGTATAACGCTTTTGTGCTAAAATTTTTATATGACAATCCACGAAACACTGAAAAAGGAAATACCTGATGCAATGAGAGCAAAGGATGCAGTAAAGCTCCGAACACTCAGAGCTCTCATTACCTCATTTACAAATGAACTTATAACCCTAAAAGAAAAACCTGATGGATTTCTTACGGATGATAAAGCTCTTGTTGTTATCAAACGAAATGCAAATCAACGAAAAGACTCTATAGAACAGTTTGAACGTGGAGATAGACCAGATCTTGCGCGCCATGAGCGTGAGGAACTTACTATTCTCGAAACCTATCTTCCAGAGATGATGAGTAAGGAAGATATCCTAAAAGTAGCAAAAGCAAAGAAGGAAGAGCTCAAAGTTACTGACAAAGCAAAGATGGGAGCCCTTATGGGTGCTGTTATGAAGGAACTCAACGGAAAAGCTGATGGGAATGATGTAAAAGAAGTTCTCAATAGTTTATTTGCTGAGTAGTTGCTTTTTATAGAAACCATTGTATAATCTATTTTAGAGTAGTCATTCAGCAACCATAGGAGGTAAAAATGGCCACAATGAAAGCTATAGCAACTATAGCGGATCACTTTGGAGTTAACCCAGGAGAACTTCTGGCTTGCGTAACAGCAGGAAAAAACTCCAAAAATGATTCATCTCTTTGCCTTAAGCGGGCACAACAATGTTTTTCGCGACAAAGGAAACGACGCGAAACAAAAAATTAACTTGATGCTTGTAGCATCCGCCACCTTGAAAAGGGTGGTGTTTTTATATAAGAGCCCTGGCATCCTCAACACTATAATCCCCTATTGTAGTCCTCCTCAAAGCTGAGGTTGTTGCAGGATACCCAAGCTGCCTCCCAAACTCCTCTGCAAGCGCTCTAATATACGTACCGCTCGTAACCGCAAGTGAGAGATGAATAGTTGTAAACCCATTTTCTTCTCCCATACTTAAAAACTCTATGTCCGTAACCTCCATGTCTTTCTCTGGAACTTCAACCTCCACATCATTCCTTGCATACCAATACAATGGTTTTCCTTGTACTTTAATAGCAGAATATATAGGAACAAGAAGTCTGTGTACTTTTACAAACCCTTCCATGACTTTCTCTACATCTTCTTTTGAAATATCTCCAACTTCAGAAGTTTCAATAATATTTCCTTCAAGATCTCCCGTATCTCTCTTTTCCCCTATCCGTATAGCAACCTCATATGTCTTTGGAAGTTTTAAAAATTGATCTAACTTTTTTGTGTCTGCTTCTGTAGCAACAATAAGGAGACCGCTTGCAAGTGGATCAAGTGTGCCTGCGTGTCCCATCTTTCTAATATCAAGCTCTTTGCGAAGCTTTCTAATAACATCAAACGATGTAATACCTATTGGTTTATCAATGAGAAGAAGCATGTTTTTTTAATGTCCCATTAATAAGCACCATAGTAAGAGATGCAAAGGCTGCGAGTATAAAGGCGACTTTTATACCAAACAACACAGCAAGGAATCCTGCAAAGATAAGCATGAGTATTCTTCCAATATTTAAAGCCATCTCTTTGAATGCTGTGTACTCATCTACATAGTGGCCATTGTCTGCAAGGTGCGTATAACTTCCTGCATCAAACGTAATACGGTTTACCGCCTTCCCTGCGCTCTGATATGCATCGAAAAGAAAGATGTGCAGTGCTGTTGTTGCAAATGACTTCAAGAACCAACCGGTAGTGTAGATAACGGTGCTAACCATAAGTAACTGTGTCCTACTCATTCTATCTACCCACTCACCTGCAAATGCAGAGAGTACTATGGTTGCAACAATAACAAGAGAAGATACAGCTCCAACCGCGGCAAAGTTTCCATCCAAAATCAAATATATAAATATTGGCCAAAATACAAGTGCAACCACACCTTGTGCCCCATCTCCTGCATACGCGTACAAAAGATTCCTATTTTTCTTTGCAAACAACTCTGTAATGCTGTCTTTATATGAAAATGTATATTCTTCATGTGTCTCCTCCATAAACAAAAGAGGGATAACAGACAATGCAACAAGAACTAACCCAACAATAAAAATCCATTGAAACCCCCAGAACTGAATGATGAATCCTCCAGCAAGAGGGGTAATGATTGCAGAAACAGCAACAAGATTTGTAAAAAACGAAACCTGCCTCCCTCTGTGCCCTTCATCAAGAAATGTCGTAACTTCTACATGATATGGAACCCAATATAACGCTCTGTATGCTGCCCAAGACACAATATATATAGCAAGCATGAGAGTGGGTGCTTGATCCCATAATGAAAGTGCTCCAAGCGCCACAACCAAAAATGGAACCAATGCAAGAATCATTAACTTTTTCATCCCCACGGGCTTTAATAACTTTGCTGCAAGCGGAATTAATAAAAGATGGATGGAGTACCCAAGAATAAATGTGAGAATAACCGCGTACAAAGACCCTCCGTACTCTAAGTAAATGAAGGTGGGAAGAAATACCCCCATAATACTGAGACCCGAATGTGTAAAAAGCCTGCTTCCAAAGAGCGTCCAAAGATTCTTAGAGAAAATATGCATTTCCTTTAGATTAGCACACTAGAAACCAATAATTTTCATTACAAAGAACGCATAGTAAACAAGAAACATAAGACCTTCCCACCTATAAATTCTGTGTGCAATTCCTGTTATTACAAAAATAAATGAAGCAACAGCAAGTATAGGAATTCCTATACTTAATGTCTTTGGGTCAAGAATTAAAGTACCAAAAAGACCTGGAACCCCTACCGCAAAAAGAATGTTGAAGGCATTGGATCCAAAAATGTTTCCAATGGCTACTTCTGTCTTTCCGCTCTTAAGCGCTGCAAGTGATACAAACAGCTCTGGAAGAGATGTTCCAAGGGCAACAATGGTAATAGCAATAACACCTGTGGCAATACCGAGAATACTTGAGATAGATACTACAGACTCAATAAGGAAGTGTGCTCCCAACAAGATACCTCCAAGACCAAAAAGAAATGTGACTATTGTTCCTTTGGTGATCTCCCCTATTTCTTTCTCTCCTTTATATTTTGCAACCGCAGGAGCTTCTTGGTTATTCCCAAAAATAATATAGAGGAGATAGATAACAAACCCAATTGCAAGTAATGCTGATTCAAGCTGTGTAATAACCCCATCAAATGCAACACCAATAAATAGAGATGTTGAAACAACAAAGAGAGACAGCTCTGAAGCTAACAAATCTTGTTTAATAATAAACTTTTTTGCAAGTATCGCTAAGATACCTACAATAAGGAGGATGTTGGTTATGTTTGATCCAATAGCATTTGCTGCCACAATTTCAACATTTCCACTTATAAGAGCTGACACACTGCTGGCAAACTCAGGTAATGAGGTACCTATACCAACAAGGAGCACTCCAATAACAAAAGGAGACAGTTTTAATGCTTTCCCTATTTTTTCTGCAGCACTAATAAATGAATCGGCACCTTTTACAAGTACCACAAGAGACACTACAAGTACCACACCCCACAATCCGAGCCCTGTTACCATATGAAAAGATTGTACCAGATATAAGAAAAACACCCACATGGGTGCCTTTCCTTATAAGAACTGTTTCTTACCCTTTGCAAATCTTGTTACACATTGGGCAGTGAGAAACCCACTGACCAAGACCAACAAGAAGGAGGCCAAGACCTGCAGCAAAGCTAGTATCTGGCCATGCGCTTCCAAGCATCATGTAGATACCAAGAACGATAACAGCAAGAGCCAAGATAGCTTTTAGATGTTTTTTGTACATAAATATATTTTATTACTAATAACACAATAACTCTAGCACGGAACATCTTCCGAACTTTTTGTTACAAGGTATACTGTACCCAATATGGAAACAAAACTACATAGAATTACCTCTACCGCTATTATCTACAACGAAGAGCACAAGTATCTCCTTTTGAAGCGCAGTAAAGACAAAAAAGCATTCCCTGGCATGTGGACCGTACCTGGAGGAGGCCTTGAAACTGATGACTATACGAATACTAAAAAGACAACAAACGATCATTGGTATTTTGCTATTGAAAAATCTTTGCGGAGAGAAATAAAAGAAGAAAGTAATCTAGAAGTTGGAAAACTTACGTATCTGCTAGACATAGCATTTATTCTCCCAAATGGAATACCGGTAATAATACTCAGCTACTACGCACCGCATGAGTCTGGAGAAGTTGCTTTAGATGAAGAAAGTGTTGACCATGCATGGGTAACACTAGAAGAAGCAAAAGAATACAATCTTATAGAAGGTATCTATGATGAACTAGAGATGGTTGATGAGATTTTGAAGAAGTAAGTATATAGAAACCGCCATTTCCCTAAAGAAATGGCGGTTTATAATAATAAAACTTGAAAGAACTTAAGAACCCCTGTCAGCAAGACCTTGCTTGATCTCCTCGATTGTTCGTTGAACAGCATCAAGAGGATCATCTGCCTGAGTAATTGGTCTGCCAATGACGATACGTTTTGCGCCGACTGCAATAGCTGCACGGGCTGTCATAACACGACTTTGGTCATCACCTTTGACAAGCGACCATTCTGGACGAATACCAGGATTGTTAAGACTGAGTGCCATTTCAAATTTACGACTCATTACCACTTCGTTCTCTTTTGGAGAAAGAATAAGGCCGCCAAGTCCTGCAGCTTTTGCAAATCGTGCAAAACGCAACACTCCGGCCTTGGTAGAGCAACCAAAAATTGCTTGGCACTCCTCTTCACCCAGACTTGTTAATACTGTCACCCCGAGTATTTCTGTCTCGGGCAGCTTAATCTGAAGATCATGAAGTCCACGAACACCTGCACAGCACATTGCTGTGACGATATCCGGTTTTGTCTCAGCAAGTAACTCAGCGTCAATTCCCATTGTAGTAGGAATGTCGATAAGTTTCAGGTCAGCAAAAACCCCAAGATCAAGATCATGAAGCTCATCAATTAAGTCATACCCCAACGCACGAAGCGATGAATTGACCTTAATGAGTACACCTGTTCCAGCAAGTTGATCGGCCAAGTTCATTACTTTTTTATGAACTCCTGCACGACCATCTTTTTCTGGACTGTAATCAGCAGCAACGATTAAACGTTCTGCTGGAGCTAATGTATTTGGCATGTTATTTCCTCCCATGCGTGTTTAAAGTTTCAATATGAAGTGTTAAGACGATTCCAGTTCTTCGTTCCTTTCGGACGAATTGCCTCAGAACCTTTCTTGCAAAGTGGACATTTTTTAGGAGTCCACATTGGCATTGGACGATTGATGAGTGCAATAATTTTTCTGCCACCCACTTCTGTGAGATTTGAACGGTTTACGAGCACAGCCACAAATGGCAGAACTGTTCCACCTGCTTTGGTAATAGCGGCTGCGGTAAGTTCAACACTTCCGCCGGTCGTAAGCACGTCTTCAACTATAAGAATACGTTCTTTCGAACGAATCAAAGTCTTTTTAAAGACCATGATCTTCTTATTGCCATCCATTTCTTTTTCAACGTACGCACGAAGGCAAGAACGTGAGCGCCTTAGACCAAGGTTACGTGAGATGTCGTTAGCAAGAGTAATAGCTCCCATTGCAGGACCAACAACTCGATCAACACTACTGAGGTCGAGGTTATCTTGTTGAAGTAATTCAACAAGATAAGAACAAGCATTGTTTAGGAAAATTGAATCTTCCATCACAAGCTCGCTATTGAAAAAGCCATCTGAATGCATTCCTGAAGTAAGGAGTGCATGGGGACGCTTCGAGTTTCCATCATGAAGCCAAAGCGCACCTCTTTCTTTGAATTGGCTGATCCAGCCATCTGTAGTTCTGAACATGGTATGTTCCTTTTTAAAGTTCTACATTAATGCTTTAAGGTAGCATTTTGACCTTCATCGGTTTAACCGACTCTAAATGAGATGCTAACTAAAAACCTAACGGAAGTAAAGAAATCTTCAATACAGTAATAGAACACTACAAATGTGTGTTTTATGTATTATTTTCCAGAAAGACAACCAACTCTCTTAAAGGCTTGCTCTCGCTATCCCAATAGTGGGTTTTGATATTTACAGATTTGGCACTTTCTATAGCTTTTACACCATGTTCAAAATAAACAACATCTTCTGCTTTCAAAGCAAAGTGTTCCAGCATCTTTTTGTAATACTCAGGATCAGTCTTTTCTGGGCTATGTTTAAGTGTAAAAACCTCGTAAGGCATATTACCTAAGTCAAATTTCTTAAACTGCTCATCGTTAGCACTTGTCAGTATTATTTTTCTATTTGGGAAATCTTCAAGCATTTTGTGCATCTTTCCAAACGGCCCAAAAACTCCTTCATCACCTTCTATAACAAAAGTATGTACTGCATCTACTAGAATAGTTTTCATAAATCCTTATTTTAAAATTACTTCTAATAACTCTGGAAACTCTGCTGTACCCATATCTCCCATCATATAGTGACCGTGACCTTTGAGTTCTATAATCCTCCCTCCAAGTTTTTCTTTGAAAACCTTTACACTTTTCTTTCCGTCCTCATATTCATTATCAGCAGTAAACATAACGATTTCTCCAACTCTTTCTTTAATAGATTCATCAATAGGTTGCTCATAAAATTCTCTACGAGCTTCGTTGTCTTTATCTGCAATACACCATGGAGCCACTAAAATTAACTTAGCTACTTTTTGTTTAGTTTCTCCAAGCCAACGAGTTAAAAACGTTGTTCCACAACTATGTCCAATTAAAATGCTGTCCTCTGTAACTTCATTTTTTTCGAACTCCTTCTTGAATGCCTCATAGACTGGCTCCCAAGGATTAGGCATGAGAGGTGTTTCTACTTCTATATTTAATGCCAGTAATTGTTCTTTAATCCAAGGTATCCAATGCTTGTCATAGGTTCTAGTCTCAGCATTCATTGCCTTTTCAACATTAGATGGACATCCGTGTATTACGTATACTTTTTTCATATGATTTATTATTTGTGACCTAAGTAAAACTAAAATCAATTAGTCAGTGAACTATATCAACAGCATCATTTTAACAAGTTTATGCGGACTCATCTTTTATCGCATGCTGAATGATCTCTAAATTGCAACTATGGTGCTCTGTACACCACGCCTTACACTTGTCAGCCAATTTTTGTGTCGGATAATAGAATTTACAAACAGGACATTGAAATTTTATATCGGTCATACACGAAGTATATCAAGGTTCTAACGCTTCTCTTTATTATCTAAAAGAACGTTACAAAATATGACTAAAATTTGTGACCCTACGGGGAATCGAACCCCGGTTTCCGCCGTGAGAGGGCGATGTCCTAGCCGCTAGACGATAGGGCCTGTTTTGTGTTTTGGAATATACCATGGAAGACATTAATCTGAAACGTCGCTCTTACATATTGCAAGTGCGACGTGTATAACAAATTAATGTTATTTTGTTATGAAATTGGAGTATAGGCTGGCGGAGTATAAGTCCCTGCACGCAAAAATCCATTTTCGTCTTCGTATGCCCTTCCTGTTCGAATTGCTGTCTCCGGCTTAAGTGATACTGTCCCTGCTTTTCCATCATTAATACATGATGGAACAAAGACACGATCCCCAGCTGGATTCAAACTCAACAATTTACCCATAATATTTCCCCTTAAGGTTCAAAAGTCGTCACAATTGACGACCTGAACATTATACTGATTTAAATAGATACGTCAACGTTTTTTCCACTCTACATCTTGCCGCACAAGGAGATCCTTTGCATGCTTCTTGTCTTCAAGAAGCACTTCGGTAATACGCTCCATACGAACTCCCTGAGAACCTTTAACCAATACCACATCCCCTTCCTGAACTGTGTCTTTCAAAAACTCTGCCGCCTCCTCTGATGTATTAAAATGATGCATTTTTTTCTTTGCCATACGTGCCTTGTGTGCACCATCTGCAATACCTTTCGCACGCAGACCAACGGTAATAAGAAGGTCTACTTTCTTTGACGCATACTTGCCAATACTAATATGCTCTTCTATTGAAAACGTCCCAAGCTCTAACATGTCTCCTAAAACCACAATCTTTTCTCCAGCTGCCGGAATGTCCGTAAGAGTGTCCAATGCTGCAACCATAGCGACAGGTGAAGCGTTGTATGAGTCATCTATCAATATACTGTTATTGATACCTCTATGGAGCCTCATGCGCCCTTGTGGAGGATTGTACCCCTTCAATGACTCGCATATATGCTTGGGCAGAAGATCGAACACCATACCCACCGCATACGCACCAAGCGCTGGATACAATTGATGCTTCCCTGCTGCCCCATTTACAAATAAGCACTCTTTTCTTCCATCTTGGAATATATCTGCAGAAAATCCTTTGGGAATGTTCCCCTCATACACAAGACCTTTGTATTCTCCAACAACATCTGCATTTATTGAGAAACCATACGTAAGGACATTGGTACTCACACCCTTGGCAAGCTCATCCGCAAAGGAATCATCCTTGCTGTATATAAGTGTCCCTTCACTGCTGAGTGCATGNGCTGGAGANAACTCTTCTTCTCGTGTTGCATCCGGAGATGCNTATGCTTCTACATGCACAGGGATAGTTGGAAGCTTCGTAACAACAACAACATCTGGAGTAATCCAACTCATCATNCCTTTNACGTCNCCTGGNTTNTCTGCCCCNACCTCAAGTACTAAAATTTTTGGATAATGNTTTTTTGAAAAAATAAGAAGGAACCCCTCAACAATTACCCTCATCCACAACACATGNCTATTCCANGGATTTGAACANCCNAGAATAGTAAGNGGNACTCCTGTCTCACTNTTGTAACTTTTAACACTTTTGCGAACAAANAAGTCTTGNNTGAGCACATGCGCTACCGCGTCCTTCATNCTTGTCTTCCCCACACTACCCGTAACGATAATAATCGTAGGTTTATATTTTTTTAAAACAACCCTCGCTTCAAAAGTGATGATTGCAACAATGATTGATTTAAGGAATGTTTTCATAAATTCGATCAGGTTCTATATCGTAATAATTTGTGAGGAAATGCACAAGTCCTATAAAAGGACGAGTGAGCGTTTGCGATGCATATCGTATCTGCTGTGGCTCTACAGTATAAAGGAAAATGAGAAACTCGGGATCATATGAGGGGAAATATCCAAAAAATGAATGCAGGTACCTGTCTTCATAATATCCCCCATCTGGAGATGCAATCTCTGCAGTACCTGTCTTTGCGGCAACACTCATAGAAGGAATCGATACCGTACCTCCAAGCAATGCCTCATCTACAACTTTTGTAAGCATGCGAGAAACTGTCTCAGATGATTCTTTTGAAAAGATTCTTTCATCAAGCCCCCACCCAAGCTTTGTAATAAGGCCTGATGAGTGACGTATCTCTTTCCCAACATGCGGCTGTATAAGAACACCTCCGTTTGCAACAGCTGAAAGTGCACGAACCATACCAATAGGAGTAAGAGCTATACCTTGTCCAAAAGACGCGGTAACAAATTCAAGCTCTCTCGGAGAATCTAGATTGCTTGTAAGTCCCTTTACTTCATTTGGTAAATCAATCCCTGTCTCTTCTCCAATGTGCAAGTCTTTTAAGTACGCTTTGAAACGATCCTTCCCCATTTCTTGTACGATAAAAGCCACACCAGTATTGAGAGACTGGCTCAATATTTCTTGTATTGGAACCTTTCCCCTGGCCTTTCCATCATAGTTTGAAATAACTGCACCATCTACCGTTAATTTTCCCCTATCTACGTACGTAGTTTCTTCGGTAATTGCCCCGCTATCAATTCCCGAGGCAACAGTAATGGGTTTAAATATAGATCCAAACTCATACACTTTTGCAACAAGAGGATTTTGATAATATGCAGCATTCGATTCTCCAAATTTATTTAGATCAAAATTTGGATATGCAGCCATTGCATAAATTGCTCCTGTCTTTGGATTTATAATAATTGCTCCTGTCTCTTTGCTTCCCCACTCATCTTGTATTCCTGCAATGACACTTTCTAGCTGACCCTGCACTGTTGGCTCTAATGTTGTAACAAGGTTCCCTTCTCGTACACTTCCTCTGTCAAAAATAATACTTCCAAGATTTGCGAACACTTCTGCAAAGAAATTTACATACAATGCCTTGCTGTCTCTACTCAAAACATCCTCATAATACCGCTCAAGCCCATACCGACCCACAAGATCATTTTCGTCATATGCGGTAAAACCAATGGTGTGTGCTGCCCGCTCATCCCCCGGATAATACCTCCACCTATCTCGAACTAAAATAACTCCTGGAATATCTGCTTCTGCAATTTTCCTCCCAATGTCTATAGGAACNTCTTGTAAGATTTCTTCATATGGATCATTTGTTTTATTTGCACGATATATAAATGCATCTTCGGTAATNTCAACAAACTCTGAAAGCTTTGCGTATGCAATATCTGCATTAATAATCTCACGAGGATTAATTGCCAGTATAAAACCACTCTCTAGTGTAGCTGCGCTTATTAAAGAATTNTCTTTNCGTGTATAAAAAATACTCCCACGATCAAAAGGNGCAACNAGTGCACTTACATACTGTCTNTCNGCAAGAANNCTATACTCTTCGCCATTTATAATTTGAACTACATATAGACGTGTAATAAACACAGCAATGATGAAGAAGACAAATCCACTCACCACGCGCAAGCGCACTCGTAACTTAGCTCTCGTCATATAGTGTAAGTGTACGTCCTGGGGCAATTCTTACAAAACGCTTTGATGTAACTGGCAATAAAGTTGTACCTTCCTTTGCCACACGCACAATGGCTGAACTTTCTTTTAAGAACGTTGATTCAAGAGATGCAACATCTGCTGCTCGAACCTGTGCTTGGTATTGAATGTTTTTACGAGCAGTAACATGGAATACTGTTGCGGCAACAAGATACGTATACGAAATAATAAGTATAAAAAATGTAATAGTAAGAGCANCAAGA
The DNA here is from genome assembly GCA_002400985.2 of Candidatus Wolfebacteria bacterium. Taxonomy (GTDB): domain Bacteria; phylum Patescibacteriota; class Minisyncoccia; order Phycocordibacterales; family Phycocordibacteraceae; genus Minusculum. The sequence goes on from NVRX02000006.1 coordinate 235,444, forward strand.
ACTCTCTTTTCTACTATCTGTGTTATTTCAAGTATGGCTTTCATGATTTTACAAAAACTCTAAGTTTCGCACTTCGTGCACGAGGATTTTCTTTAACTTCTTCTTCAGTTGGAGGAATAGGCTTTTTTGTAAGTGGAACCCCCACACCTTCTCTTTGCAATCCTTCAAAGAAGCGTTTTACGATTCGATCTTCAATACTATGGAAGGTAATGACTGCAACCCTCCCTCCTGGAGCCAAAAGATGTATTGCACCTTTAAGTCCGTCTCTAAGTGCTTCTAGCTCATCATTTACCGCAATACGAAGTGCTTGGAATGTCTTTGTCGCAGGATGTGTCTTTCGATGCCTGTACCAAGCAGGAACTGAACGTTTTACAATCGCGGCTAGCTCACTTGTAGTTTCGATATCTTTCTCTGATCTGGTCTCTACAATTGATTTTGCAATCCTTCGTGCAAATCGTTCTTCTCCGTATGCAAAAATGATGTCGGCAATCTTGTCTTCATCAAGACTGTTTATAAGGTCTTTTGCAGTAAGTGTTTCTTCTTCGGGAATACCGTATGTCATCAGAAGTGGCTCTTCTGTAAGGAATGAAAATCCTCTTCCTACAGTAAGTTGGAAACCACTCCACCCAAGATCAAACAACGCATGTGTTATCTGTGGAATATCCCTACTTTCTAGATGATCTCGAATATCTCTAAAGTTTCCAGGGATAAGAACTACTGTCGGTTTAGCATCAGAGAGAGCTTCCTCAGCACGAGTAAGCGCTTCTGGATCAGCATCAATGCCAATGAGCGTCCCTTTCTTTGAAAGAAGTTTTGAAAATTCTTTCAAATGCCCTGCACCACCAACAGTTGCATCCACTACAACTGAATTTTTTGTAATCTGTAGCCCGTCAAGAACTTCTTGTAAGAGCACTGATACATGGTGTTCAGAGGATGCCAATTTCTCCGAGCTTCTCTGCGAGTTGATCTGCATTTTGTTCAATATTTGATTTATACGTTTCCCATTCACTTTCATTCCATACTTCCACCCTGTCATTCACTCCTGCGAGCACAACCTTTCCTCCTAGATTTGCAAAGCCTTTCAAGAAATCCGGGATCAAGATACGACCTTGCGAATCTGGCTCTACTTCTACAGCACCTGAGAGCATAAAACGATTAAACCCCCTAGTACCTGCTTGTCCGATAGATAAGTCACTCATACGAGCAACAATCTTTTCCCAAGCTTTGTGGGTGTAGATAAACAAACATCGATCGAGCCCTTTTGTCACAATGACTTTTTTACCAAATTCCTTGCGAAATTTTGCCGGTAAAGCAACACGGTTTTTGGTATCAAAGGTATGTGTATATTCGCCGATTAACATAAATTCACCACTTTCCCCCACTAATATGGAATTATACGCCACTTTCCCCCACTCTTACCTACATACCTTGTGGATAGCAGATTTGACTTATGTGTAAAAAATTAGGAAAATAGAGTTAGATTTGTAGGAAAGGAGTACATTATGTCTACAAAATCAATGGTCGTGATATACCCGACCTGCACGGAAGCCCTTTTACAATGCTCTAAATTGAAACGTAAACACATTGCATTTGGGCTTGTTACAAACAAAAAAGTTAAGGGTCCATTTTTAAATGGACTTGGAGGCAAAATTGAAAAAGGTGAAACTAGTCTTGACGCAGCATGTAGAGAGGTTCGCGAAGAATGCGGAATCTCTCCACCTGCAAAAGATATGCACTGGATTGGTAACATGCACATACTTGGACCAGATAATAAACACGTCGTTCTTTTTGTGTATGTCTGGGATACTAAAAAACGTATCACTCTTACACCAAAGGATGGTGAATTTGATTCATTTCATTGGCAAACCATAGGTGGAACATATAAAGCTTGTTTGGATGCATTTCCAGAACCAGTGGATATACTCCCCTGTGATTATTATTGGCTTCCAGACTTCCTTCTTTCAAAGACGCCTTCTCGTGGGTTTATCCGAATAACAGAAAAATTTGGTATACCCTCTAAAGAAGGCACACCTTTTGCAAAGATTGTAGTGTCAAAAAGAAAAAGCCCTGTGCGGTAGCATGGGACTTTTTTATTTTGATGCTTCCCGTAAACGTTTTAATAGAAACTCTTGATCAAGAACGGATAAGAACCAGCCACCCTTTGGTCCACTATCTTTATTTAGGAAAATCCCATAAATAGCAGTGAAAAGATCTTTCGGTTCAATACCAACTTCTTTTTTAATGGCATGTAATCTTTCATGCATCATTTGTCCTGTAATCTCTTTATGCTCTTCTACAAAATCAGCAAGCACACCAAGTGCTTTCTTTTGAATATCTGAAAGTTCCATATCTGGAAGTGTTTCTTGTATTTCAAACTTGTATCGCTCAGGAGCATATGTAGAAAGCCACTGCTTTATATAGTGAAGCCGTTCCTCAATATTTTTTTTATCTACCTCAACAAGGTCACTCTCTTTCATTTCTGCAATTTCTTTATATACATCAACATGAGGCATTTGTGACATATATGCCAAATGACTGAATCGTGTGAGGTACGGCTTTGGAATATCAGACCGTACTGAGGGTAGCTGACAATATTCATACAGACGAGCAAAGTCGTCCTCTTCTCCTGCTTCAAACTTTCGAGCAATAGTATCGTACTGGTCATACAGCACAGGAACAGTCTCTCCATCAGGCGAGAAGTTAATTTGTTTATTTATGTCTTTCCCAATAAGAAGAAGCCTAAAGATTTCCATAGGAAATAATTCTGAAATTTCTCTAGATGTAGAACCAGACCCTTTTGAAGAACTCATTTTCTTTCCTCCAATAAGGAAGAACTCATAGGGCACATCAAATGGCGGCGTAATATCAAACACTTCTTTTGCAATACGATTTGCAACATCCCTAGAACCACCACGAGTGGAGTGATCTTTTCCTGCACCCTCTACAGAGACATTCATTGCCCCCCACTTTGCAGCCCACTCAGGCTTCCATGGAAGTTTTGCATTTCCGCCAAAGGGAGACACAGAACCTTCATGCCCACAGCCTTCGGCCCACTTCACCATGTCTTTGAGACAGCTATACGCTACCTTCTCTCCATCAAAGCTTGTTACTTTTGTAGTACCAATCTTTCCACACTTTTCACACACCACATTTAAAGGTAACCAATCTTCTGATTTCTCAGACCCTGAAACCTCTTTGTATATTTTGCGAATCTTGTCTGCTCCTTCCAACGCCATCTTTATATATGGATCCATCTTCCCGGATAAATACAGTTCAGATGCTCTATAAAACTTTGGTATGTATCCGGACTTTTCAATAACCTCCATAAACTCACCAGCAAAATACTCTGCATAGTTTTTTGCTTTTCCATCTGGAGAAGGAATATCTTTCAATTGTTTCCCCATATGTGGGGCATATACATCCGCATCTAAATACGAAGGAAGACCATCCATGGGGTCAAAATCATTTATCTCATAATGATACTCATTCTCAACACCATGTTCAGTAAGGGCTTCTCCTAGAGCACCATGTATAGCAACACCACGCATAGAACCAATATGCACACGGCCACTCATTGTTTTTTCATCTCGAATAATCAGTGGACCATCCCCACGTTCTTTTTTTATTTCTTTAGCTATTTTATCTGCCCAAAACATAAAACTATCCTACGATGCATACTTATAAATAACAAGGTGCCCACATATAGAAATTGGCAACTTTCCTATCACTCATGTACCATTAATATTAGACATTTGTAGAAAAGGAGATTCTCATGGGTGTTATATGTACAGCAGGAGTACGAAGAGCAAATATAATTGCAGCTATTTCAGTACTAGTTACAATTGCTCTGGTTATAGGAATGTTTATTCTTATAACCTAAACAGCTTATTGATAAATATAAAAAAACGCTTCGTTGTACGAGGCGTTTTTTATTTAACAGATACAATCTTGTATTGCTGTTTTCCACTCGGGGTTTTAAAATTAAATTCATCCCCTTTCTTCTTTCCCATCATGGCGGCACCAAGTGGAGATACATGAGAAATCTTTCGAGTCCGCATATCTGCTTCCTCACTCCCCACGATAATATAGTTATGCTTTTCTTTGTCCCCAACTTTTGTAATCACTACCTCTGAGCCAAAATCTATAACATCACCCTTTGTATGAGAAATAATCTTTGCTCGCTTTACAATATCTTCCAACTTTCGAATACGCTCTTCTGTAGCAGCCTGAAGCTCTCGAGCCTCCTGGTACTCTGCGTTCTCTGAAAGATCTCCTAGAGAACGAGCGTACTCTAAGCTTTCCGCAATTTCTGTGCGACGTGTTGTCTTAAGATGATCAAGCTCTTTTACAAGCTCATCAAACTTTTCTCTTGTTAGTACTGTATCTCCTTCTGACATATTAAGTTCACACCATTCTACGCAAGTTTCAAGCCTAGTCAACTACAAAATACTCTGGAGAACTAATAGCCATGTCTTCAAACACATTTCTCATAACAGAAACAGCTCCTACAAGGTTGGTGCTTGGCCCTCGCTCCATAACAATAGCGAACGCATACTTTGGGTTTTCGGCAGGGAAAAACCCTTCTACCCATGCATTATGGAATTTATTTCCTGCTCCAACTTGTGCAGTACCTGTTTTTCCAGCAACACTCACATATTGATTTTTTAATCCTCGTGCAGTACCAACCTCACTATTATTTACCGCATCCTTCATTCCTGACACAACAATATCTCTTGTTTTTTTGCTAAAAGAAACTTTTTTCTCTCCCCCTTGCTCTCCTTGTATTATTGTTGGAGTACGCAGCACACCTCCATTTGCAATGGCTGCAATAGCACGCACCATCTGCAATGGCGTAACCTGTACTGCATACTGCCCAATAGCCGTATAGTATGTATCTCCAATCCTCCAATCCTCTCCATACGCTTCTTTCTTCCACTCAGGAGTTGGAATAAATCCCTGTGCTTCGGTTGCAAATGAAATACCTGTCTCTGTTCCAAACCCAAATGCAGTAAGCCACTTTGATAATTTTTCAATACCAAGACCTTCTTGTCCTTGATACCCTCCTCCCACAATATAAAAGAATACGTTTGAAGACACGGTAATGGCACGGACTACATTCACGTACCCATGTGCTTTCCAGTCTCGAAAGATTGTTGGTTGATCTGGGAAATATATGTTTGGAATACTAATCTGTCCTGTACTTAAAAAGGTGTCGCTCTCATCAATCACTTTCTCCTCGAGAGCAGCAACAGCAACATATGGTTTTATAACAGACCCTGGAGAGTAAAGTCCTGCCACTGCGCGGTTGAGATATGGTTTGTTTTTATCTCTTTGATACGAAACAATGGTGTCTCTATCTTCCCCATCAGCAAGTATGTTTGGATCATATTCAGGATAATTGGTAATGGCAATTATCTCTCCTGTATGTATATCCATAATAATTCCAGACCCTCCCACAAATGGAATTCGATCAGTAAGAGTTTTTATATGCTTCTGCAAACTTTGTTGTACATTGCTATCAATAGTGAGTGTAATATTTTCCCCTGAAAACGGCTTCAACACTGTCTCGCTTGAGCTCTCTTCTCCAAGAGCGTTTGTCTCGGTAAGAATACGCCCATTCTCTCCTTGTAATCTCTCATCAAACACACTTTCAATCCCTGCAACACCTTCAATTTCTGTACTGTACCAATACCCTGATGTGTCTTTACTCGGGTACGATACATATCCAAGAACATGTGCGAACCCTGGTGTTTTATATATTCGTTTTGCAAATGATTCTCCTTCTTCTACCGCATTCCCTATGAGTACTTCTCCATTTCTATCTAATACCACTCCACGAGCAGCAAATATAATTGATTGGTCGAGTCTGTTATTTTCACTTCTTGCCTGAAGCTCTGCTCCTGTACTTACTTGCAAATGAAATGCCTCACCAATGAGTGCAAGAAATACAATAAACACACCTATTGCAAACATGCTTAAAGAGCGTTTTCCAATGGGCGCAATGATTCTTCCTTGAAACTGATCAGTGTCAAATTCTGGAAGGTTTGATGCATCTAAAAGAACCTCATCTGGCTCAATTTCAAAATCTACCCTTCTTATAATTCTTCCACGCCTCATACTATTCTCATACTACACCATCAAACATTCTCTCTTTTATAAAATGGGCAAATAATATCAACACGAAGAAAGAAATAGATGCATACGGAAATTCTTGTGGAAGAGCATAGAAATCTAACAGCACGGTAAATAAAAGCGGAATGTACCCTGGTGTATACATTAAAAACAATACTCCAATGATATATGTTCCCCACCATGGCAAAAATATAAAACTTGCCAACATAACACCTGCTGTAATAAGGTTTTTTATAATCATGGATACGGAACAATGCTCACCCACGTATACGCATAGAAGTGCTTAGGAAATACAATCCAGAGCTGTTTTGTTGAAGATGACGGACTTGTTTCTACCGCACCTATGCGTCCAATAAATGTATTTCCATTGTATGGAAAAAATATTTCATCCCCACGCTCTACAGGAACATCCTTTGGTGCAACAATAAACGCACTCCCTCCCCCTCTTCCGGTAAGTTCTAATGGAATCTTATCTACACCTGCTCTAACTTGGGTTACAACATTTGCTTGAGAGAAAAGCCTTACGTATGCATACTTGCCTTCCATGCGATGCACCAAACCTATTGGAGCAATTCCTCTGCCAAGCACTAAGTCTCCAACAGAAACCTCTTTACCTGCCTCCACAAGAAGTGTGTCGTATGCGGTTTTTGGTGGCCATGCAAGCACGCTTCCCAACACACCTTCTTGTGGAATAAAGTCGAGTAATTCTCTCAGCTCTTTATTTTCTTCTTGTGTAAATGAATTGATTTGTAGTTGTAATTGCAATGCAAGTTCACTATCTTCTAATCTTTTAACCTTTCCAACCAGACCACTCTTATCTTTAAAAACAGAAAGGAAACTTTGTGTTGCTGAACCTGCTGCAGACTGTATTCCAGAAGACCGTGCAAATATATTCTCCAGTGACCCTGGAGAGACATGAGAAAATGCAGAAACAAAAGCCCAGCCAAAGAAAAGTACTCCTCCTGCAATAAGGAAGAATGGTGGTATTGAAATAATGCTACGTTTTCGGCGCCAAGTCTTCTTCATGTGCTAATAGTATATCTTTATATTCTTTTAAATTCTCGGTGATGATCCCTGTGCCACGAACAACAGCAGTAAGTGGCTCCTGTACCACATGTACGGGAACTCCCAATATGTTTTTGAGCATAACAGAAAGGCCTCGCATACACGCTCCTCCTCCAAAAATATATGCACCGCGCTGCATGATATCTCCAAGTACTTCAGGAGGGGTAACTTCGACAACTTCCTGCACCACATCCATAAGGGATGAAAGTGAAGATGCAAGAGCTTCACGCAAGTGACTATCTGTCACAACAACCTCTCGGGGAAGCCCTGTCAGAACGTCCCTTCCACGAACAGTCATNGTGAACTGCTCAACTTTTGGAATAAGATTTGTTACTTTCATTTTNAGATCTTCNGCGGTCTTCTCACCAACAATCATCTTAAATTCATCACGAATGTAATCAATAATATCTCTATCAAATGCATCGCCCGCAATGGTGGTTTGTTTTGAGGCAACAATACCTCCAAGTGAAATCATCGCTATGTCTGTAGTACCTCCTCCAATATCAATAACCATTGTTCCTACAGGGTCACGCACAGGAAGCTTTGCTCCTATGGCTCCTGCCATGGGTTCCTCTACAAGATGTACTTCCCGAGCACCTGCATTTATTGCAGCATCACGCACTGCCCTGCTCTCTACATTGGTAATACCGGAAGGTATACCAATCACAACACGTGGACCAAAAAGTCTCCTGCCATCTCCTTGAACTTTTTCTATAAAGTAGGCAAGCATTTCTTCTGCCACCTCAAAATCAGAAATAACTCCATCCTGTAGTGGTCTAATAGCTTTTATGTGTGAAGGTGTCCTCCCTATCATTTCTCGAGCTTCTTTTCCAACAGCAACCACACGTCCTGTTTTTGTATTCACGGCAACAACAGAAGGCTCATTGATAAGAATTCCTTTTCCTCGAACGTAGACAAGTGTATTTGCTGTACCTAAATCTATACCTATGTCGTGTCCGAATAACCCTCTAAATATTTTTTTTATATCTGGCATACTTCCTCCTCTTTCATATCAGTAGCTTCTCCCGTGCTTCTGTCTGTAACTTCAAATGTTCCATTCTCAACCCCTCGCTTNCCNACTACGACCCGTTTGCTAATACCAATCAGATCGGAATCTGCAAACTTCTCCCCTGCNCTTTTTTCTCTCTCATCAAATAGTACGCTGTATCCCTTCTTTGTTAGTTTTGNGTACAAACTTTCCGCAACCTCACTAACCTCATCATGCAGCTGTATAAGATGAATGTCATACGGACTTATTGCNTTTGGCCACACAAGCCCCTTGTCATCCGCAAGTGCCTCTGCAATNGCACCCANGAGACGAGAGGATCCAATACCNTATGAACCCATAACNACAGCCTGTGCCTTTCCCTCTTCATCTTTATACGTAAGTTTGAGCGCATCAGAGAATTTTGTTCCTAGTGAGAAAATGTTTCCAACTTCTGTTGCCTTCACCTCTTTCAAGTCTTTTTTTGTAAGTCCAATCTTTTTTAACACCTCATCGGTATACACNTCTTTGTTTACNGCAATACNTTTTTCTTCNTCNAGGTAAATAATATCTTCACCTGCATCGGTAACCATTTGGNACTCGTGACTAAACTCTGCAAAAGATCCTCCTGATGCAAAAGTGATGTATGTTTGATTTCCAATACCAAGGCGTTCAAACACATTTTTATATGCCTGCTTTGATTTTTCATAAAACTCCTCATGCTCTTCTTGTGTCTTTGAAAATGAATATAAATCTTTCATTCGAAACTCTCGTCCACGAAGAAGTCCACTCTTTGCCCGAAGTTCATTCCTAAACTTTGTTTGAATCTGGTATGCATACCGAGGAAGGTCTCGGTAACTTGCAATATGATTTGTAAGGAGGTCTGTAAGAGGCTCTTCATGCGTTGTTGCCAACCCTACCTCTCCACCAGCCTGAAGTTGTGTCTTAAACCACACATCGAGTACTTCATCATCCCACCTACCACTTTTCTCCCATGTAGTTTTATTTTGCAAAGCAGTAAGGTGCATTTCTTGTCCGCCAACAGCATCCATCTCTTCTCGGATNATCTGTTCAATCTTTTTAATAACCTTCCAACCTANTGGGAGAAAAGTATANACACCNGCCATTTCTTTATGTACAAATCCTGCGCGAATAAGGAGCTGAGCATTTCGTGCTTCCTCATCTTTTGGCGCATTTTTGCGNGTTTTTCCAACTAGTTCACTTTGCTTCATTGCCACCCATTATATGTGAGTGTGTATAGAAGGGCAACTTGCCAATAAAATATTAAAATAGTTTCCCTATATCACTTATCGTAACGAGAACCATCAAGAGTATTAAAAGGAAGAACCCAACGGTGTTNGCAGTCTGTGCAACAACAGGTGGAATAGGTCTTCGAATGATTGATTCAATGGCAACAAACACCAATCTTCCTCCATCAAGTGCTGGAACTGGCAAAAGATTTATAACTGCAAGATTAAGAGAAATGAGAGCAGTAAGGGAAAGGAGTGGAATGATTCCATTTTCTCCTGCATCAGCCACAATACCCGCAATACCTACCGGCCCTGCAATTTGTGAGAAGTCTGCAGAAAGTGTCAGTGCTTGATATAAAAAGGTTCCAATACCAATAGTAATAGTTTTNANTAACACTCCTGTAATAACAAANGANTCACTNACTGTCTCTGTAAATGAAAGATCNATAATACCAACAACNGCAAGACCGACACCAATAGCGCCATGACCTTCTACAATCCCTTCCTCTGGGGTAACTGAGATCCCCACCTCTTCCCCTTTGCGCTCTACCGTAAGTTCAACAGATTCATTTGTTGCTCCTCCAACAAAATCTACAAAATCATGCACAGAAGAGCCTACGAACAATTCATCTTTATATATTCCCTCTATCAATACGTCTCCTGCTTTCAAACCTGCTTCATCTGCAGGAGTACCTGGAACAACGTACGTAACAGTAAGTTCAACATCTTGCGCTCCTGCAATCTGATCTGGNGNAAGNGCNCGAGGAGCTCCTGACCCAAGAACAATAATAAGAAGAACAAATGCAACTAGTACATTCATAGCAACTCCTGCAAGAAGCACTAATGCCTGTAATATCCTCGGACGACTAGTAAAAGACCGTTTGGAATCTTTTGCATCAGCNTCTTCTCCATATATTTTTACAAATCCTCCAAACGGAAGTGCATTGAGGGTATATTCAGTTTCTCCAAACTTCTTTCCCCACAATTTTGGAGGGTATCCAAGACCAAACTCATCTACACGCATACCTGAAAGCTTTGCCACTACAAAATGCCCAAACTCATGAGCAATGATGAGTACAACGAGAACAATTATGAACGTGAGGATACCCATTATTCTGAAATTTCCTTCTTCTTGTTACTTCCAAGCTCCTCCAGGTCTTTTATTGCACCATCTATAATTTTTTGTACCCCATCTTTGAGTCCAAAAAACTCATCCTCTCCTATTGAAGAGTCTTTCTTCTGTTTTTCAAATACAGACAATGCATCATTTCGAACTCCTCGAAGTGTAACTTTTGCCTGTTCTAGTCTGTCTCCAGCCAACTTTATAAGCATGTCTCTACGTTCCTGCGTAAGGTCTGGGAAAATAACACGTATAGTAGTATCTCCAGCCTGTACAGAAACTCCAAGGTCCGCTTCGGCAAGAGCTTTTTCAACATGTTTTGCATTTTCTTTATCCCACGGAGAAATAGTGAGTGTCTTTGCATCTTCCACTCCTACAGTTGCAACTTGTGCAAGCGGTGTCATTACGCCATATACCTCTACGCGTACATTTTCTAGAATTTGTGGTGCAGCTCTTCCTGTGCGAATACCAGAAAGCTCTTTAATGAGCCATTCTTTTGTTTCGAGTACTTTTGCTTTTAGTTCATCCATAGTGGAGTGATTGTATCACGACTTACTTATGATGTGGAAGTGTTAGAGCAAGGTGCTCAAGCATGTATTTCATACCTGCACCTCTTTGTTCAACATACTGCCTAAAAGCAATGAGATCCCCCAGCTCATCTTTATATTTTTCCTTATCTGTAACACTCCCTAACACATATTCTAAATCTCTAATAAGGTTCTTTGCCGCAATAGTATTTTTATTTTTTAGAATTTTCCCTGTTATTTTCTGGCGCTGCGCTGTGTCACTATTTAAAAATTCTTTTGCTTGAGACATATCTCTTTGGTCTGTATCTGTATCTACTAACATAAGACGTGAACGGAGTGTTGGAAGCAACATATCTTCATTTGGCAGAATCAAAACAATATGAGCGTGTGCTGGTGGCTCTTCTGTAATTTTCAAAAGTGCATTTTGTGGATGTATTCCCATCTTCTCTACTGCAACAACAGCCAAGGTCTTCTCTCCTGAAAGAGGTGTTGTATATATCGCCCCCTTAAGGTCCCGTGCATCTTCAATAAAAAACTCTCCTTTTTTATATACTCGTGTGTCTATAGGAGAAACATTAAGCTCTTTCTGTAAGGACTCTATACATGAATCACATGTATCTGAGGACCCTATATATAGAAGTGCGTGGTGCATATGTGTATGTTACTACACCTTGATTTATAGGTGTAAATATGCTATAATATAAAAAGTTAAACAAGTGGATTCCATTGGGGAATTCAAAGAATAAGGACGAACTAATGAAGAAGTTCTTTACAATCGTTGCAAGTTCCCTGCTTTTTGCAGGAAGTGTTGCAGCACAAGAACCTGAAACCATAAACCCAATTAATGTAGACCTGTCCGGATGGACTTGGTCCACATTAAGCGAAGATAAGGTTGACGGACTTTCTATGTTTCGTCTCCGGGCGGACGCGGATCTCAAAAACTTTGACATTTTCCTTGAAGCTGACCTTACGGAAGGCTTCGAAGGAAATTGGTTCCGACAAGCTTTTCTAACATTTGATGTTAGCGAAAACACAGACTTGTATGTTGGCAGACTTTTTACTGCTGCAGCAACAACGACTCCGCCACCGTTCCTTTTAAAAACAGGAACGTACATGCGGGCTCCTTTTTCTGCTTTCGGATATGGGGTTCAGATTAAGCATTCTGAAGGGCCGCTTGATATTTTAATTGATGTAACCGGTTCTACAGCTCTCAATTTCGATGAGGGAAACCAGTTTGATCGAATCGAGAGTTCTGCGCGAGTCACATACAATGTGAGCAAAGAATTTCAGATTGGAGGAGCTTATCAAATCTCTTCCGATTTCAATCGATTCGCTATTGAAGCCACCATTAAGCCTTGGAAGAACCACAACATTAATAGTGCGGTCTATAAGACCAATGCTACTAGTGGCGGGTTCATCTTCTACGGTTATCAACCAAAGAAGTGGATTGAGCTTCATACGATGCTCGACTACCAAGAAAATGCTGACACACTAACGTATGTTGGCACACGCTTTATTTTTGGAAAGGTTCAACTGGTTCTTGATCATGAACTTGCTAAGGGCAATACTACAGCCCGTGTTCAGGTTCGATTCTGAGTTAAAAATGTAGTAATCACAAAAAAAGGCGGACCTGACAAATCCGCCTTTTCTATTACCTCTTACTTATAATACTCCTCTGATATGTACCCAAATGATCAAGTGCTATTCCTGTACCTTTAACCACACAGAAATACGCATCTTTCGCCAACCTGGCTTTAACCCCCGTCTTTCTAAATACAAGCTCTGGGAAATTGCGAAGCTGTGATGTACCTCCCGTAAGGATAATTCCTCTATCGATAATGTCGGCCGCAAGCTCTGGAGGAGTCTGTTCAAGCACTGTTCGTATTGCGCGAATCATTTCTCTAAGCTCTTTAGAAATTGCATCTACCACATCAGTGGTACTCAGCGTAATAGTACGAGGAAGCCCCGATACAAGGTCACGCCCGCGAACATCCATAGTAAGAGGAACGTCGAGAGGAAGTGCTGCTCCTATTCTTGTTTTTATATCCTCAGCCATCTTGTCTCCAATAGCGAGATTGTAGTTTCTTTTTAAATAATCAACGAGTGCATGATCAATTTTATTTCCAGCGCATTTTACAGAATTCGCACACACTATTCCTCCTAATGAAATTACGGCGGCATCAATTGTTCCACCTCCTGCATCTACTATCATGTTTCCGTACGGCTCATGAATAGGAACACCTGCACCAATAGCAGCGAGGATGGGTTCTTTTACTACATATGCATTCTTTGCACCTGCACGAACCGCAGCCTCTACAACAGCTCTCCGCTCAGTTCCTGTAACACCGGCAGGTACAGAGATCATTACGTTTGGCTTAAACACATTCCACTTTCCGAGAGCTTTACGCATGTAATACCGGAGCATTGCTTCGGTAACTCTATAGTCTGCAATAACCCCATCTTTCATGGGTCTATACGCAACAATGTCATCAGGTGTTCTTCCAATCATTTCCTTTGCTTCTGCACCAATAGCAAGGACTTTATTGCTTTGCTCAGAAACAGCAACAACAGATGGTTCATTTAATACTACCCCTTTACCTGGTACGTGTAGCAAAATATTTGTAGTACCGAGATCTATTCCTAATTTTGGTGCAAAGAAATTCATGTTTGTGTTCGTTCTATTTTAGCTCCCAAAGCAGATAGTCTTCCTTCAATATCTGCATACCCTCTATCAATAAGATGCACGTTGTCTATTGTTCCCTGCCCCTTTGCAAGAAGTGCAGCGATAATATATGCAAGCCCTGCTCTAATATCTGGACCAGAAAGACTTCGAGCTTTTAGCTTTGAAGGTCCGTGTATTGTTATCTGGTGTGGATTCCACACATTTATACTTGCCCCCATTGCAATAAGGGCTTGTACGAAATTAAATCTATTATCAAATACTGTTTCAAGAATAGTGCTCTCTCCTTTTGTTTGTGTAAGAAACACAACCATAGGTGCCTGCAGGTCTGTGGGGAATCCAGGATACTCATGTGTCCTAAATGAAAAGGATTCAAAAGAACTATTTGGTTTTATATTATTTTTTATAACAATACTGTTCTTTGTTGTTGTAATAGGAACTCCAGACTCTTTCAAAAGCTCAATAACAATTTGCAAGTGCTCTGGTATTACATTCTTAATAACAAGATTCTTTGCAAGCAATGCACCCAGTATAAGAAAACTTCCTGCTTCAATACGATCTGGCAATACTGCAAAGGCTTTCTTTTGTCGTAACCTCTTTACTGGAGTAATAGTAATGGTTGGAGTACCTGCACCATAAATTTTTGCACCTCCTGCATTGAGAGAGTCTGCAAGGAATGCAATTTCTGGTTCCATTGCACAGTTGTGAAGTATTGTTTTTCCTTGTGCATGTACTGCTGCAAACATAAGTGCTTCTGTTGCGGTAACACTCATGGTCTTAAAGAATATCTCTGCTCCCTTAAGCCCTCCACGTGGAGCTTTAATGGTGTATGCCTCCCCACTGTGCGTAACTATTGCACCCATCTTTTCATACGCGGTAAGGAAAAGATCTATTGGACGAGATCCAAGCACGCATCCTCCAGGATGCGGGAATACTACTTTTCCATACCTCCCCAATACAGGACCAGTAAGAATAATTGACGCACGCATGCGCTTTGACACTTCTTCGGAAAGAACTCCCCTTGATTGTTTTGGAGGGATAACAGAAAAGGTCTTTCCTTTTTGAGACACCTCAGCACCAACACTTGCAAGCAGCTCCTTCATGGCGCCAACATCACTAATCTCAGGAAGCTTTTTAATATCTACTTTCCCTGAAAAAAGAATAGCGGCAGCCATGAGTGGCAGTGCCGCATTTTTTGCTCCACTAATAGTAACCTCACCTTCAAGAGTTTTCTTTCCACCCGCACCTTTCACAACAAGCATTTCACGTGAATTCATATTGCTATTGTACGCATTTTTGCTCTACTTTCCAAATTGCTTGCCATCATGGTTTTTTGGATTGATTTCCCACCAAAACTTTTTAGAGAAATGCTGAGCTTGTTTACAAACACTTTTTAGAAAATACAAGTCTTCCGTAGGGATTCCTTGGAGCAACATTCCTATGCGTCCCATAGTAAGAGGCTTGAGACCGTCCTTCTCCCGTGAAGCGTTTAGTTTTATACGAAAATACACCATAATCTCTCCTCGTTCAGTCTTTCGACTCTTTTCTTGTTTAAATTCTGGAAGATTTGCTCCGATGTGATCCATATTGCATTTTTTATACAATAAGAGTACCATTTCGAGCAGAAATAGAATATGGTGATTGTTTCAGATCTTTTGGTTTAGTCATTCTGTGAATATTCACCATGTTGCTGCAAAGAAGTACACATCTCTGCCCTCCCCTTAAGGGATGCAACGTTCATGCAGTAAGGCGGGTTGCAGGATATTTTGATTAGAGGTATCCTCCCCGCCGCCATATACACCTGTGCAATGCACGCGGTGTATTTTTTTTGTTATACTCGAATAATGAAAAAGATCGTACAAGATGGAAACCCCGTACTTAGAGAACATGCGCAGGAAATACCTGCGAATCTTTTTAATACTCCAAAACTTACAAAGATGCTCGAGGATATGAAAGCATCCCTCGATGCCGCTACACATGGCGTAGCACTTGCTGCTCCACAGATATCCCTCCCCTGGAGAATATTTATCGTACGATACGATAGAATGCTTCCTGACTCCGAGGAAGAACGTGAGGCTGACCTAGGAATTTTTATTAATCCGGAGATTGTAAAAACTTCACGAAAAAAATCGAACATTGCAGAAGGGTGTCTTTCTGTTGATGGGATATATGGAACAATAGATAGGTACGAACAAGCAACAGTGAAGGCACAAGATGCTGACGGAGTATGGTTCACCCGCGGGGGTGGCGGAATACTTGCGCAAGCATTCCAACACGAGATTGAGCATTTAGACGGAATCCTTTTTATTGATCACGCTGAAAACCTAGAACGACATGAATCTTAAATTTGCATACTTTGGAACACCGCCATTTTCGGTACGAATACTTGAAGAACTTCAAGAGCGAGGGTTTACTCCTTCACTTGTTGTTACTGCACCAGACAAAAAAGCTGGACGAGGCCTAACCCTTACGGCACCAGCCGTAAAAGTGTGGGCAGAAAAAAATAACATTCCTGTAATACAGCCTGAATCGTTAAAAGAAATACCTATTGAGCTAAAAGATTCTTTTGATATGTTTGTAGTTGCTGCATATGGAAAGATTCTTTCTGAGGAACTTATAAATCTCCCCAGAAGAGGAACACTTAATGTGCATCCGTCTCTTCTCCCAAAGTATAGAGGTGCATCCCCTATTGAAGGACAGATACTTGGTGACGAACAACACATTGGCGTAACCATAATGCACATGGACAAAAAAATGGACCATGGACCTATTGTGCTTCAAAGAGAAAAAAATCTCCCTGCATGGCCAATACGTAAAAATGAACTGACAAGAGTTTTTGCAGCTTTTGGAGGAGAATTACTTGCAGAAGTAATGAATGATTGGTGTGATGGAAAAATAAAGACTGTGCCTCAAAACCATGATGAAGCGACATTTACAAAAAAACTAAAACGAGGAGATGGAGAAATTAACTTTGCAGATGACCCGTATAAAAACTTCTTAAAATTCTGTGCATTCTTCCCATGGCCTGGAACCTTCTTCTTTGCAGATGGCGTGCGTATAAAAATATCAGACGCCACATTTCATAATGACGAGTTTATTCCAACAAAAGTAATACCAGAAGGTAAAAAGGAAGTCCGCTATCGCGAACTTACCGGATACAACCTACCGCTTGAAGCCCCTAAGCAGTGATTTAACTTTCCGTCCTCCTCTTCTAAAGGCAGAGCTATTCTTTCCTCTGTCTTTTCGTATTTCATTTCCAAGACCTTTCTTCACGTCACTTATTGCATTTCGCATTGAGCGACGTGTTGATTCTGCACGATATAGTTTTCCGTCTACAGACACATTTACCTCTGCACGGTATACCGCATTGTTGTTCTTTCGCTCTTCTA
>NVRX02000007.1:0-6848 GCA_002400985.2 Candidatus Wolfebacteria bacterium
CCTGATGCACCGACTGAAGAAAAACTTGTATGGGAAAAAGAACTTTTGGGAATTTATATTTCTGGACACCCTCTTGATCAGTTTGAAGAAAAATTAAAAGGTGTAAAGAAGAACATCAAGCAACATGTAGAAGGTCCTCGCAACACACTACCTACCGTGGTTGCAGGAATGATTGAAAGTGTAAAACCATTCCTTACAAAGAAAGGAGAAAAAATGGCATTTGTAAAAATTGGAGATACTTCCGGAACTATTGAATGTGTTGTTTTCCCAGAAACATTTGGATTGCACAATAATCTCCTTTTCCCTTCTTCATGTGTTGTTATTGAAGGAACTATCTCAGACCGCAATGGAGAGCCAAACCTTATTATAAATAAGATACAGTCTTTGTAATATTAAATACTTTACTCCTTTACCATTAAAGTAACGAGTTAAGAAAAAGTAAATACACTATAAACATTATAATGTATGGAGAAAAAATTGAACCCAGGAAGAGGTACACTTTTTTAATAACATGCAATTCCTCTTTTGAGAGTAAAGTGTCTTTGTATAAATAGGCTGACACAAAAGCAGTAAGAGTTGGGGCGATCACGCAAAAAGGTAATACGAATATTATATAAACAATACCACTAGCAGATGCGCTACCTGCAACAAATTCTCTAAAAATAAAACCTGAGAACTTAAGAGATATGAAAAATACAAAAAGTGCACTAAGTATCAATAACAAATGAAGCGAGGTGACTTTTCTTCTTGAAGTTTTTTTCACGGCAACTTTATCTTTTTCCATTAAATTGACTTCCTTTACCCATTTGATACCCTTTTATTACTGTATAGTAAGAACAATATGGAAGACAAACTTTTAAATATAAGACACTCACTTGCTCACGTACTCGCTGGCGCAGTACTTGAATATGACGACAAAGCAAAATTTGGAACAGGCCCTGCAACTGATACTGGTTTTTATTATGATATTGAACTTTCTTCCCCTATAAGCACTGAGGAACTTCCTAAACTTGAGGAGATTATGCGTGAGATTTTATCTCAAGGATTTACTCCGGAAATGCATGACATTACATACGAAGATGCACTACAGCGATTTAAAGGGCAAACACACAAACTCGAACTTATTGAAAAGCTCAACGAAGAAGGTGCCAAATTAACAACATATACAATCGGAAACTTCACAGACCTCTGTGAAGGACCTCACGTAACATCCTCAAAAGATATTGATCCTGAAGCATTTACACTTTCAAACGTAGCGGGAGCATACTGGCAAGGAGATGAAAACAACCAAATGCTTACGCGTATTTATGGAATAGCCTTTGAGACAAAGGAAAAACTAGAGAAGTACCAAGAACAACAAGAAGAGGCGAAAAAACGAGATCATCGAAAGATTGGGAAAGAACTTGATCTATTCGTATTCTCAAAACTTGTAGGAAGTGGACTCCCTCTATTTACGCCAAAAGGAAATATTCTACGAAAAGAACTTGAAGAGTTTGTGTGGAGTCTCGCAAAACCATATGGGTACGAGCGGGTAAACATCCCCCACATGGCAAAAGCGGAACTATATAAAACAAGCGGGCACTACGAAAAGTTTGCTGATGATATTTTCTTTATCCAAAGCAAGAGAACAAAAGACGAATTCATCATGAAGCCGATGAACTGTCCTCATCACACTCAGTTATTTTCTTCAAAACAACGTTCATACAAAGATCTTCCTATTAGATACTCTGAAGTAACAGCAGTGTATAGAGACGAAAACACCGGACAGCTCTCAGGACTCACACGTGTGCGCTCAATAACACAAGATGATGCGCATGTATTTTGTACTAAAGACCAGGTGCGAGATGAAGTACTTGCAATCTACGACATAATAAAACAGTACTATGCAGCATTTGAAATGCCGCTTGCACTTAGACTTTCTGTAAATGATCCTGAAAAACCAGATAAATACCTAGGATCCGATGAGCTATGGGAAAAATCAATTGAAACCCTTAAGTCTTGTATTGAAACTATGGGAGTAGAGTATGAAATTGGTGTCGGAGAAGCTGCATTCTATGGCCCTAAGATTGATTTTATTGTAACTGATGCAATTGGACGAGAATGGCAACTTGCAACAGCACAGCTTGATTTCAACCTTCCTGAGCGCTTTAAACTTGAGTACACAGACAGTGATGGGAGTAAAAAGCGGCCAGTGATGATACACCGCGCAATCTCAGGATCATTAGAACGCTTTATTGGTGTTGCTATTGAACACTTTGATGGAAAGTTCCCTCTTTGGTTCTCTCCAGTACAGATTGGACTTGTACCTGTCTCAGAAGAACACCAAAAATATACTGAAGAGCTAAAAGAAAAACTTGAAGCACAAAATCTTCGAGTAGAGATAAATTCAGACAACAAACCCCTTGGAAAAAGAATGTATGGATTTAAGGGACAAAAAGTTCCCTATGTAATTGTTATTGGTGACAAAGAAGTTGAAAGTATGACGCTAACCCCAGAACACAGAGAGCTTGGAAAACTTGAATCGATAGATGTAGACACCTTCATAGAAACACTTGTTGAAGAGAGAGACACAAGAGCCATACGACCAAAAGCATAATAAAAAAGAGCACTCAGTGAGTGCTCTTTTTTATTTATTATATATATTACCCTCGCTCAATAACAGCGTGTGCTCGAGCAATAGCGAGCTTCACGCCAACTTGTGATTGCGAGTATGTTGTATCCACTGCTGATGCAAGTGCACCAATTACTTCCTCAAGTAGAGCAGTATCACACACTGAACACATTCTACGCACATCCTCAGAACAAACGGAACCTTCTATCCGTGCTCGATATGCAGAATCAAGAGAAACGAGAACCTTTTCTATAAGCAGATCTGGGCGGCTTCCATTTCGAACCGTTCGCCTAAGTACTCCAAAACTTGCGTCCCTGTCTCCGCTCATAAGAGCACTTAGAAGACGGAGTTCATCTCCCTCAAACACAGGAACCTTTTGTGAAGCAACTGGAGGAAGCTCCATTTCAGTAGCAATATCTGCATCGTGAGATTCAGGCTCTTCCTCAACCTCGACAGCTGGTGCTACCACACGAGGCTCTTGATGCATTCGTGAGAGACCACGAACAATATCCTCAACAGAGAGCATCTCATCTCCTACCTTTGGAGCAAAACCTATCTCTTCAATTTCATCATTCATACGTACCTCTATTGTACCTTCTTCTGTAGCGTGCACAGCATTAGATACTTCTCCCCCAATTTCAACTAACTTTCGTCCGGTATACGGAAGAACCTTAAACAATACAAGATACGCAATCGCGCCACTCCATACTGTTAGGAATAGCCAATATATAATTGTTCCAAGTGTACTTAGTTCAAGACCAGTATATGGGATTTGTGAAAGTGTAATGAAAGCAAGAGGTTGCTCTACAGGGTTCTTTAAGAAATCAATAGTTATTCGTGGCTGATTACTTCCTCCACCACAATTGGTAACACATCCGCCTGAACCTCCTGTTACTTGTAGTGTCGCTCGACATATTGCAGTATCTGTACCTCTCTGTGCAGTAAGTACGTACTCATATGAACCAACGCCTGTTTGCGTAATAGTCTCATCTCCTGAAAGTGCAACGACACCTAGTCGATCAATCTCTGCAGAATCTGCACGAGATGTTGTCCACTGAAGCTGTGATGTTTCGCCACTTCGAATTGAAGACTTACTAAAACTCATTGAACAAGAGATGCTTCCTCCACCTGAACCTCCTGTTACCTGCAAAGTATCAATACACTGCGTAGTTTCTCCTGCAGCATTTGTGGCTATCCCTGTATATGTATATGTCTGCACTCCTACAGGTGAAAGAGACTCTGTTCCATTCAAGTCTCGCGTAGCACCATTAATTTCAAAAGACACTGCATCTGAAGTAGTCCAGTCCATTGTTGCTGAACTTCCAGTACGTATAGAACCTGGATTTATAGAAAGTGCACAAGAGAAGCCTGTTATTACCGGATTTACCGTAACGGTATCAGTACATGTTTCTGTGTCCCCCGCAGCATTCACAACTGTACCTATATACGTATGTAGACCAACCGTTGCTGGAGTAATTGAAGTATCTCCTCCTGCAACAGGAGTAACTGAGCCAACGCTATTATCTATTGAAAATGTGGCTCCGTTTGTTGTTGTCCACGTAATGGTTGTTGAATCTCCAAGTGTTATTGGATCTGGAGCAATACCAAGCGTACAGCTTGGTGCTGGAGGGTTTACTGTGACAGTAACAGTAGCGTCACAACTTGCAGTAACACCCAAACTATCTGTGACAGTTCCTGTATATGTAGTTGATGTTGTTGGACTCACACTCTCACTTCCACCTGCAACAGGTGTAACTGAACCAACGCTATTATCTATTGAAAATGTAGAACCATTTGTTGTTGTCCATGTAAGATCTGATGACCCACCCGGTAGGATTATTTCCGGAGTAGCAGAAAGTGTACAGCTTGGTGCTGTTACCACTACAGGATTCACAATAAGAGTATCCGCACATGTTGCAGTATTTCCAGTAGAACTGGTAACAACACCTATATAAGTGTATGAGCCAACCAAAGCAGGTGTTACTGGAGTGTTTCCTCCTGCAACAGGAGTAATCATTCCGATACCTGCATTAATATTAAATGTTGCTCCGTTTGTTGTTGTCCACGCAACAAAAGCTGAATCTCCAAGTGTTACTGATGAAGGATCAACCGTAAGGGTACATGATGGTATTACTGGAAGCACAATTGGTATAACGGTAATGTTCGCACTACAAATAGCAGAGCCCCCAATACCTGATACTGTCATTGTGTATGTCGTAGATGATGGAGGACTTACAGAAGTTAGACCTGAACCAATAGATACGAATCCAATACTGTTATCAATAACAGCTGTTGTTGCCCTAGATGTTGTCCATGTAAGATTTGACGCTCCTCCTGTACTAATAGAGGTTGGATTTGCAGCAAGCGTACAAGATGGTGGCAAGGGAGTTCCTCCGCCTCCACCACCACCTCCACCACCTCCAAATCCACCGCCTATATATCCTCCTGGAATATCAGGAACAATAGTTACATCTCCACAACAACTAGGACCCCCTCTGATAATTGCCTCAGCTGTTTCTGGGGCAACGATGTACATCACACTCATACCTGAGCCAAGAATTGTAAAAAGTGCAAATACAGAAATCACAACCGACCTAATCGGGTGTGCTTGTGCATATGCAAGAATATTTTTTTGCTTTGTAATCATAAATATAAAAAAGAGAAGGTATGTGAATCGGCACAAATGCACCGATTCACCTTTTCATTCACCATCGCCGGCTTGTAGCTGGTCCGAAGTCTGTCGCGGCAATATCAAACCTTTTGACAATCACGATATCGCGACGGCCAGAAAGTTTTAACAATGCAGGAACATCCAAAAGCTTCCAATCACTTGGCTCTACCGTTACCGGCGCCAATACGTGACGATCTGCATCTTTATCAATACAAATAACGTTGTAGTTATCTGCTTGAGATACAGGGATGAGCATTGCATGCAAATTCCCGTATTTAGACTCATATCGAATACGATTGATTGGTTGCCCACGGACACCATGCTTACGTGCCCAGCGCAGATACCTAGTCAGATCACACGTGTCACAAGGACTCGGCTGATGACTAATATGTGCTGGAGCCGGAGCAAGATCAAGGCCGTCGATTGTTGCGTAACAATCGCTGATCGGCAAGCGATCAGTATCTTCTGCCAGCAGGAACTGTCTTACATGCCACCCAACGGGGGCAGGAAAGACNATCATGGCACANTCNTCAGGTGGAGGAAGTTCGGCAGGAACTTCAACTTNCACNTNAAATGGAACTCTTTCAATTTCAACCACTCGTANCATGTACGACCAGTTGAAACAGATCTCAGGGAGAATTAACACGTGAACTATTTCATCACGTCTAATNTCCCACTTGCGAGCNNNNGCTGCCTGCACAACTGANCCCGATTTATTAACCGGAATCGCTGCGACAGGNACATCCATCATGGCGTGCGGGTTTNCACCCCCACTCATCATGGCAATTAANCGATCACCTGGATCGAGGAAAATTTCCTCACCNGNAGTNGNTGAAACTAAACTGATAAANTCAGAATGNAATTCAACCGGAATACCAAGATNGGCCAGTGCTTGNGGCANAAGCCTTTCGGCCTCTGTTTGATTTTGAGCATATGGAGCAGAGCCCCAATTTACCCATGGTGTTTCTGCGTGAGCCATTGNTGATCCGAAGATCATAATGGCCACGATAGAAATAATAATGCGAATCATAAGATTCCCCTTCTCTGTAGCCGCCCCCAATGGGCAGCATTTTCAATGTTCACGCNCTCTATCACAGAGAGCACAGAAATTTCTATNNAGAAACCTCTGTGCTTCCTACGAACTTTGCNCNNACAACATATTTATCAAGTGGCTGNTCTCCTGAAATNCGAGTTGTTATCAACGTTAGTATTTTCTCAGAACCAACAGCNGTCANGATGGTATTAACATCTTCTTGNTTTGTTGGNTATACACGNTCAACTGCATATTCATACACAAAATCTTNTCCGTATACTTTTATNATTTNTCCCNTTACAAGGTTCTGNATNCCATTNAANGCNTTAAAGTTCTTNTTCTTCACTATTGGAAGATATGAACTNTGNCCAAANATAATGACATTTCCNNTTTCTCCAAGNTTTGCTGAGGNTGGATACCTTGCNNCNCCTGAAAGCANNGAATTNTCGAGTGACGNNATATCNGTTNNAANTGGNTTATTTACNNCCACATCAACATTANCTGAATCAATAACGANACGAACAGGGNTTTCT
>NVRX02000007.1:6855-63122 GCA_002400985.2 Candidatus Wolfebacteria bacterium
CTNCANCTGCCTTAACNGCAACAGNAGGAAACGAATCACTNGCNTGNGCNATTGTTATTGTGCTTAANCCTCGGCTTGTATCCGGCTCTGGGAGNAGATCAAGTCGGCCAAGNANCCATACGAATATAAGAAACACTAGTATAAAAAATGCTAGGAATTTCCANTTATTCCGTANGATTGTACGGCTTACCCGNACAGTTTTAACAAGGTTTGTTTCGCGCTCAGTCATATTGACAAGCATATTTGTACACTAAAAGNANACTCTTGTCAAGTATTGGAACTCGCCTTCCCGTACTCNCAAGCTTGACATTACACTCTGTATATGGTAAAAATCTGAACATTACAAGTGAGTGTTAGAAAACAAATATGGAAACAAAACAAGCAGCAACAAACGGTCTCGCAGTAGTTGGGTTCATTACCCTTCTACTCTTGGCTATCGTACTAGCTGGAAATGCAGCTAAGTTCGTCCCTACCCTTGTAAACGGGGCAGTAAACGGACTATCCGCAACAGTGATTGGAGTAACTTCAATCTTCATTCCAGCTGAAGGAGATATTATCGTAGTTGGTACAAGTACCACTACACCAACAACAAACTTCCCTATTATCCTCAATCCAGAGGAGGAAGAGGAAGCTACAACAACACCTTCTGTTATAAACCCAACACCTGGTGGAGAAACTACAGAAATAACAGACCAAGACCTTGATGGACCAATTGTTTCAGATCCTAACGGACTACCTGACCTTGTGCCTGTAGTTATTGCAACAGGAAAACTCGTAGGTGGATTTGCAGCAAACAACTTTGTAGCAACATCAACACTTTTAAAGACTGATCGTATTGCGGTTAAGTTTGCAATCGAAAATAAAGGAACAAAATCAACAGGAACTAATTGGCGATTTAATGTAGTGATGCCAACTGAGACTACATACATCTTTGTAGGAAAGTTTGAACACGTACAAAATCTAAACCCAGGGGAAAAGATTGAATACGTAATCGGATTTGACCGATCAAAGATTGGAACTGATCTACAAATTGCTATTGCAGTTGATCAGAACAAAGGAGTAACAGAAAGCAACGAGACAAATAATGGTGCATTTGTAAAAATCACCGTAACCAACTAACACTTACATTTCTCTCAATATAAAAAGCACCTCGTCTGAGGTGCTTTTTATATTACAGATCTACTTTTGCGAGCTTGGCGTTTGTTTGAATAAAATGCTTTCGAGATGGAACGTCTGTTCCCATTAGAATATCAAATATCTTGTCTGCCTGAATACTATCTTCAATAGTTACCCGCTTCAATACACGGTTCTCTGGATCCATTGTTGTTTCCCATAGCTCATCTGGATTCATCTCTCCTAGTCCCTTGTACCTTTGAATACGAGCTTTTGGAGCAGCTCTTTTTGGAGCGTCGTCACCTTCTTCTTCAGAACCATCTTCCTCAACAACATCTGCATCATCTCCAAGGAGAGCAGTTTTCTCTTCTTCGGTATATACATATGTAATTTTCTTCCCTTGCTGGATTTTGAAAAGAGGTGGCTGTGCAATATATAAAAATCCTCCCTCGATAATAGGTTTGAAATACCTATAGAAAAGAGTAAGCAACAATGTACGAATGTGCGCTCCATCTACATCGGCATCGGTAGCAATAATAATCTTATGGTATCGAAGCTTTGAAATATCAAACACATCTCCAATGGCTGTACCCATAGCTATAACAAGAGCTTTGATCTCGGCACTTGCGAGCATTCGATCAATACGAGCTCGTTCTACATTAAGAATCTTTCCTCGAAGAGGAAGAATAGCTTGCGTCCTTCGATCTCGAGCTTGTTTTGATGATCCTCCCGCTGAGTCTCCCTCTACAATAAAGATTTCTGATTCTTCTGCACTTTTACTTGAACAGTCTGCAAGCTTTCCTGGAAGTGTCATTCCCTCTAACGCACCTTTCCTGAGCACACTGTCTTTCGCAGCTTTCGCAGCTTTCCTCGCCTTAAGCGCAAGAGCAATCTTTCCAATAATACGTTTTGCATCATCAGGGTTTTCCTCTAAGAAATATGAAAATCCTTCTCCAAATACAGTCTCTACCGCACCACGTGCTTCAACAGAACCAAGTTTTGATTTTGTCTGTCCTTCAAACTGAATCTCTGGAAGCTTTACTGAAATAACAGCGGTAATGCCTTCAAGCACATCGTCTCCTGTGAATGACTCATCTTTTGTAAGATTGTTCTTTTTTGAGTAGACATTGAGCGTACGTGTAAGTGCAGTTTTAAAACCTGTCATATGTGTTCCTCCGTCTGGGTTATGTGTGTTGTTTGCAAACGCAGTAAGACGAGATGAAATATCCTCCACATATTGCAAGGCAATTTCAACTTGTACATCTCCTATGGTCCTATCTACATAAAAGATGTTTTTATGTACCGGTGTTTGGTATTGATTCCTAAACCCAACAAGAGACCGTAGGCCTTCTTCAAAATAGAAAGATTGTGACGGCATTTCTATAGCAAGATCCGCAAGATAAAATTTTCCTGCAAGATCAGGAATCTCTGCATTTCTTGCATCAAGAATACTGATACGTACACCTTTTACGAGATACGCCTGCTGTCGCAGATGAGCGACTATTTTATCCCAACTAAATTCAACTGTTTCAAAAATACTATCGTC
Source organism: Candidatus Wolfebacteria bacterium (assembly GCA_002400985.2). Lineage (GTDB taxonomy): Bacteria > Patescibacteriota > Minisyncoccia > Phycocordibacterales > Phycocordibacteraceae > Minusculum. The sequence goes on from NVRX02000007.1 coordinate 9,515, forward strand.
TGGACGAAATGTAATAACAGTTCCCTTTTCTTTACTTTTTCCAATTTTCTTTACAAGAGCTTTTGCTTTCCCAATGTTGTACTCCTGCATATATACATCTCCTCCCTTATGCACTTCAGCCCTTGTCATAACAGACAATGCATTTACTACAGAAACTCCCACACCGTGAAGACCACCTGAAACTTTATACCCTTCTCCACCAAATTTTCCTCCAGCATGGAGGGTTGTCATAATAGTTTCAAGGGCTGAAACTTTTGTCTTTGGATGCTTATCTACAGGAATACCTCGTCCGTTATCTACAACGCGAATTGTTGAATCTGGAAGAAGTGTAACTTCTATATTGTCAGCCTCTCCTGCCATTGCCTCATCCCTAGAGTTGTCAAAAACCTCCCATATCAAGTGATGGAGTCCGTCTGGCCCAGTAGTACCAATGTACATACCCGGACGCTTCCGTACCGGCTCGAGACCTTCGAGAACAGTAATATCTTTGGCGCTATAGCTGCCTTTTGAATCTTGCTTTCCTTTTGCCATATATACTGTTAATTAAGGCTATTTTAGCATAAAATAAGCTTTTTGACACGGCTTGATGTTAATGAATATTTAATGACATTATTGACAATATACTGTGTAAAACACACTCTTCAACTGTGTTTGGAGGGTTTCGACCCTGTCATGGTCAATGCTTGTCAAACTGTAACCAAATACATTAAAAAAACCCCAGCCTAGGCTGGGTTTTTTAATCTTCTCCTAGGTTTCCAGAGTATATTTTTAACTCTTTATTTCTTGACCAAAAAGGAATAATTCTTCTTATTTTATTTAAATGGTTTTAAAAAATTTTCCTACCAACTTATCAAACACCAGATTTATGCCCAAACCTATTAAGCCAACTGCAAATATATACATATACATTTCATCCAAATTAAATGCTTGATATGCTTGATTCGCCGCCCAACCTACACCAGAAGATGCGATGAAAAACATTTCTGTCACAATTGTTAATACAAGAGCAATAGAAATAGAAACTTTTAATCCGCCAATTATAGAAGGTAAGGCATTCCAAATTAAAGCAAGCACCTTTATTTTCCAAGACAAAACACCTTTATGAAGTTCGAGATAGTCTCGACGATCTTGATTTTCTTTGCGTTCTGCCATGCCGGTAAATGTGCTTATCACCATAATTGGAAATGTTGCAGATGCGACAATAACAAGCTTTGCGATTTCACCTATTCCAAAAACTACAATAAATACAGGAAATAACATTGAGGTAGGTATGCTACGAAAAATCTCGATCAATGGCAGCAACTGCTTACGAACCCTTTTAGAAATCCCAATAAGAATCCCCAAGGGAGCGCCCAATCCTATACCCACCAACAGTCCAGCGAATACTCTGCCAAATGTCATTAAGAAGTTATCGAGTAATTTTCCGTTTATAATCTCACTCCATAATGACTGCAGCACTCCTAATGGTTCTGGCAAAAACACATGATGCAAATTAACAAAACTTGCTGCGATACCCCAAACTATCAATAAAATTAATAGTGCTTTCATGTTTCATCTCTTACCTCTGCGGTATTATCTGATATGCGCACCACCTGCACGGTTGCAAGGTTACTTGTCATTGACTTAGGTAAAGAGGTGTGAGAAGTTAAAATTATTTTCATACCTTTGTCCATTTTTTCTTTTAATAATTTTCCAACAAGCGGAATTGTATATATATCCAAACCAGAAAATGGCTCGTCTAATATAAGTAAATCGTGTTCATCTATGGCATCTCTCACAATCGCAACTCTTTGACATTGTCCCCCACTTAATTGATGTGGACGTTTATCAAGATCTGATTTTTTAAATCCCAGTTTTAATAAGTTTTTTATACATTCGTCAGATTTTGAAATTAGCTGCACATTATCGCGAGCAGAAAGCCAAGGCATTAGGGATGAACGATAATTTTGAGGAACATAACCAACTTTTAAATCTGTTGGTAATATTCTTTTTCCAACTGTTAAATCTAAAATTCCTGCGACAACACGTAAAAAAGTAGATTTTCCAGAACCATTAGAGCCAATAACATGAACACATTTGTCCTGTAATGAGAAAGATGGAATATTCAATGAGAAAGATTCAATTCTAACAACTCCATTTGAAACACTTACCATATTAATCAATCCAAATATAACTTTTAGGAATATCTTTTATTGCACCTCTTGTATCCAATAATTCTACAAATGATTTTAATGATTTTTGAGAATCTAAATTATCCATCATACTCCATTTGTTTAAACCAATTTCACTATAAAGTACAGCCGGCATTTTAGTAAATGATTCGAAAGATTTTAATGCAGTGTCTCTATCTTCACTCACAAAATTTATTGCTTTCTTGTAAGCTATAACAATTTTTCTTTCTTGTTTTTTCGACAATTGACCATCAACAATCCAGACTGCAGACAACGGAACGTCAGGCATTACCTCTGCCAGATACCCGTCAATCAGCACAGTGTTATTTGGATCAGCAAGCAGTATCTGAATAAATGGCTCAACAACATGCACTGCATCAATAACACCTGTATCTAATGATGTTTTCCATGCAGATGGTGGTAATTCAATATATTCAATTTCATCTATAGCAATACCATTTTGGGGAAATACTATTTCAGCAAACACACGACTTACAGAGCCTGGAAAGAAGGCAACTTTTTTACCTTTGATATCAAAAATACTTTGACCATTTCTCATGATTAAAGCATCTGTAGACTTTCTATCTTTTGTTGCTTTAACATATCCGATAGTTGCAAAAGCTTCAAACTTTTTACCAGACGTTACTGATGCATCTAAAACTGCATTTGTTGCTCCTATACCTATGACATCAATTTTACCCAAGGCCGCGGCAATCGCAATTTCGTTACTAGTGTTAAATTGTACTAACTCAACAGTAATTCCCCCCTCTTTAAAATACCCTTGATCATTGGCTATAAATAATGGCAATGCTCCTGCAATTGCCAAGTAACCGATTTTAACAATTTTTTCTTCTTCACTTTTATATGATTTATTCCAACTTACTAATCCAAATCCTGCTAATAGAACAATTGCAATAAATAATATTGAGAGTTTACATTTTACATTTTTCATCACCTAACAATAGCACACGTTTTTAATGGCAAGAGATATGCATGAATGCTCCCCACGAGCACTTCAAGTGTCAATTCTAGCACCCTCGCCTCTCCGGCCACTTCCATTTCTCAATCTCCTTAACTTTATTAAAATTATGATCAGCAATTTCCATAATAATTTACCTAATTTCAAATCCCTCCTGTGCACGAAGTGTGTCATACACTCTCTCCATAATAATATTTATTTCATCATCTGAGAGAGTTTCTGTTGTTGATTGAAATACAAGGTGATATGCGTACGATGTTTTCCCTTCTTTATTAAATTCATCAAAAAGATCTATTCTGTACAACAATTCTCCTGCTTCAGATCTAATGCTTTCTCGAACAGATTTCTCTGGCATATCCTCTGGAGTCCACACAGCAACATCTCGAAGCGCAAATGGATATGCAGACGGAATACTAAACTGTACTTCTGGTGCTTGATACTCTGGAAGCTTTTTATTTTTTATATTTTCAATAACAGAAGTTATATCCATCTCAAAAACATTCCCTATAATTTTTCCTGAGACATCCAAACCAAATGCTTCAACAAGCTTCACGCGAATATCTTCAAATATCTTTTCTTTCTTCTTTCTGCTTGTTGCTATACCCAGGAATGTTTTCTCATTACTACCAAATACGTCTCCTATTTCAAAAATATCTACATGTTCTTTTCCAAGCAATGGGAGATTGTTCTTATTTAAAACGATGGCGTCCTCTAACCCTTCAGTAAGACCGGTACGTAAGTAACTCTTTTCTGTATTTAATGCATTTTGCAACTTCATCACACCCTTGTCTCGCAGTACATATGTATATACTTCAGAAAACCCTTCTTTTGTAAGCAGGTCTCGAACAAGCTCAAAGACCAAAAACATATTGTGAGGTTTTGATGCCTCATGCTTAGGAAGCTCTGCGACAGGAAGTTTGTCGTATCCGTACAATCTTCCCACCTCTTCGATAAGATCTTCCTCTATGCGCAAATCCATACGCTCATGAGGTATCTCCACAGTAAGTACATCATCTCCACTCCACGATGCACCCAGACGCTTTAATATATCCAATACCTCATCACGCGTAAGTGATAATCCGAGGAGGTTGTTTGCTCGCTCCACAGAAAGCTCAACATGAGCATACTTAGGCAACTTACTCCCTGCACGTGCCATACCAATAACCTCTCCTCCGGCAAGATCCAAAATTATCTCTACGCACTCTCGAGCACCATGCTCAGAGAAATATTGTGTTGGATTATTTTGGAACCTCTTGGCTGCATCTGTCCAAAGCTTTAATCTCTGTGCAGTTTTGCGAACCATTGTTGGATTGAAGTGAGACGAAGAAATAATAATATCTTTTGTACTCTCATCAATCTCTGCGTCTATACCTCCACGAATACCTGCAACATCAAGCGCGTTAGACCCATCGGACACTACAATGTCTTCTGTTGTAAGTTCTACGTTTATATCTCCAAGTAATATGAGCTTCCCCCCTTCTTCAGCTCTTTTAATGCGAACTACACCATCTCCAAAAGCTTTTGCATCAAATGCGTGCAGCGGCTGACCCATATTGAGCATGACGTAGTTTGTAATGTCTACAATATTATTTATTGAACGTTGTCCAAGTACGGTAAGTTTTTCTTTTAGCCAATCTGGAGATTCTTTTATCGAAACCCCACGCACTAAAATAGCAATGGTACTTGTATCCTCTAGGTCATCATCTACTAATGCTTGTATGTCTTCACTCTCCGGCAGATTTAAAAGATCTTCCCGTAATGGATCTATATGAAGATCTCTCCCCAAAATACTTCCAACCTCTTTTGCTATACCTCGATGATTTAAACAATCATGCGCTCTGTTTGGAAGCACATCGATATCTATAAGAGTATCTTCACCTCTTTTCTCTACTCCTTCTATTTCAAATGAATGTAATGTTAAAAGACGAACAAGCTCCTCCGCATCCGGAAGCGGCTCATCAAAGTATTCTTGTATCCATTTATAACTAACTATCATATTTAAAACTGATCAATAACTCTCAAATCAGGAGTTGTAAATCTACGAGTGTCTTCAATGCCATGCTTGAACATAGAAAGACGCTCCAACCCTGTACCAAATGCAAATCCTGAATANTCTTTNGGATCNATNCCAACNCCCTCCANTACATTTGGNTGNATCATNCCTGCNCCCANNACTTCAAGCCACTTCTTTTCTCCATTTGGCATCTCCCACAATACATCNACNTCAACACCAGGCTCCACGAATGGNAAATACCCTGGNCGNAACCTAAGCTCTGTTTCTTTTNCNAANTATTTTGANAGNGCNTGCATGAGNGNTGTTTTNAAATGNGCNAGNGTAATCCCCTTNTCTANAACAAGACCTTCAATCTGATGAAACTGTGCTTCNTGCGTTGCNTCAGTTGCTTCATTCCTATACACCCTNCCTGCAACAATAGTNCGTATAGGAGGTTTGTTATTTTCCATGTGATGAATCTGNACNGGNCTTGTNTGTGTACGAAGCACNCTNCCATCTTCAAGATAAAANGTNTCTTGCATATCTCNNGCAGGATGATCTTTCGGAACNTTNANTGCATCAAAGTTGTAATGCTCTGTTTCTATCTCTGGCCCCATATCTATTGAAAATCCCATCTCAGAGAAGATGTCGTACATTTCACGGATAGTGTGAGATAGCGGATGTCTGCTGCCGTCCATATAGAGGCCAGTATAGCGTAATTCTGTCAATTAAAAAATGGCTTAAATCATGCTAGGATGCCTGTAATGTTGAGCATTCTCACGTGGACTTTCTTTTTCTCCATCCTCTACTTTGAGGTTTTACTTTTAATTGGTTTTGTAGAACGTCTCAGAATGTCTGTTCCTGAAACAAAAGGGCTTGCCTACCACCCTAAAGTTGAAATTATTGTCCCCTGTTTCAATGAGCAAGATACTGTAGCTGGAACAATACACTCTCTCCTTAATTTGGAATACCCTTCAAGAAAACTACGTATACATGTTGTAGATGATGGAAGCACCGATGGAACACACGCATCTTTGAAAGAATTTAAAAACAATCCACAGGTAACAATTTCTTATAAAGAAAACGGTGGAAAACATACAGCACTTAACCTTGCAATAAAAAATACTCGTGCAGATATCATTGGATGCTTAGACGCTGACTCTTTTGTAAACGCTGACGCCCTTTTTGAATCTATAAAAGTTTTTGAAGCAACAGACGCAATGGCTGTTACTCCCGCTATCAAAGTGGACACTCCCGTGTCTTTCTTCCAACATATGCAAAAAGCTGAATATGAAGTTGGAATGCTTTTCCGCAGAGTCTTTGCAGATGCAAATGCACAGTTTATAACTCCTGGACCATTCTCTCTATATAAGAAAGAAGTATTTGAAACTATTGGAATATTCAAATCAGCACATAATACGGAAGACCTTGAAATGGGACTACGTATGCAAGAGGCTGGATACCTTATTGAAAATGCACCAAAGTCAGTAGTGTATACACGTGCACCAAAAACCTTTAAGCCTCTCTTTAAACAACGAGTACGATGGGCATATGGTTTTCTAAGAAATGTACGACCATACAAGCACCTCTTCTTTAATACGAAAAATGTATACCTTGGATTCCTTATTCTTCCACTTACCTTTATTTCAATACTTGCAGCAGCATACATGCCATTTGTAATGCTTAAAAGTACTGCATTCGCTGCCGTTACAAAAGTAGTTGAATTCCAAACTATTGGCTTCTCTGCGTTTTATTTCAACCCACTTGCTATTGACTGGTACACCATTACTCCAACAGCAATAATGTACGTAACACTTGCACTCTTTATCCTTACTTCAATACTGGTACTCGCAGGAAAATATATTGGAGGTGAAAAAGTGCAGCCAGACAAAGGTCTCGTGCTTTATATCCTTCTCTATGGTATCTTCGGCCCACTATGGCTTACTAAGGCACTCTTTGATGCAGTCTTTATAAAGAAAAATAGCTGGAGATAAAACATGAACAAAACAAACCCTCGAACATATGTAATAGCGCTTTTTATTACCATTGCTATTTTTGGTACTGCTCTTTTTATTGGGGATAAAATATCTGGAATCCGAATAACACAACTCCAAGGAATCCAAGATCAGATTGCTATTGATATCCTTTCTCTAGAAACTCAGTTTGAACTTCTTTCTCAAGTATCGTGTGAAGCACTTGCAGACACACCGCTACTCTCTCGAGAGCTTGGATCTCTTGGAGACAGACTTCAAGCAACAGAAGCACGTCTTGGAACAAACAATGCTGAGGTACTAAGGATCAAAGAGCAGTATTCCTTACTACAAATTAAAGACAGTCTTCTTCTTGCTCGAGTATCTGAGCAATGTGATACAGGCATTATCCCCGTACTATATTTCTATACAAATGACTGCAAGGACTGCACACGAGCAGGATACGCACTTACAAAACTCCGCAATGACCTTCCCGGACTCCGCGTATACTCTTTTGACTATGACCTTGACCTTCCAGCCCTTAAAACACTTATTGCCATCCATGAGATAACACGAGAAGAACTTCCTGCCTTTATTATCAACGGAGAACACTCACAAGGGTTTACCACGCTTTCTGAACTTACAGAACGAATACCTATAGAAACAGCAACCAGTACTGAGCAATAGAGAAAGGGAGCTGGTTAGGCTCCCTTCTTTTTATTTTGTAACCACTTTATGGAATAAACTTTTCAGTCATTTTTGCGACAGCAATGTAACATTTCTGAACATCTTTAACTGAACCAGCATTTTCAGATGTTTGTTTATCAAAATGTTTTCCAAGACTATCAAGAAGGCTTAAAGAATCAATATCCACGATGCCCGCAACAACAAGTTTACCTTGCTGAGTTAAACCAAATTCAATTTTTAGATCAACAAGCGTCATTCCTTGACGTTTCCATGCTGTCTCAAGAGCATAAAACACATTGCGTGCAGTGTTCGTCATTTCATCAAAAAGAATTTTTTGTTCCCCTAAGGCAAATACCTCTGAAGGAAAAAGTCTTTTGAATGGACTTCCAGCATAAAACGGCTTTGCCGGGTGATGTAAGTTAATTTCACAAATCTTACCTAATTGATCAACAGAAAAACGTATGAACGGATCATTGCACGGAAAATTGTGCATTCTCCATTTGTTATTTTTTGTTTTTAAGTAAAAATCAATCAAAGGTTCTTTAAAACGCTGTCCCGCAGAAATTTTTGGCTTACGTTTTAACAGTGAACCGTTTGCTTTCCTCCGAACAGAAATTTTATATGGAAATATTTTACAATGCTTCGCAATAAAAGATGTTTTACTATCTTGTTTTACAAATGCAGTGGGAATGCCATATAATTCTAGTAAGCGAAAAACATTAACTGCTATTTTATTTGCAGGCTTTGCTCTTCCCTTCTTTACTTTGCGTGTCGAGCCATCACCTACAGTAATAGCATCTTTTGCATTAATAATGACAAAATTATCATTATTTTTGATTGAAAAAACTTCTATAGTTCCCCCATTCACAATACGAGTCCCAATAGGATACATATCGTTTAATTCATCAACTTCTTGAGCATCCATAACGGACCCCCTTTCATATTGGTTAAAGGATCATTCCTATAATCAAGGTACATTTTTAAAAAACCCACGTCAAGAAAAAACCACCCTAATGGATGGTTTTTTCTATATCTTTGAGCCACCTCTCGGGATCGAACCGAGGACCTGCGCTTTACAAGAGCGCCGCTCTAAGCCAACTGAGCTAAGGTGGCAATACCTTATTCTTCTTTTGCCTCTCTCATTGCTTTCACAAAGTGTGAAGGTTCTTCCTGAGGCGGCTTTGCTGCATTTATTTTCCTACGTGCCTTACGCAGGAACAATTCACTTCTTCTGGCCATAAAGTGAAGAAATGCAATTACACCGTGTGATATCTGTAATGCCAGATATCGCATAATGTACTCGAGAGCTTGAATAATATCAAGTGAAGAAAAAATTTCTTCTTGCTCACGCATAAACATATCGAACTGCGCACGTCTTTTTTCAAGGAATTTTTGGTCGCGTTTTCGCTCAAACCAAACCATCCCTACAAATAGGGTTGTTAGTGTGAAGAAAATTAAAAAGAGATACATGGAAGCCATGTACAGGGTATGCTAACCCCGTACGGTAAAGCGCGCAATGCGCGTAATCTCAATACGTTCCCCAAACTTTTGGGTTGCCTCACTCAAAAGGTCTGCAACAGTCTTCGAAGGATCTTTAATATATGGCTGAGAAAGAATGACCATATCCTTAAAATAGCTCTTCATCTTCCCTTCTAGTATCTTTTCACGCATATCCTCAGGCTTGTCCTGTACCTCCTCTACAAAGACCTTGTGTGCAGCCTCCTTGGCTTCTGGAGTAATCTCAGAGTCTGAAATGTACTTCGCATCAGAAGCTGCAACCTGCATTGCGATTTCTCGAGCAAGCGCAACAAAATCTTTATTCTTTCCAACAAAGTCTGTCTCGCATGAAAGCATAACTAACGACCCCACTTCTCCACCGTGAATATATGACATTACCGTACCTGCTCCTAGGTCGCGACCTGACTTCTTCTCTGCAATAGCTCCCGCTCGCTTCTTGAGTAGTACAATTGCCTGCTCCATATCTCCATCTGCATCCTCAAGTGCCTTCTTGCACTGCATGATAGACACACTTGTTTTTTGTCGTAGTGCTTTGATGTCGTCTGTTGAAATACTCATGTATATAAAAAATTAACGTATAACCTTTCCTTATTTAGAATCTTCTTTTTTCTCTTCCTCTTTCTTTGTTGCTTCTTTCTTCTCGTCTTCTTTTACTTTCCTCCCTTGCCCCTTCTTAAATGCAGCTGAAAGTTCTTCAAGAATATATGTAACTGTTTTTACTGAGGCATCATTTGCAACAATAGGATATGTTGCATCTGTAAGGTCACAGTCAGTACTCATAATACCAATGGTAGGAACTCCTGTTAGTCTTGCTTCATTTACTGCAATACTCTCTGCATTTGTATCAACAATAACAACAAGATCAGGAATCTTTGTAAGTCCTGCGAGACCACCCATTCGAATTTTTAGCTTGTTCTCTTCTCGAGAAAGCATAAGTCGCTCAAGCTTTGTGTATTTCTTTTCAAGCTCTCCACTCTCTCGCCAACTCTCAAGATCTGCCATTCGGTTAATTCGTTTTCGAATCTCTGTAAAGTTTGTAAACGTACCTCCAAGCCAACGTCCTGCAACAAATGGCATTTCTAGATCCTCTGCGATAGCACGTGTGATTTTTATAGACTCGTTTTTTCCTGTAACAAACATTATCTTCTTCCCCTCTGCACCATATCGCTCAATAGTAGTTTTGGCTGTATCCAGAAACTCCTCAGTAGCAGAAAGATCAATAAGATCCATCTTGTTTTTTGTACCCAAAATGAACTTCTTCATTGAAGGATGTCGCTTGCTTTTTACGTGCGCAAAATGCGCGCCTGACTTCGCAAGTGCTTCTACTGTTGGTGTTCCTGTAATTGCCATATGTGTGCGCTACACTATCAAATAAAACCTTATTCTGCAATAGCAGATTCCTTTGATTTCAAGGTTTCTATGATCTCNCCTATACCNCCACTCATTATTTTTGGAAGGTTNTGCCAAGACTCTTTAATACGATGATCTGTTACNCGNTCTTGTAAAATNTTNTATGTTCGTATCTTTTCAGACCTATCNCCCGTACCAATCTGCGAACGNCGCNCATCTGCATGTTTTGCTGCCTCTTCTACCTCATGCTTNAGCTCAAGCTTTGCNGTAAGGATTTCCATNGCTTTTTCNCGGTTTGCAAGCTGNCTTCTCTCACTTGAAGACCTAACATCTATATTTGTTGGCCTNTGAATAAGACGCACNGCTGTTTCAACNTTNTTTACATTNTGCCCNCCTGCTCCTCCTGCACGAGAAAACTCCATATCNATATCTGAAGGGTCAATTTCAAACGTAGACTTGTCTCNAATAGGAAGAACAGCAATAGAAGCTGTAGAAGTGTGAACTCTCCCNGACTTTTCTGTNTCAGGAACNCTCTGNACTCTATGNACTCCTGTTTCNTATTTTAAATCTTCGTACACACCCTTTCCTGTGATTTCAATGGTGTAGTCATCTATAAACTTTGAACTATACCCCCTGGACTCTGCATACTTCATGTACATGTCTCTTAACTCTAATGCAAAAATATTTGCCTCATTTCCTCCAGCTCCTGCCCTAAACTCCATAATTGCCTTCTTTGCAACAGATTGCTCTTCCTCTTCTTCTTTTACAATAGTTTCAATAGTTTTTAGCATTGCATCTTGAGACTCCTTGAGTACTGCTATTTCTTCTTCGGCGAGTTCCTTAAGCTCTTCATCTCCTTCTGCGTCAGATATAAGTGTTTCCATCTCACGCGAAAGCCGCTCATACTCTTGAGCAAAAAATTGCGTTTTATGATTATCTTTAAATGAAGGATCGTATTCCATATCTATACTACACAGCATATAACAAAAAACGCCCGTTGGGCGCGTTTGTTATTTTTTTGCTGCTTTTGCTGCTCGAGCCTTAAATCGTTCAACTCGTCCTGCCCTATCAATAGTTCTGTCTTCTCCTGTATAAAACGGGTGCGATGCACTTGAGACCTCAATAGAAACTTTAGGATACTCAACACCATCATCCCACTTGTCAGTCTCTGTGGTATTTATTGTAGATGTAATCAAATACCGAACACCTGCTGAGGTGTCTTCAAAGATAACCGGTCGATGATTTTTTGGATGTGTTTCCTTTTTCATATGTAGCCAGGAGTGTAGCAAAACTACGCTATTTGGCAACCTTTAGCTGCCATATAATATATCGATCTGTCCTTGGAAGAAATCTGCATGATCCATAACTGAATCTCCGTAGAAGGCATATTGTGACTTGCCAGCATTTCTCCACCCTGCAAAATAGCGGAGGGCTGCAAGACGTTCAGACGCCCACGTACCTTTATCTGCCCCATTATCTGCCATAAGCATGCCGGTAGCAGTAAAGGCATGCTGGTTGTTGTATGGGTTTGAAGGGGTATTTGAGCCAAGTGCTACACGGATACGATCCTTGCTTGCTTTGTACTCCCACGGCCCTTGCCAGAAATCGTCCCAAGATAGCGACCGCTTTGAATTATTACAGTCATTAGTGTTTACATTAATAAACCCTCCATAACATACCCATGTTGATGGAATAAACTGAGAAGGTCCCATGGCTCCTCCCCATCCATAACTTGGAGCCTTTGATACTGGAACCGATGCAGGATCGAGCCCTAACACATCCATAATGTATGGGAATACTGGTTTGTCTCTNGTAGGNTGCATATCTTCAAACCATACTCCGGTACCCAAGAACTCCCCGAGGCGTGTCTCCTGTTTCANTACTCCCAAAATAACAGCAGGGCGNACACCAACAGCAGANCCAGCCTTCTCTGCAAGTGCTAATGCCTCNCCAAACGGAATAGCTGCAGAGTCTCTAAGTGAAAAAAGTTCTGANCGNATTTCCGCAGCACTTTTCTTACTTGTGTTTACCAATGTTTGATACGCNCCCTCTTCNCCTTTTGTAATATCNAGAATNTTATTTTTCTCTTTTTTAAANACNGCTATCTTTCCACGCTCAAGCTCNTGTAATTGNCTAAGNTCAATCTCATCTCCTCTCTTTCCTGTAAGAACAACTTTNTCTTCTTTTGTTTGTTCTCGTGTNTCTTCAAGATCTCCAAAAGAAAGTGTTAGTGCNAGNTTAATATCTGAAAATGTATCTAGGTCACCAAAGAATTCGGAAATTGTNTCTTGNGATAANACAACCTCAATAAGCGTTACATTATTTATCCGATCTGTTTTCCGTAGTATTTGNGCAAGNGAAGCTTTTTCGCGAGTTAGCTTNGTACCNAGTGCACCTATCGTTTCTTGTTTTTGTGAAATNCCNGTATTTAGTTTTCGAATTGCAATAGTNCGAGCTTGNATNTGAAGCTCTGACTTTCTAATCTGNGCATCTAAAATTGCCACNTCNCGTTCCAAGCTTGTGCGCTCNCNAGACTTNTCATCAAGCAGTACCTGCTGCTGAGCAATTTGCTGCTCAATAACAACAAGNTCTGCTTCAAGNGCAGCACGTCTATCCGAAACAACATCCGCNTGAAGTGTCAGNGGNATGAGTGCAAATAATAAAAANAGTATGTACNTAAACATCCNTGCTAGTATATCAAAAAAACCCCGGCAGTTGCCGGGGTTTTCCTTATGACTCGTCTGNCTTCTTTTCTTCTTCACCTGAGTCTTTCTCATCTCCTTCATCTCCCTCTTCTTTTCCTTTCTTCTCAACCTCTACNGCNTCCATGTCNACAGACACTACNTCCTCTTCTACTTCCTCAACCTTCTCTTGCACAATAGCTACTGCGTCATCTGCACCATTNANNATNGTTACGCCTTCAGCAACNACAAGATTNTTGATTTGGATTCGATCACTAAGNTCTGCAAGAACAGAAACATCAACNTCAATATGTGCAGGAATNTTTCCTGGTGTAGTTTTAATTGAAACTTCNTGAAGAACCTTNACAACCTGTGCNCCAGACTTCTCTACNGGTGCTTCTCCAACAAACTCAAGAGGAACAGTAACNTCAATNTCNTTTCCTCGNTCTATTACATAAAAATCAACATGTGTTGGGTTTCCTTTTATAACGTCAACACTAATNTCNTGNATNAGTACCTCATGCTCTGCATCAAGACCCTTTAGAGTAACAAGAGCTGTTTCTCCAGAATCTCGAAGAATCTTTACAAAATCTTTTTCTGAAACAGAAATAGCTTGAGACTCTACCTTTCCGCTATANACNACAGCAGGAAGAACACCTTCTTCTCGAAGTGTTTTTAGTTTCTTTCCACGTTCTGCTCGTGGTGTTGCTTTTAGTTCAATCATTGTGGAGTGGAGTATAGCTATTTATAGGTTTTTTGCAACTTTTATTTAACAACTTCCGCCTGAAGTTACAATTCCGTTTGATCCATTTCCATAGTGGAACACCGTACCATTACAGGTAGTTACACCATCNGTNTTTTCAAATGAAGGCTTTGGATTNTCCAACTCCCANACAAGCATGTACCANCCNCCAGAAAGTCCATATATATTGGCATAGTATGANTAGATATATTGATCGTTAGTATATCCTGCTGAACCTGTATTTACAGGNTCTAACGGTAAACTTGCAATATATGGGGCAAGCGCTGTTTCAAGAGNATTCCAATTAGTNTCTCCACCACCTGCACTGTGTGCCCATGTAGAAATTGGATACCTNCCATTGTCATTGCGNTATATTTCAAGCGCAGTCTGGAACTGNTTTATGTCTTGNGCACGNCTNGCATCACGGCCATTTGACCGCGCCTGATTAAGAGACGAGAGTATAACAGAAGAGAGCATTCCTATGATTGCTACTACCACCAANAGCTCTATGAGTGTAAATCCTTTTTCTTTTTTATACATATTATGGAATAAATTGTCCTTCAGGAAGNGTGTTTGGTGCGTCACCTTCTGAAGCTCCTCCCCCACCAAAGAAGAAGAATCCTCCAATAAGAATCGCCACAACAGCAATAATGAGAAGCACAACTTGTGCTCCTTTCTCATCCTTTGCGAGTCCATATTTAATAACCGTACTACTCAACCCCTTCTTCTTAGCCACAGTATAACTGCTCCTTTGATCTTGAAATTGTACGTTGCTCATATATCTCTATTGTACTACATGCTTGGGTGTCTTTCCTTTCAGCATGTCAATAATATTCTGTGCTGCAAGTTCTGCCATCTTTCCACGGGTACTCTCTGTGGCTGATGCAATATGAGGCGTAATGATGACATTTGGAAATTCAATAAGTCCTGGAGCTAGCTTTGGCTCATGCTCATATACATCCAATGCTGCACCACGAATTCTTCCTGCACGAAGCACTTCAACAAGAGCTTTTTCATCAACAACAGGCCCTCTTGAGGTGTTGATAAGGAATGCACTTTCTTTCATAAGCTCTAGTCTCTCTTTTGAAACTAAATGGTGCGTTGCGGGAAGCAATGGTACATGCACTGAGATAATATCTGCTTCTTTAAAAACATCATTGATATCTTTTTTATACACCGCTCCAACTTCTTTCTCTAAGCCTTCATTCTGCTTAATATCATTGTATATAATCTTTGCACCAAAATTATATGCATGCTTTACAACTTGCTGCCCTATGCGCCCGGCACCTAAAATACCAATGGTACTTTCTGCAATATTTTTTCCGAGAAGTAACTCTGGTGCCCATCCCTCATATTTTCCCGCTCGCGTAAATGCATCCGCCTCAGGAATACGATGAAGCAAAGAGAGAATAAGAGAGAATGTATACTCTGCAACTGTTTCGGTAAGAACACCTGGAGTATTTGTGATGGTAATTTTTCGCTTTGTGGCTTCCTCAACATCTATGTTGTTGAATCCAACAGCGTAGTTGGCAAATATCATTGCGGTAGGAACGGCATCAAATACTTCTGCATCAATCTGATCGGTAAGCAGGCACAACACAGCGTCATAAGGCTTTTCTTGCAAAGCGCTGATAAGCTCTTCTTTACCAAGTACTCCGTCTTTTTTTGAAACCTCTACCTCATGTCCTGCATCTTTGAGCATATCAATCCCCACCTCTGGAATGTGCCTTGTTACGTATATTTTTGCCATAGTTTTATAATAGTGCTTGTAATTCTTCCTCCATCTCACTCCTGTACCGTCCATCGCGCGCCAAAGCAACAAGCTCTAATCTCTTCAAAAAGATATCTTGTGCGTGTGCAATCTTCTCATCATCTCCTGCCCAGTACACAAGAGCCTCTCCCTGCAATGCACGTGCAAATGAGAAGGTAAGCTGCCACATAACCTCCTTTCTTTCTGCAATAGCTTGAAGATTCGCTGTTACGCAAGCTGCAGTTTGTCCTCCAGACAAAAATACAATCCCGGTAACCTCCTCTGGTATTGAATTGTGAAATGCAGATAAAGTATCTTCTGCAACTTCTTCTGGTGTGTCTTTGCACCCTGAATCAGAGCCAGATATTGCCATACTTGATTTGATAATAAGCGCCTCAGGATCAACACCTTGTGCGGCAATTTCTACAAATATCTCTTGCAATACTTCTGTAATAACCTCCCCCGCCCTGGCACGCGTATGACCCCCTTGTAAAAGCACCTCTGGCTCTAAAATGGGAACAATGCCTGCCTCTTGGCAATTTTTTGCATACGTCGCAAGACTCACGGCATGCTCGTGTATGTTTTCTGAGGTAGGAAGCTCATCTCCTTCAATAGTTATAACTGCTCGCCACTTTGCAAAATGCGCACCTTTCTCTTTAAATACTTTCAGTCTCTCTGGCAACCCAACAAGCCCATCGGTAATAAGTTCTTTTGCCCCAAACGGCATCACCCCTTGGTCTACTTTAATACCAACAAGAATTCCTTTTTGATTGAGTATATCTATAAATGGAACACCTGACCTAATGTGATCATTGAACGTCTCTTCATATAAAATGACACCTGAGAGATGTTTTTCAATTTGTGGAGTAGTAAGAAAAACCTCTCTATACACACGCCTCATCTCTGATGTCTCTGCAATACCAACTGCAGCCAGTCTTTTATTTGCTGACTTTGTACTTTCGTCTGCTGCTAAAATCCCCTTTCCTGGAGCCACAAGCGCAGCCGTAATATCTTGTAATGTATTCATTACTCATATCGTATCACGATACAAAAACTGTTTTCCCTAGTGGTATAGTACACATATGAAAAAGTTAGATTTTTTGGGTATTGGAGACCCTGTTATAGACGCATTTATTAAACTTAAAAATCCCGAGATAACGTGTGACATTGATGACGAAAACTGTAAAATCTCAATGAACTGGGGTGATAAAATTCCTTTTGAAGGAGTAACAGTAGTCCCTGCAGTAGGAAATGCAGCGAATGCAACAGTATCTGCACACCGCCTAGGACTTAAGAGTGGTCTTATGGCATGGATTGGAGATGATAAGTTTGGTGATGAAATCGAAAACCAATTAAAAAAAGAGGGAATTGACACCACGTACCTCACTAGACAAAAAGGCATAGGGAGTAACTACCACTATGTACTCAGTTATAAAGCAGAGCGGACAATACTTGTGAAGCATTTTGAATACGATTACAAACTCCCCCGTCTTGCTCCTCCAAAATACATGTACCTTTCATCTCTAGCTGAGAACTCTATTCCCTTTCAACATGAAATTGTGGATTTTGTGAAAAGGCACCCAGATGTGCGACTTGCCTTCCAACCAGGAACATTTCAAATAAACCAAGGGTACGAGGCACTTAAAGACCTATATCAAGCTTCATATCTGTTCTTTTGTAACAAAGAAGAAGCGCAACGAATCCTAGAAACAAAAGAAAGTAACATTGAAAAACTTCTTGTAATGATGCACAAGAAAGGACCTAAGATCCCAATCATTAGTGACGGACCACGAGGAGCACATAGCTATGACGGAAATAGACACCTCTTTGTGCCCATGTACCCAGACCCAAAACCTCCAATAGACAGGACCGGTGCAGGAGATTCATTCTCTTCAACTGTTGTTGCGGCACTCGCACTTGGAGAGCCACTTGACCATGCGCTTCTCTGGGGACCTATAAACTCCATGTCTGTTGTGCAATATATTGGCGCACAAGAAGGACTCCTTAAAAGAGGAAAACTTCTAGACTTCCTTGAGAATGCTCCTGCAGACTACAAGGTTCAAGAATTGTAAGAACTACTCTAGAGTATCTATAATATTAAACACATCATCTGCTGTGTCACCTTCGTAATATAAAAAATTATCACCTCTGCTTGCTTGAATAATCACAACAACCGCAAACACGGCAAAAATTCCAAACAAAACAGCAATAAACAATTTGTTCTTTAAAAATGTCATTAGATTCTATCAAGTGCTTTACGTACCGCACTTTCAATATGAGACACTCCCATACCATAGTGCTCTATAAGTTCCGCAGGATTTCCTGACTGTCCAAACCTATCCTTCACACCAATAAACTCCATTGGCATTGGCTTCACCTGTGCCAAGTACTCGGCAACAGTACTTCCCATACCTCCAGCAATCTGATGCTCCTCTACGGTAACAATAGCTCCCACCTCATTACTGAGAGCAAGTAATGCCTTTGTATCAAGAGGTTTTATAGTATGTAGATTCAACACAATACTTTCTATCCCTTTCTCCTTTAAATTCTTCGCCGCAACAAGCGCGCTATGCAAAAATGGCCCACTTGCAATAATGCCTACCACAGGATCTTTCCCTTCCCACACCCTAAATGCTTTTCCTATTTCAAACGGAGTATCTTTTGTTGTTATCTCTGGGGTACTCGTCCTTCCAAAACGAATGTACACGGGACCTTCGTACTCTGCTGCTGCAATAACAGCCTTTCGTGCCTCCTCTTCATCTGAAGGAACAAGCACTATCATATTTGGCTGCACACGCATAAGGGCAATATCTTCAAGCTGCTGGTGTGTTGCACCATCTGGCCCCACTGAAACACCTGCGTGCATTCCGCATATTTTTACATTTGCTTTCTTCAGAGAAATAAGCGTACGTATTTGCTCATTGTTTCTCCCTGGAGAAAATGCTGCATACGATGCAATAAATGGAATTTTTCCAACTAATGATATTCCTGCAGCTACAGATGCAAGGTTTTGCTCTGCAACCCCCATTTCAATATACCTGTCAGGAAACTTTTCATTGAACCAATGTGAGCGAGTACTTTCCATAAGGTCTGCACACATAACAACAACGTTTTTATCTTTCTCTCCTGCCTCAACAACACCGTGACCAAATCCATCACGAGTTGAACCTGCTTTCACATTTTCAGGATCAAATACTTTTTCACTCAATTTTGCGTTTGTATTTAACATATTATGAATATTCTTCTGTTACCCTCCCTCCACAACTACGTACAATCTTTAAAAACCGTTCTGCTTCCTCTGGAGTTGGAGGTTTTCCATGCCACGTATAATCACCCTCAATCTCTGGAATACCTTTCCCGGGGACAGTTTTAGCAATAATCATTGTCGGCATATCTTTTTGAGCCTTTCCTTCATCTACCGCTGCAACAATCTCCTTTATAGAGTGTCCATCAATTTCAATAACATGGAATCCAAATGATTTAAATTTATCTGCAAGTGGCTCAAGCGGCATAACATCTTGTGTCATTCCATTAATCTGAATATTATTGCGATCAATAACACAAATGAGTCTGTTAAGTTTATTTACCCCAGCAAACATTGCAGCCTCCCAAGTGTTTCCTGCTTGAAGCTCTCCATCTGAAAGTAGGCAGTACGTATAGTTTTCTTTTCCATCCATATCCAACCCATACGCAATACCTGCGGCTTGCGAAAGTCCTGACCCTAGTGGTCCTGAATTTGTTTCTAATCCTGGAAGTCTGTCTGGCTCTGGGTGTCCTTGGAGACGAGTACCAAACTTTCGCAATGTCATTACCTCCTTCAAAGGAAAATATCCAGCGTGCGCCATTGTCGCATACCGCACAGGAACAATATGCCCATTTGAAAGTATCAATCTATCTCTCTCTTCCCAATCTGGATCATTAGCATTGTGTTTTAAAATATGAAAATAGAATGTGGAGAAAACATCTGCCATACCAAGAGGGCCTGCAGTATGACCACTCTTTGCTTCGGTAAGCATCTCAATAATAGTCTCACGTATATCACGTGCTTTTGATTCTACTTCTGCAATTTGTTCTTTTGTAATAGACATTATTCGTATGTACCGTAATGCTCTGATAATTTCTCAAACTCTTTTATAGTATGACCTACATTCGGTGTATTAAAAAGTGCAGAACCAACAGCAAGTCTGTCTGCTCCCGCAGCAAGCAATGCAGGCGCTGTCTCCATAGACACTCCTCCATCTACCTGAATGGTCATGTCTGGATACCTCTTGTGGAAATCTTTAACCTTTGCAACCACTCGAGGATCAAATTTTTGACCCTGCTTCCCTATATCTACAATCCCCATAAACTGAACAAAATCAACATACTGAAGGTAGGGAGCATACTCGGTAAGGTCTAAATCAACAGGAACTGCCATACCAACAGACAGTAAATCGGGTGCAAAATCTTTGTCATACCCATACTTACGAGAAATAATACCTACTGTTTTTTTGAAATCTTTCGTACTCTTGAAGTGAATAATTATTCGTGTTGCACCGAGCAATATAAAATCTCCAAGCACTTCATCTGGATTAGAAACCATAAGGTCTATGCCGTAATGAATGGTGCCAGCCTCAGGAAGCAGCTCTCCGCGACGAAACATTTCTTCAATTGTTGGACCTGCACCAGTATATGGCCACGTAGTGTTGTGCACATAATTTCCATCACAAATATCTAACTGCACTTTTGTAACATGAGGCTGTATTGCCTGTACTTTCTCTTTTAATTCAGAGAAACTTTTAGGAAGTATTGCTGGGATTACAAGTGACATGATTATGGATCTATTTTTTCAATACGTCGTGTATGTCTTGTTTCTCCTGGAAACTTTGTTTTCAACCAAAGCTCTGCCGCTTTCTTTGCTTGATCAGCACTTAAGAACCGTGCACCAAGAGATAGGACATTTGCATCGTTATGCTCTCTGGAAAGCCTAATGATATCTTCATCCCCTCCATAGAACACTGTTGCGCGTACTCCTTCGTACTTATTGGCAACCATTGCTTCACCTTGTCCGCTTCCTCCCATGATAACTCCAACATATTTATTTGGTTTTTCAGATATCTTTTGTGCAAGTGGTGCCATAATATCTGGATAATCATCACCTTCTTTTTGTTTCTTCGGTCCCATATCTTCTACTTCATACCCAAGGTTCTTTAAATGAGGTAATACGAAATCCCTCAATTCGAATCCTGCATGGTCTGTCGCGAATAATACTGTTTTATTTTGCATATTTTGCTGTTGTTATTACGTGCTGTACAAGCGTATTGGTATATCCAACTTCGTTGTCATACCAAGCAAGAACCTTCACAAGGTTTCCGTCTACCACACGTGTCATTTCTAAATCGACAATAGATGCAAACGGGCTTCCTAAGATGTCTGTTGATACCAAAGGATCATTGGTAACCGTAAAGATACCTTTCCACCTATCCTCGTGTGCTGCTGCTACTAATACTTCATTTACCGACTCTACCGTCACGTCTTTCTTTGCAATAAAGGTAATGTCTACAATAGATCCTGAAACTACAGGCACCCGAAGTGCAATCCCATCAAATTTTCCCTCTAATGCAGGGTACGCTTTTGTTGTTGCAAGTGCTGCTCCTGTTGAGCTTGGAACAATGTTTACCCCTGCAGCTCGCCCTCTACGAATCTTTTTATTAGGGCTGTCTACAATATTTTGACTAGAAGTATACCCATGAACGGTATTGAGAATAGCTTTTTCAATACCAATCTTTTCATCAAGAATAGTGACAAGTGGTCCTCCTGCATTTGTAGTACATGATGCATTTGAAGAAATATCACATGTTTGCAGCTTTTCATCATTTACACCCATGATTACCGTAGCTCCTACAATACCGCTCGGGGGAACATCTTTTACTGGAGCTGATACTACTACTCGCTTTGCACCAGCCTGTAAATGCATTTGAGACTTCTCATAGCTTGCAAAAAATCCTGTAGCCTCAAGAGCAACATCAATCTTTAACTCCTTCCACGGAAGCTTTGATGGATCTTTTTCACTCAAAAGCATAACCTCCGTTCCATTTACAACAAGCTTTCCTTCTCCCACCCTAACATCAAGCCCGCTTGGCCCATACACAGAGTCATATTTTAAAAGGTATGCCATGTTCTCTGGATCTCCCAGATCATTGATGGCTATAATATCTAAATCTTCTTCCTCTAACGCCAATTTAAAAAAGGCCCTTCCTATTCTTCCAAATCCATTTATTGCTATTCGTGACATATACACATAATAATACCACGAACTAAAAACGCCTCTTTGTAGACAGGTTGTTATTTTGGATGGTTAATAATAGAAACAATAATATAGTCTGGACTAACAATATGAAAATAAAAACGCCATGACTTATCTATCCTTCCTTGCCAAATATCATCACTGCCTCCATATTTTTTTATATTTAGGGATGGGTGCCTAAAATTTTCTAAAAGATATGTGAATTGTTTATCTATCTTCTTCTTAATTGATTTAGGAAGTTTTTTATATTGTTTTATGGCATTAGGAGCAAGTTCAATTTCCATGAATGTCTATTTTTTTATGAAGTTCTTCAATACTCCCAAATCGGATACCGCGACCCTTTTTAATATCTTCTAATCCCTGCTTTATATCTGCTGCAAGCTGTGCATCAAATGCAGTTACTGGACGCAAAATAATTGACCCATTTTCCTGCTCAACATTAAATGTTGATCCCTCAGAAAGATTCAGTGCATCACGCACCCTCTTAGGAAGAGTAAGCACACCTCTTTGTTGTAATGTTATATTTTTCATTGATTTCAGCATATCAGTAATTCAGTATTACTGCAATTACTTTTTTGTGATAGGAGATTTTGAAATATTTTTCCATACTTCTTTATGAGAAATAAAAACTGCATCTCTTGTATCACGTTCACTTGCAAGAGAGTCCAACATTGCATCTTCTTCAATATCTTTTGAGACACTTATATTTATTGTGACCATATGTGTAAAGCATAACACCTCTCAATACTGCTGCGCTATCAATATATTTGACATAATAATACTATTGTATATACTTTGGTATACATGAACACACACACTATTTTAAATATAAAAACAGACAAAAAGTTAAAGGAGGAAGCTAAAGACCTGGCTACTGAGCTTGGTGTTCCCTTAAGTACTGTCGTAAACTCTTTTTTAAAGCAGTTCGTACGCGACAAAGAAATAACTTTTTCTACTGAAAGGTATCGAATGACTCCCTACCTTGAAGAGATGGTTCATTCTGCGCGTTCAGAGTATTCAAGTGGTAAAGTGCAAAAATTCAAAACTGTTGAATCTTTTATTGCAGACATGCAATCTTAATATATGTACATTGCACGACATAAAAAATTTGATAAACAGTTTAAAAAATTAACTCTTGCACAGCAACAATCTTTCACTAAGAAACTTTCTCTTTTTATTAACAAGAAAAACTACGAATCACTTCGCATACACTCACTCTCAGGAAAATACAATGGATGTATGAGCATGAATGTTACTGGAAATATTCGAGCAATTTTTGAAACTGTTGATACTGACACTATTTTCTTTATTGCAATTGGATCTCACAGCACCCTGTATCACTAAACCGTCTCTGGTGTTGTTGTGGCAACCTCTTCAACAACAACCTCTGAGACAGTAACTATTCGTGATACTGAAGATTCATTCCCTGCAGTGTCTAGTACTGTGTACGTAAGCGTATATAGTCCTGCAGCACCAGTATCTACTGCCCCACCAACCACAATGTCCGCAGTAATGTCTCCATCAACATCATCTATTGCTGTAGCACCCTCATCAATAAATGCATCTCCTACTGAAAGTGCAATTGCTGCGCTTCCTACCAAGCTTATTTCTGGAGCAACAGTATCTGTCTCTTCAACAACAGGAGGTGTTGTTGTTGCAACTGCAGGTGTGGTACTCGCTGTCTCTGCTGTTGACGTTAGTCCCACGCCTGACCCTACAACCACACTCCTGGTCTCTGTTACGAGGTTTCCTGCAGTGTCTAGTACTTTGTACGTAAGAATGTGTGACCCTACTGCTGATGTATCCAGAGGATTCGTCTCAGCTGCATACCCGTCTACAAATAGTGTGTATGAAAGGTTTTCATCCACATTGTCGGTAATAGAAACTCCAGGGTCTACAAACTCAGTTCCTGTAGCAATGTAGTATGGATTTGCTCCCAAGATAGTAATGACTGGGTTTTCTGTATCTACTACCCCACTCTCTGATGTAGGTTCTACATCTCTCTCCGTCTGAACAATGAAGTAATCAAAGGTCACGTCTACGGTTTGCACCTGGTCGAGCACCACACGGAAGCTCCCATTTGCTTTGTCAGTGATAAACCAACTTCCAACAACAGGAGATGTGAAGGTAATGAACACCTTCGCACTTGGCTTTATCTGGCTATTTTCTACATGTACCAATTTATTTCCAGAATAAATTGTTCCATTTCCTGCAGCTGCCTCCCCCGCACTGTCTTTCTGTGCGATAAGCTGTGTGAAGGCAAGTTTGTCGAACTGTGCGAACCCCTTTTCAATAAGCACTCCAAGTTCTGCAAAGGCACTCTTCAATGTGCTGGTGCTAAACACTCCTCCAGAACCTGCAATAACTCCAGATGCTTCAAGTGCTGCTATTCTCTCCTCAAGAGTTTCAAGCTGTATTGCAATCTGCTGTACTGATGCAAGGGTAAATGTCGCAAGCTTGTAGATATCTACACCCTTTCCAGATACTGAAAGTATTTCAGATGGTGCTTCCTCTGCAATAAGTCCAAGGCGCAATGGGTTTGAATCACTCTCATAATTGTATCGATACTCTGCAATCTGTACTGCCTTCAATGTTTCAAGAATATCTTCCTTTCGAGCTTCGTCTAAGTATGTAATACCCTTCTTTGCTTCTCGTGTTGAAATATTTATAAAACTTGTAGCTGCAATATCTCCAAGTACGTGAAGCTTGTACTCAGGAGTACTTGTACCTATTCCAATGTTTCCAACACCATCAATGCTAAGAGCATCTCCAATCTCCTTTAGAGCAGCAAGAGCATATATTTGTGTTTGCAATCCATACTGTACTGTCTTGTATCCATTTTCTGCCACACCTACAAGCTCAGGAAATACTGTCTCAATCTCTTGTGCAATAAATCCATACTGTGTTCCTGATCCATACTGTGTATCGATAAACTCAAATGACACAGGATTTAAGTTCGCAATCGTAGCAAGTGCATTAGACACTGAAGCGACATTTGTCTTTAGGTTGATATCTGAAGCACAGGTTCCTGCCACACAAGTACCTGCGTCTCGATACCCTCCTGCTACGGTATTAACATCCCCTCCACCAACTTCAAGCTTGTATGCGGGAGAAGTGTCTCCAACACCCACGTTTCCATTACCTAGAATAGTTAATCTTGCAGTAGCTCCAGTATAAAAAAGAAGTTGATCTGTATTTGCATCAATCTTTGTGTCACCCGCAGCAATGCTAGTTGTGTCAAATAGAATACGAGCTGCAGCAACGCCAGAACCTACAGTAAGAACATTCGCGCCAACTGCATTATAGACATCTAATATTGTACCTGGAGAAGTCGTCCCAACACCTACGTTTCCAGAGGCCTTAACTATAAAATTAGTATCCCCCGCATTTGCGTTTACAATGAAATCTTTTACATCAAAATCTATATCTTGCCAAGCAGTACCAGCATCAATTGATGCAATATACCCTGTAGTACCATCATGCCAAATACCAAGTCCTTCATGAGTTCCACTATTTATACTTGACCCAAGAAAGACTTCACTTACACCTTCTGTGCCAAACAAGGCATCTCCTGTTACCTCAAGAGGATGACTTGGACTCGCAGTACCAATACCTACGTTTCCAGAGCTATCGATAACAAGCCTATCGGTGGTACCGATATAGGTATTATCAGAAATCTTAAAGCTGGTACCAACTGTACCAACAGCAAATGTGTTTGAACCAGAATCAAATGATATCTGTGGATTTCCAGAGCTTGAGTTAATATTTATTGTCCCAGTACTCCCTACATCTCGTGTAAATGTAGCAAGATTTCCTCCAGATCCTCCTCCAGTAACACGGAGTCCTGTACCTGTAGCTGCATCGTCATTTATATCAAGGAGGTGTTCTGGAGTTGAAGTTCCTATACCCACGTTTCCAGTACTTCTGTTAATAGAAACTGCATCAGTGGTAACGTCTAAATTAACAATCCCGAAATTCAAAACATTATCCGTATCATCAAAGTACACCCTTGCGCCGTAAGCAGTATTACTTGGGTCAACAAACTTAATGCCTACCTCATTACCTCCACCAGACTTATTCAATGTAAGTAAATCTGACGGTGTTGTTGTACCAATACCTACGTTTCCTCCATTGAAATAACTATTACCTGCAGTGTTTAACCTAATAGTTTCTGATGCACTAGTGGTATAGAGTCGTAACCATGCATTCTCTGAGCCATCTGAAAATATAGCACTTAATAATCCACCATCCGAAGCAAGTACTTGCGATATGTTTAGATTGCTTGCAGACGCTTTTACATCTAATTTTGATGCTGGAACATCAGTACCAATACCTACGTTTCCAGAGGAAGTAATGTGCAGACGGTCTTGTGAGCCTGTTACCAGAGCAAGAGTATCGGAAGCAGGGAAATATAATCCATTATTGTGGTCTGAACCATTTGCATATGCTACATCTCCAAGTGTTCCAGCTTTAGAACGAATACGACCAGTTCCTAAAATATTTCCAATAACATTAAGTGCTTCACTTGGACTCGCCGTACCAATACCTATGTTTCCATTATGGTCTATTCTTAATCGTTCTTGTACCGATGTGTCTGTGTTTGTTAATGTTGAAAATGATAAACCAAACTGACTTCCTGTATTGATATTTACTGATGCAATTGTAGATACCACATCATTGATTGCTGGATTATTTGCATCCCCACTTGCTGAAAATGCTAACACTCCACCTAATTCTTCTGCAGCAACAAATGCTTGTGTGTTATCAATCAATATTGTTCCTGGTGTAAGTCCTGTAGCACCAGCATCTGCGGTTATGCTGAGTATTTCACTTGGACTCGTAGTACCAATACCTACGTTTCCACTCTGGTCTATAGTAAGTCTTTCAACAGGGTTAGCATCGCTCTCTCTGTCAGCGGTAAAGAAACCTAGTCCTGCTCTGGCAAATCCTGAATTAACAAATTGATACGCTCTGATAGATGCTACATTTCCAGCACCTTGCCCAGATGCGTCACTTGAATAAAAATCGAGTTGCCCAAAGTTTGATGCAGGAGGAATGGTAGCAGCCAACCCTGTTGTCTCGAATGTAAGAATGTTGTTCGAGGTTGTAGATTTTAGCTCGAGTATAGATGATGGAGCAGTTTCTCCGACACCTACGTTTCCAGTGTTGTCTATTGTCAAACGTGAAGTAGCACTACTTGTATAGAAGTTGAGCGTGTTAGCTGTACCGCCAGCAGTACTTCCTGAGTCAAACAATATCTTTGCATATTGTGTCGTTGGAGCCGCTGAGTCTGTAAAGAATAATCCAGACTCAGTTTCTGCAGTGTTGCTTATTTCTATGTTGCTGGATGAACCATAGACTTCTAATGCCTCTCCTGGAGCTGTAGTACCAATACCAAAGTTTCCACCCTGCGCATTAAAATAGGTACTTCCACCGCTTGAGCTTATTGATGTTTGTATTGTTGAGCCATTAGGTTCAAATAACACAATCTTATTTATACCTGTTGAACCACTATTGAGACCAAACCTATACTCCCCATTGCTTGTCCCATCTCCAGCTTTTGCTACAAAGTCTATAATTGCACCCCCTGTTGTACGTGTGTAGTTAATGTCGTACTCATCTGTTACCGTATGAACCACATTAGCCCCACTTCCTGTTAGCTTAAGGTCTGCAGTACCACTTGTTTTTGATAGTTCTAATAATGCTCCTGGCGTAGTAGTACCAATACCTACGTTTCCAGAACTAACTATAACCAACCTATCATTGGTATCAACAGCCGCACTATCAGAAATCTTAAAGGTAGAACCGCTTGTACCAACAGCAAATGTGTTTGCAGAAGAAGCAAATGTTATCTGTGGACTACCTCCACTTGAATTTATAGAGATACTCCCTGTAGAACCAACATCCCGCGTAAAGATAGCGAGAGGACCCCCTACCCCTCCACCAGTAACACGAAGCCCTGCACCTGTAGT
The DNA here is from genome assembly GCA_002400985.2 of Candidatus Wolfebacteria bacterium. Classification (GTDB taxonomy): domain Bacteria; phylum Patescibacteriota; class Minisyncoccia; order Phycocordibacterales; family Phycocordibacteraceae; genus Minusculum. The sequence continues at coordinate 37,614 of NVRX02000007.1, forward strand.
TGCATCGTCATTTATATCAAGAAGATATTCTGGTGTAGTGGTGCCAATACCTACACTATCCGTAAGGGTCGTTGTATATACGTTTGTACCTCCATCAGTCCACCCTCCTGCAGTATTGGAGAATGATGCCCATGATCCTGCATTGTTTTTATACTCAATAGTTCCTCCATTGTCTCTAAATCCATACCCTGTTGTGCCTGTTGTATCAGCCCAGTTGATATAACTTGAAGCTGAGAGTCCAATGTTTCCTTCTACATCAAGCTTGTGGTTTGGAGTTGTGTCTCCAATTCCTACATTTCCAGAAGAGTCTATACGTATCCTCTCTCCTCCAGCGGTAAAGAACCCAAAACTGTCTGTTGAGTTTTCATAGTTAATTCGCCCTGATGTTGAGCTATCAGTATCTCCAAAAAAGATAACTGAACCATTGGTATTTCCAGCAAGGATAGATATTCCTGTTGCACCTGCACTTTCAACAACAAGATCATCTGCAAAACTACTCGGAGCTATTGCTGCTCCACTCCATACATGTAGTTTGCCAGCAGGTGTAGAAGTACCGACACCTACATTTCCACTTCCCAAGATTGTAAGCTTAGGAGATCCTCCCGCAACACTTAAAGTTATTTTCTCATCACTAGCAGTGGCATTGTGTTCATACTTAATCGATCCTCTTGTTACGTCTGATTTAGTGAAAGTGATTACTGCAGCGCTTGTATCTCCAACCGTGTTGACTGTAAATCCTGTGGTAGTGCTTCCAGAAAAACTACTGTCAATTTTGAATACGGTATTTCCAGAAGACTTTAGATGAAGGTTTGCTGCAGGACTCGCAGTACCAATACCTACGTTTCCAGAGGAGTCTATAACAAGACGATTACTTGTATTATTTGTGCGGAAACTCAATGCATTCGTACTGTTGTCATATACAACAGCACCAATATCATCATCTGCAATATCTCCAAGCTGAAGAATGGATTGGTTTGTGGTACCAGAAATAATATCTACACGGGCATTTCCAGATGCACTATTTTGGAATACAGCGATAGTATTTGATGCATCTACAAGAGAGTTGCTTGTTCCACTTAGCAGAACGTTTAGTTTCGCGTTTGGCGTTGTAGTACCAATACCTACATTTCCGTCAGTATCTATTCTCAACCTCTCTACTTCGTTACTGCTAGAATCAGCAGTTGAAATTACAAAATCAAACCGACCTCCAAAAGTATCCCTTGCTAACAGTTTGATTGAACCTTTAATACCTGCTCCTGGCGCTGAACCATCAGCACCATAAAATTCTATACCACTTTGGACATCACCAACTACCCACGTTTTATTGGCTGTAGAAGCAAGTCGTAAAATTGTATTTTCGGTGTCACTAATCTCTAGTTTTTTCTGTGGACTCGTAGTACCAATACCTACGTTTCCTCCTGGTGTCCAAGATATAACATCAACATCAACTGTGTCAGATGACCCACGAGCTCCTAGAGCCGCATAATCCCCAGTACTTGAACCCTTAAAATAAAACTTGCGACTTGCACCAGTGGTTGAAATACGTTCATTAACAAGGATATCACCCTCTACATCTAACATCTCTGCAGGACTCGCAGTACCAATCCCCACCCTCCCTGCTGTAGCATCCACAAACAAAGCATTGCTACTTCCTGCTTCTCCTACCCTGAAGTCTCCATCTACATCTAGGAGGTATGTAGGTGTTGTTGTGCCAATACCTACGTTTCCAGCATTATCAATACGCACTCGTTCGGCAAGAGTAGTACCGTTATTAGTGTAAAAACTAAAACGAGTACGCGCGTTCGCATTTGTTCCAGCAGAAGTACTCCATGCTGCGTCAGACTCAACGCGTATTCTTGCCCCTATTGCTTCATCTCCTGCAGTAATATCAAGTCCTGCAAAATTAATATCTCCTAAAATTGTATCGATACTATTAAAAGCTGTATTTGGCCGTAACTTAATATCAGGTGCTGTTGATGCTGCAACAAGCAATGGAGATGTTGGCGCAGTAGTTCCAATACCTATGTTTCCAGTTCCCAGAATGGTAAGTGTATTTACCGCAGTGCCTGCGGTACGAGCTCTAAACTGGAATGATGTACCTGTAGAGTCCCACCTACTATCAATATATGCTGTGCCACTTCCATTATTCTGATAAATATCAATACCTACTGCGTCATCATATCTTCGCAAGAATAGTCCAGTATCCCCACTAGCATCAGTCTGCCCTTGGATAGTAAGCGAACGAGAGTCTGTATCTGCACCCGCAAAAGTTGAAGGGTAAACAGTACCTGGAGAAGTAGTACCTACTCCTACGTTTCCAGAAGAATCTATTCTTATGCGTTCTGCTGCGTTTGAATAAAGAAGCAGAGCATCAATATTATGGTCGTATTCAATTCTTCCTTGTGCCTGAGCAGAAGAATCACCGAACCATATATTTCCTTTGCTGGTTGAACCAGACAGTATGGTAATACCTCCATTGCCATTGTTATCAATAAGTAGCTCATCTGCATTTGCATGCGCAACAGTTCCTGTAGCTCCGTTAGAACCTTGAATACTAAGTTTCGCTCCAGGCGTAGTAGTACCAATACCTACGTTTCCTCCATCGAGAACCGTAAGTACCTCAGTTCCATTATCAAACAAGTTTAGAATATCTCCTGTAGATGTCTGGTCTATACTCAATGCAGCAAGTGAAGAAGCTGCCGTAATGTGGAACGGATAGTTTATGTCTACCTCATTATTACTATTATCAAACTGCAGTGTGGCAAAAGCATTATTTGCCGTGTTGTACAAACGAAGTGCTCCTGCCCCCAACAATCCAAGGTTTCCATTTACGTCTAACTTATTAGATGGGGTTGAAGTGCCTATTCCTACGTTTCCTGAGGAGTCAATCGACATTCTAGTAGAATTACCTCCCGTCCTAAAATCTAGTCTGTCATTTGGGTGGTTATACAAAACAGCACCTCTAATGTTTCCACCCTCATCACCAAACAAGACCGCTCCTTCAGCAGAAGACGGCGTTAAGAAAGAAAGGAAGGCATTGCTGTTACTTTCTAAAGTAAGAACCGAACCTGCAATAGGTGTAATTCCAGAAAAGCCGTCGGAAACGTGTAGTTTAGATTGTGGACTCGTAGTACCAATACCTACATTTCCTGAAGAATCAACCGTTAAAATATCTCCATCATTTGCTGCCGCAGATGAGATATTCAAATAATCACCAGCTGTAGATTGTGCAATTTCTAGTGTTGCATCAGGCGTAGAATCATTTAACCCAAATCGTGTCAAGAGTCCATATATATAGTTATCTCCATTACTGTCTTTTAGATTAATTCCACTCACTGAATCCGTAGACTCAACAATAAGTGGTGCATTACTTGCATTTACTATATGCAATGCATCTGTAGGGCTCGCCGTACCAATACCTACATTGTTTGTAGAGAAGTCATATACAAGTCCTGAGGTTTCAACTGCAAACCCTCCTGCAAATGTACTTGTTGCAGATGCATCTGTTGCGGTGAAGTATGGTGCTGATATTGATGAAGTTGCTGTAATGCTTGATGCGGTTAGTGTACCGTCAAAGTACCCATTGCCTGCTACAGACAGTTTAGAGAATGGAGATGTTGTGCCGATACCTACGTTTCCAACAAAAGTTGAATCTCCTGCCCCAGAAACAATTAGCTTCCCTAGTAGTGTTGCGTCCCCGCCAGTTGTGAGAGTTAGATTGTTAGCACCCCCACTTCGCAACACAAGTGAAGCGCCTGCGTATTCAATACCTACTCTACCAAAGCCTGCTGTTAAGTCTGCAATAAGACTTCCTGAGACTGAACGCACATGTGCTGCACGGGATGAATCAGCATTTACATTGAGGAAACTATCTAGATTGTTACCACCCGTTGTAAATTGATATCGATTTGACACAAAATCATCTTGCAACACAGCGGCAATAGCGCTAGCGTTACCATTAACTTCAAACTGTACTCCTGGAGCGATAGTACCAATACCAACCCTCCCTGCTGTAGCATCCACAAACAAAGCATTGCTACTTCCTGCTTCTCCTACCCTGAAGTCTCCATCTACATCTAGAAGATAGGCGGGAGATGTAGTACCTATACCTACGTTTCCTGAAGAATCTATTCTAAGAGCCTCACTGGCATTTGTTGTAAATGCAAGACTGTTGTTTGAGTGAGAGTATACAATACTTCCAATATCGCTATCAGCAGAATCTCCGAATACAATACCTCCAGGCTGACTTGTTCCAGAAAGTATGTTGATACCAGAGGATCCATTATCTTCAATAACAAGATTCTTGTAGTTTACATCTGCCGTTCCAACTGGTCCGTCAAATATATGCAGGTTTCCTTCGGGAGAAGTAGTACCAATACCTATAGAGCCTGCAATCAATGTTCCACTGATATCAGAAGCTGTGCCATTTCCTACAGCAATCTTAGCGGCACCAAGTCTAGAAATACCTGAATCTATAGAAAGCAAAGAGCCAGATGAAGAGAACCCAAATACACCACTGCTGGCACCTATAAACCGTGAAGAATTCACCGCAAACCTGTCTGTGCCCCCTGTTGTAAATGCAAATCTTCCTGCACCATAACTATGTATTCCCGTGTCTAATTCATCGTTGAACGTAATAGACGGTGCTCCTGCAGTACCTGCTGGCACTGTTAACTGTCCGCTTCCTATTGTTAGAACGCCCTGAGGACTCGTAGTACCAATACCTACATTTCCACTCGTAGCAAGATACAGAGAAGACGTTGCTGTTAATGTGTTTGTGCCGTTGTAATACGGGAATTGCCCTACTGTTCCTGTAATAGCGGTAATAGCTGATGTACCGTTTCCTTGGAGTAGTCCTGTGAGTGTTGTTGCTCCCGTACCTCCGTTTGCTACGGGGAGCGTACCGGTAACACCACTCGTAAGCGGAAGTCCTGTTGCATTGGTAAGCACAGCAGCAGACGGAGTGCCAAGGGCTGGAGTAGTAAATGAAGGAGATGTGCCAAATACCAGAGCTCCTGTTCCCGTCTCATCTGTAATAGAGCTTGCCAGTACAGAGGATGCTGCCGACACAGAGACATTTCCATTACTGTCTACAAACAAAGACCGTGAAGCGGTAAGTCCTGAAAGGTTTAAAGCTCCTGACACTGAAAGGTTTGTTGAAGTAGCGTTTGTTGTTGTTCCGTTTGTTGCAGTGAAGTCAGTAAATGAAAGCAGAGACGGAAGAGAAAGTGTTGGATTTCCTGAGACACCGTCTCCATTGGTTACAGTAATTTCATTTGCAGTACCTGTAATTGTTCGTTGTGCCCATGTATCAGAACCTGTTCGTACTGCAATGCCTGTACTTGCAAGCCCTTCGAGTGCCGCAAGATCATTTGCGAGTACAAATGTTGGATTTCCTGCTGTTCCGTTAGCATTTGAAATGGTAAGTCCTGCCGCAGGAGCGGTAAGGCTCCGTGCCACAACTCCAGAGGCAGCATTTGATGAAAGAAGTCCTGTTAGTCCTGAAAACGTAACGTCACTTGATACTGCAAGATTTGTACTTGTTGCATTAGTTGTTGTGCCATTTGTTGCATCATAGCTTGCAAAAATTGCAGTACCAGAGAATGTTGGAGATGTTCCAAACACAAGCGCGCCCGTACCTGTCTCATCTGTAATAGAAGCGGCGAGCACTGATGAAGCCGCAGATACTGCTGCATTTCCTGAAGCATCAAGAAATAGTGCACGTGATGCAGTAAGCCCTGATAGGTTCAAAGTTCCAGACACCGCAAGATTTGTGCTTGTGGCATTTGTTGTTGTGGCATTTGTAAAGAATGCATTTGTTGCAGTAAACAGTGAGCCATCAAATAGAAGGTTTGCACTATCTCTCACTAACCCACCTATAGTTACGTATGGAATACGTCCAGAAGTAAGAGAAGTGATAGTGAGGTCTGTGGTAGTAGCGTATGTACTTGTAAGCCGTGGAAATACTGATGTAATAGAAGTGCTAGTAGCGGTAAAGTACTCTGCAACAGTTTGTCCGACAACTGAAAGCTTTGCATATGGAGAAGTAGTACCAATACCTATGTCTCCATTTGAGGTAATGGTCAATCGCGTACTCCCATTTGTTTCAAAAGAAAGATTATTTGAGTCATTTGTTCCGAGGATAGCTTCTTCGCCAAAACTGTTTCCACCTTGCTGAAAAAATCCAGATGCGAGTGATGTTGTAGATACAGTAAGTACCCCATTGTCATTTATAAGACCGTTTCCAAGCAGTGAGATGAAGTAGTTCCCTGTACCAAGACCTAATGTTGAAGTGAACAATGAAGTACTTGTGGCGTTTGTGCTCGTACTGCTTGTAAAGACTGCATCTGTTGCAGTAAATACAGAACCATCAAAGAGAAGATTTGCATTGTCTACAACTAACCCCCCAGTACTCACATACGGAATACGTCCTGACGTAAGACTGCTTATTGCAAGATTAGTTGTTGTGGCATTTGTAGTAGTGGCATTCGTTGCAACAAGATTTGTAATTGTCGCAGTAACAGCGTCTAATATTGAGGTATAGAAATTAGTACTTGTAGCGTTTGTAGTAGAAGCGTTTGTGGCAAATAGGTTTGTGCTTGTTGCATTAGTCGCAACCAGGTTTGTAAGTGTTGAAGTCCCTGCAATAAGGATTTCTGTATATAAGTTTGTTGAAGTCGCATTTGTTGTAGTACCTGATGTAAACACGGCTGTTGTTCCTGTAAGAGGTCCGGTAAGTGTTGTGGTTGCTGCATTCAAAGTACCAAAGGTACCAGTATCTGAAGTCACTTTAGTCCCCGAGAAGGTTGATCCTGTTATTTCAGTATTCCTAATTACACCCCCAAGATATTCTCCGTCTCTAATTATTGTTCCGGTAATATCTTCGATTTTATTTAGAAACTGGAACGTTTGAATGTTTTGAATGATTTGCGCACCATTTGATCCTGTTAGTTTTTCAAGCTCAACAGAAAGTGCTGCATGTAGCGAGGTAATACTTTGATCAACATATGACTTTGTTACGTCAGTACTTGAGAAGAAGTTTTGTGTGACGTTCCTTGTGGTAGCGACATACACTGGCTCATCTTCCTTAATAACAATATTGGTTTGAGCAGGCCCCGGGTTCACAAGCAGCACAGGATCACTCTTCCGTCCAAAAATACGATCAAACACATTCTGCGCACCACCAACAATACTTCCTAGTACACCCGCTCGTGTATCCTGAGCAATATTAAAAATATCTTTTGTTTGCTCAGAAGTAGATACCGCAATCTGTGAGAGTGTTTCAGTAACCCTACCTCCAGCATTCCTTGGACTTGTTACTGTTACCTGCACAGCTGGAATAAAGACTCTTTCGGCAACGTATATACCTCCTTGTTCAATTTTGCTAACAATAAAATCAACAGCTACATCCAAACCTTTATTTGCAACAGCAAGAGAATCTCCAGGAAGCTCAAATCGAGCATACGCATACCCACCGCCAAACTGCTCTCCTGTAAACTCTATAGAATCTTTGTACAGACCCGTAAGTAAATGAGTACTTTCAACAAAGCCGTATATAAACCTTACGTATGTGCCCATTATTGCTTGACCAAGCCTTGGAGACGTAACACGAGCAGATTTTCCAATACTTTTACCTGCACTTGGAATAACCTGAGCTGAACTCAATATCACATCTCCTGTATTGAGCGTGAGTGCCGCAAAAGTATTTGCAACAGCAAGACTTGCGTCAACAAATGCATATACTATTTCTTCTTCTTTTTGAGGAATACTCTGAGCAAAAGAAACAAATGTTGTCACACCGCCTGTGTAAGAATTCATGACCATTCGACTTCCTACTTGAGCAATATTTCGTGCAGCAGGTGCATTAGAAAATGTTTTTTCTCCAAGGAAACTTGCAAGAGCAACATAAGTTTCAACAGAAGACTTTGCTGCAACAATACTATTTTTTCCAATAGATTTATATCCCCTCCAAAGATCTCCTACCTTTGGAAGTTTGATACTTCTATTCTGAACAGAGTATCTAACAGCACTCGTCTGCACTCCTTTGTATTCAAACCTTCCACCAAAATCTTCTAAAGCTAAAAATCCTTCTTCAAAAATACTTGGTGCTTCTATACGTAGTTCTCTACTCTGTACATTTTGTGTAGCTACGTAGTTGCTGTGTGCAATCTCTGGGGTACGCACTGCTCGAGAGAAGTTTCTGTGAATACTTAGAGCTTGATCATTTATGGTGCTAACAATTCTTTCTGGAAGAGTTGCAAATCCTGACGCATGCACCAATGAGTATCCTCCAAAAACAATTAATGTTGCCATAACAAAAGAAGCAGCTCCTTCGAATAAAATTCGATCAGCAAATGAAGTAAAGTGTTTCTTAACTTCAATTTTTGATTTTTGTACACTAGTATATTCTGTCTTTCGTTCTCTTGAGAGTGATTCTTTTTTAATTTCTTTAGAAGCTTCTCTTAAATCAAAGAAGGCAAGCAGCGCATCTTTTTCTACAGCCCATGTTCGTCCAATTCTTATTGCAGGGATCCTTCCTTGCCGAGCAAGCCTACTTACATAATCAGAAGTTCGCCCTATTAAGAGCGAGGCTTCTTTTGTTGAAATGAATTTTTTATTGTCGGCAGACATAGGTTCGTAAGGGCGATTTCCTTATTATTTTAGCAGTATTTTAGGGATAGTGCGTATACAACATGTGGATACTAATTACAGTAAATACGTAGATTACGTAGTTGAAGTAATTTACCGAGAAACACAACAGAAAAGGAGGTTTTGATCTTATCCAAAAGTCTTTTGATTGTTAAAATATTAAGTATTTTAGGAAAAAAGACTTTTTTTACACAGATAAAGAGTCCTTAAGCCTTACCTTTCGACAGTAAAACTAATAGACTTAGCTAAAGCACCCTATTGCAATGATCTAATGCTTCAATTTTTATAGCGTTCGTTTTGCGACATAATAATTCAAGACAGTACCTGCATACCTAATGTTTTAAACATAAAAATACACTTCTTTTATTGTGCACCCTTTCAGATAAGTCATAAGCATAAAATATTAACTCATCCGAGATGCCTCTATACAAAGAATGTTTAATACAAAAATACTCAAGTTTATATACAAATAATATTGCCCTGAATGGCGCACATAAACCAACATTTACCGCAAAACTTACAAAATCCACAGATCTGACTGATACTATAAAAAAAACTTTGTACGAAGCATCTTCCAAAACCCTTATCTATAGGCAATCTCGCTTATCTCGTTTAGAATGTTTTCATTATAATAGCCACATATAGTGGCTATTATCGGCTATCTCGAGTAAACGAAATGCTTATTTTGACTCAAATCTTTGAATACCTAAAACATAGTCTTCCACTCCTTGGTAAGCACCTGCAAGCGGTGTGTCATCACCTTTTGTAAGAACATACCCTGCTGTTACTGTAATTACTCCCACAAACATAAGTGCTCCTACTGCAGCTAGCGCAAGCCCTGTCCCCGACCAAGATCTCTGTACCGGCAAAGGACTTAGAATACTTTCTTCCGCAATAATCCCTATCTTTTCTTCTGTAACTTCTTCTTTAATTTCCTCTATAGGAGTAACTGCTTCTGACTCTGGCTCTGACTTCTTAATTATAGGAACCTCCTGTTCCACAGTAATAGGAACAACTTCCCCTCTTTCCTCTTCACTTAAAAAGATTTCTTCCTCCTCAGCAGGAACGCTCTTCTGAGCCTTGTACCACTCCTGCCAAGCACCTTGCATTTCATCCAAAGCAACAGGCTCGTCAACTTCTTTTTGTATAGAAACTTCTTCCTCTTTAGACTCAACAATTTTCTCTTCTTCTTCCACAGCTTCTCCCGCAACACTAACTAATACTTCAAGTGCTGGAGAGTTCCTCTCTTCTTCATCTTTCTTGAGTAAAATTTTTGCTTCACCAAACTTATGTTTTGTAATTGACTCTTCACTTATATACCAATTACGTCCAACAAGTTGAGCATCGATTTTCCCCTGCCGAGCGAGCTGCCCAACATAATCTGTAGTGTACCCAGTAATCTCTGCAGCACGTTTTGTTGCAAGATATGCCTTCCCGTTTAGTGTTAACTCTTTCATTAGATACAGTATAACCGAGACACATGTGTCTCGGCAAGAACAGCCTCAATATAACCCTATTCTTTAACGTATCTCGGCGAGAATAGCCTTCTTCAAAGCCTCTGGATTTGCAGCACCTTTTGTTTTCTTCATTCCCTGCCCAATAAGAAACTGCAAGGAAGCTTCCTTCCCACTCTTGTACTCAGTAACTACATTTCCATTCTCTGAAATAATTTCAATAGCAACTTTTTTCAAAGCTCCTTCATCCTCTACTTGGAATAAACTTTTCTCTTCTGCAATTTTTTCAGGATCTCCACCCTCTTTCAAAAGTATCTGTAGAATGTCTTTTGCTCCACGAGAAGAAACCTTGCCTGCACACACCATCTCTATAAGTGAGGCAAAAGATTTTGCAGTAAGTATTTCAAACTCAACTAAGTCAGAGTGTTCGTTGTAGTACCCAGCAATATCTGACGTCAGATAATTCACAGCCCTCTGTATTTTCTTCTCATCTTTAAGATACTCAATTACCTCATCAAAGAATACTCCTCTCTCTAGAGAGGCTACAAGGTCCAAAACATCCTGTTCCTTTATTCCCAACTTTTGATACCGCTCTCTCTTCTCCCACGGTAACTCTGGAAGATTATCTTTTAGAAATTTTTCATTAAGCTCCGGTATTTCTGAAAGCATTAACTTTGGAAGGTCTGGTTCTGGAAAATACCTGTACTCTGCCGCCCCCTCTTTAATCCTTTGACTAAATGTTTCCTGCTTCCCTTCATCCCATCCACGAGTCTCCTGATCAACAGTTCCTCCTGACTCAAGAACTTTCTCTTGCCTAATAAACTCATATGCAATTGCCCTCTCCACTGAACGAAATGAATTAAGATTTTTAACTTCTACTTTTGTACCAAATTCCTCTGTCTTACTTATTGAAATATTTGCCTCAATACGCATCTCTCCTTTATCAAGATTTGCATCAGACACGCCAAGTGTACGAATGAGTAACTGTAACTCTCTAGCAAAGCTTCCTGCCTGCTCTGCACTATGAATAACAGGCTCTGTTACAAGCTCCATAAGAGCTATGCCTGCACGGTTGAAATCAACATACGACTCTTCCCCTCTATGAGAAGAACGGGCTGTATCTTCTTCTAGATGTACTCGCGTAACATCTACACCATCAAGTCTTCCTCCACTTACAAGCGGATACTTGTACTGGCTAATCTGATACCCTTTTGGAATATCAGGATAGAAATAGTTTTTCCTATCAAACTCAGTAAAGTCTGCAATTGATCCACCAAGCGCTGAGCCAACACGGCACACATACTCAACAGCCTTCTTGTTGATAACAGGAAGAGTACCTGGGTGGCCCATACAGATAGGACACACATTCTTATTTGACTCAGTTTCATCTGGATCATTCTTGGAGTCACAAAACATTTTTGTGTTTGTTTTCAGCTCCGCATGAACCTCGAGTCCAATTGTTAGTTTATAGTTCTTCGACATCTTCTATTTCTATATTCTCAATAATGGTAGCACGCTCTTCTTCAAGAAGAATAGATAGTTTTTTACTAAATTCCTTAAGTACCACAGGATCTTCTACCGATAACTCCCACACCTCCCCTGCTACCTCACGCAGCTCTGCCGCATATTTTTTATGTTCTTCAGGGTCCACAAGATCTATTTTTGAAAGCACTACTATCTCGCGCTTCTCTGTAAGACCATCTCCATGCCGAGATAACTCACCTCGGATAGTCTTGTACCGCTCTACAACCTCCTCATCCTCTGCAGACACGAGATGAAATAAAACACGCGTACGCGAGATGTGCCGTAAAAACTTTCCACCCAAACCTTTCCCGTCTGCCGCCCCTTCAATAAGACCAGGAATGTCTGCAAGAACATATCCAAAGAAACTCCCCAAATGAGGCTCTAGCGTCGTAAATGGGTATGCACCGATAGCAGACTTCGCATTGGTTAATGCATTCAATAGGGACGATTTCCCAGCGTTTGGCAGCCCAATAAGCCCTATATCTGCTACAAGTTTAAGCTCTACATGGAAATTTCCCCTTTCTCCCGGTCTTCCTGGTGTTGATTGTGTTGGAGACACATTTCTAGAGTTTTTAAACCGTGTGTTTCCAAACCCTCCCATACCCCCTTTTAAAATACGAATACGCTCTCCTTCATGCAAAAGCTCGTACACATCATCTGTTTCTGCATTGGTAACAAGAGATCCTATAGGAAACTTTAATATCAAATCTTCTCCATTTTTCCCTTCCATATTTTTCTTTGTTCCATCACTTCCGTCCTCTCCCGCAAAGCTTTTTGTATGTCGATAGTTTGAAAGATACGCAAAATCACGAACAGCTTCAACATACACATCTGCGCCTGCCCCACCGTCTCCTCCTGCAGGACCTCCTCTGGGTTTACTCTTATCTACATTCCAACGAACAACGCCGTCTCCGCCGTTGCCTGCTCGTGCAAATATTCGTACTTCGTCTACAAATGCCATAATTATTTTTTAATAAAGACTTCTATTAACATAACGTTTTGCCACAATTTCTTGTGTGACCTTAATCCTTTCTGTAAGTCTACCCTCTTTCATATACACTAACTATATACGGTTGTATACGATTGTATACGATTACGCAACTATTATTTTTTAACAATCTTCCAACCCTTTGCCAGAAGTGCTTCTGCTTTCTTAAACTTCATCTCTTTCTCCTCTTCCCCATTTGAAACAATAACAATATCATTTCTCCCATACTCAGGACTCTTTGCTAGAGCTCCTGTTGAGGCAGTCTCTGATCCCCCACTTGTCTTTAATATAATTGGTTTTGGCTCAGGTTCCTTCTCTTGGATATTTGGTATAAGGGTAATAACCTTTTCATTAATCGTTGCCTCCATCTCCTTAAAGTAATTGAGTCCCTCTCTACGATACTCTACAAGAGGATCTCTCTGACCATATGCGCGGAGACTTACACTCCTACGAAGATACTCCATTGTTTCAAGATGATCAATCCATAGTGCATCAAAAAGTTGAAGTAACAAACCACGCATGCCTTTATACAATTTCTCTTTACCAAACTCTTTCTCTTTTGCAGTAAGCGCCTCTTCTGCACCACTTCCTGCAATAATATCTTTTATATACTTTTCGATATCTTCAACAGAACCAGCAAGCACTACATTGCGCTTATCATAGAAAATCTTTCGCTGGTGATTAAGAACGTCATCATATGCAAGCACCTGCTTCCTGGCATCAAAGTTTACCCCTTCAATCTTTTGCTGTGCGCTTTCAAGTGCACCGGTAATCATTTTGTTTGCAATAGGTTCATCCTCTGGAATACCAAAACGTCCCATCATCTTTTTAATAGAGTCCGTTGCAAAAATACGCATAAGCTTATCTTCAAGAGATACAAGGAACTGTGTTTCCCCTGGATCACCCTGCCTACCTGAACGTCCACGCAGCTGATCATCGGTACGTCGTGCCTCATGCCGCTCAGTACCAAGCACAAACAATCCGCCAAGATCCTTAACCTCCTTTTGCTGCTCCAGAGTTGCTGTCTCGCCACCAAGCTTAATATCTACACCACGCCCGGCCATGTTGGTAGCAACGGTTACATTTCCTTTTTTACCTGCATTGGCAATAATCTCTCCCTCTCTCTCATGATTCTTTGCATTGAGAATTTCATGAGGGATACCCGCTTTCGTAAGCACATTTCCAACAACCTCATTGTCATCAATAGAAACGGTACCAATAAGTACTGGCTGCCCTTTCTTATGGAGCTCCATAACTTTTGTCGCAAGTGCTTTATATTTTCCTGCTTCAGTTTGGAATATAAAATCTTCATGGTCAGATCGACCAATCTCTTTATGTGTGGGAACTGGCACTACTTCAAGCTCATACACGGTATATAGCTCTTCTCGAGATGAATATGCTGTACCGGTCATTCCTGCAAGGTTTTCATACATTCGGAAGTAATTCTGGAATGTAATAGACGCCATGGTACGACTCTCTTTTTGTATCTTTACCTTTTCTCGAGCTTCAACAGCTTGGTGTAATCCTTCACTCCACCTACGTCCCGGCTGCAACCTTCCAGTAAACTCATCGACAATAACAATCTCTCCATCACGAACCACGTACTCTTTATCTTTACGGAACAATGCTTTTGCACGCACTGCATTTTCAAGATGGTGTGCATACTTTACTCCTCCTGCTGCATAGAGATTATCTACATTGAGAATCTTTTCTGCCTTATCAATACCACTCCCCTGAATTGAAACTGCCTTTTGCTTTTCATCAACAATATAATCCTCCTCGGTAAAGGTGCCTACAATCTGCGAGAACACTTCATATAGGTTTTGTGTGTCTTCAACTGGTGCAGAAATAATAAGTGGAGTACGTGCCTCATCTATAAGGATTGAGTCTACTTCATCAACAAGTGCATAGTGATGCCCCCTCTGCATTTTCTGCTCTAACGTGAATGCAGTGTTGTCCCGAAGATAATCAAACCCAAACTCATTGTTTGTTCCGTATGTAATATCGGCAGCATATGCCTCCTTTTTTGTAACAGGACGCAAAAACTCTTCATAGATTTTAAAGAACCCTTTCTCGTCTCGCTCTTTATCAATATCTGAATGCCCTGGATCATATATAAAAGCACCAGCCCCTGTAACAACACCAAGAGTCATCCCAAGACCTGAATACACCTGTCCCATCCATGCAGCATCTCGCTTTGCAAGATAATCATTCACAGTAACCACATGCACCCCCTTCCCTTTTAGCGCGTGCACATATGCAGGCAGTGTAGCTACAAGAGTCTTTCCTTCTCCTGTGCGCATCTCTGCAACTTTTCCATGAGCGAGGATAAGTCCTCCAATAAGTTGTACATCGTACGGTCTCAATCCTGTGGCCCTATATGCAACTTCACGTGTATTTGCAAACGCACGAACAATGACATCATTAAAATCTTTCCCATTAGATAGCTCGTCCTGCAATACTTTTGTTGAAGCTTTTAGCTCATCATCAGTTTTTTCTTTACATTCCTCCTCTAAAGCGTTTATTTCAGCCACAATAGGACGCAACCGCTTTATTTCAGCGGCTCCTGGCTCTCCAACAAATAGCTTTGTGAGTCCTTCGAACATTGTGTATGAGCATAGCACAAAACCCTCCATTTCTGGAGGGTTTTGACTCGTGAGAAAAACTACTTTCGTCGCTTTGCTACACGCTTCTTTGGAGCTGCCTTTCGAGAAGATTTCCGTTTTGGAGCTGCCTTTTTCTTCTTTGCAACCTTTCTTTTCGGAGCGGACTTTTTTACCGTTTTTTTCTTCTTTGCTGGTGCTTTCTTTGTTGCTCGTTTTTTTGGAGCTGCCTTCTTTTTTACAACTCGTTTTTTCGCAACCTTTTTAACTACTCGCTTCTTTGTAACTTTCTTTGCTACACGTTTTTTAGGAGCCTTCTTTGCAACTTTTCGCTTTGAAGTTTTTTTACGTGTAGTTTTCTTTTTTGCTGCCATAGATTTGTATATAATTATTTACATATAAACTCGACCCCTTCCCTGCAGGAACTCACCTGCGTGTCCGTACTTGTATTATCAAACATGAATAGGAAAACTCAGACATAAAATACAAAGTTTGGGGATAAGTATCATCTACGTAGTTTACGTAGATATGTTTACAAACAGGCGCGGGGACGGGTACAAGCTCCACTAATGGTATTTTTATGCGTTGTTTCATTCACGATAATAGCAACCATTATCGTGAATAGACATGAAAAAAGGGTCTTTTTCACGATTATCCCCCCAATCTATTCTCTGCTTCCTCATACAATACCCTCACCCGATCATAGGAAGTGTCTAACTCATATGCAGTCTTAAAGACAGACAAGGCCTCCTCAGCTCTTCCAGAAAATTCTGCAGCAAATGCAAACTCAATTAATACACTCTGTTTATGTGGCGCAACATCTCGCGCATGGGACAACACCTCATATGCCAACTCATTATTTCCAAGAAGACGAAGCATGAGTCCATACAATAAATGTACCCGAGCACTCTCTGGCATATATGCAGCCTGCTTCTCTATTTCAATAGCTGCATCTACCAATAGCGCAATCTTTGTTTCTACCGGCACGTCTGCCTGCCGCACAGCACTAAGTGCAAACTGAACCATCTGTTCACGAATCTCCTGGCTCCCAAATGAATTATATGAAAGAGCTTCTTTAAAAAACACTTGCCTCTCACTTATTGCGTACTGAGGGCTTAATGCCCTAAGTAGTGCACCGTTTGCATTGAGCGCTGGAACATTAACAATATACATAACAAATAAACCAGCGATAACAATGAGTGATCTTGCAACATCTTTTGGCAGAGTTATACGTGGAATCTTATACTCGCGCACTACCCTACTGCTTATCCACGCGGCAATGAATACAAAAAATAAATAGCTTAATAGATTATCAAATACAAAAATATTATTGATTGCATATCCTGTAAGAAGTCCTATACCTATAGACTTTTCAATAATTGAAAACCTCCCACGAAACAGGAAATATACCAATGACCCAAAAAGGAGAAGGTATGAGCCCAGCCCAAGTAATCCTCCAGCAACAAGCCAATCAAAGTAGACATTGTGTGCTCGATCAAACCATGGCTCTTGGTCATATAAAAATGGCTTATAGTATTTGCTAAATATAAGATTGAAATTCCCCTGCCCCCATCCAAGTATTGGATGCTCCATAAACCCCTCTCGAGCAATACCCCATATTGCAAAACGCGTCTCCCCTGCCTCAAGTGAAATATCAGCAATACGAACAAGCGTTCCATTGCTCGCAACAAACGACGTATCTTTGTATGCAACCAATACACCAAAGGAAAGCACTGCTGCTATAGATATACCAAGGAACACCGCAAGAATTTTTTTGCTTCGAGATAATACCGCATACACCAAAAGAGACATTCCCACACCAAACACAAGACCAAGCAGTGCCCCTCGTGTAGAGGTGAAGTACAGCATTGCTATATTTAATACTCCAATAGCGCCATACAACACTCGCAACTGAATGCTCTTGCTTGTGAAAAGCAGCCACCCTGCAAAAAATACATGGAAGAGCGTATACACCGCGAGGTATGTAGCATTGCCAAAGTTTGCATCCAGACGAACAGTCCCTTGGTGGATGCTTGCAAGACCTGCAAGCTGCATAACGCCATGAATACCTACAAGCACAGAAACTCCTAAAGAAATCTGTATCCACCTCTTCCATAAATCAGAAACACTGAGTACGCGCTCAAACAACAGAAATGCACCAAATAAATGCACGAGCGTAATCCACCCTTCCATTCTTTCAAAATTGCTCCATATGCTTCGAATCACATTTGACCCAAGAAGATCTGCAACAAGCATCACTATAACGAACAGACCAAAGAAGATTGTAATTGGCGTAATGCGCGGAATATACCTTTTATCTGCAAGCGCTAATACAAAAAGTGAAATGAGACCAGTCTCTACCAATATACGAAACAAAAATGCTTTGCTGGTAATAAACGGAAAAAATAATCCATTGAATACAATGAGTGGCAATACCGTGAGAAGAAATACTGTTCCTATTAAAATATGTGTGAGAATCTTTTGCATAGGTATCAGAATGCATTATTACACGACTCACTCTTTGTAAAGCCCGCACTCTCTGCTTCTTTCTCTGTACAGAAGTACGCTTCCCCTTTTCGTATATCAATTTTTATACGATTGTAGTTTGGACATCCTTCAAAAAAGTATAATTTTCCATACCCTTTCTCTGAGATATTTCCTTTTATAGCGCAAGAATCATCAACAGGCTTTGAATCAGTCTCGCGAAGCGACCTATCTACTGTAATATCACATGCACCCCACATACCGCGCTCATTCAATCGCGCATCTTCTTTTGCACTTGAAAACAAGTCTCTATACCTGTTGTCTGGAGCAACAGAAGTATTGAGTGCATACCCTCCACGAACCAATACTTCTTGCACGAACACATCCGCCTCTTCTGGAGAATCAGATGGAACATATACATACCGTAATAATCTTCCATACCTATCCGCACCACTAATATCTTTTTCAAAACGTACATGACTATCTTCTATAAGATCATCTAGGAAATCTTTTGATTCATTATAAAAACATTCTCCTCTCTCGGGAGTATCTACACCCAACAATCTAATACGTGCACCACCTTCAATATCAAACGTATCTCCATCTACAACGTGCGTAACTGCATGAATACTGTTTTCGAATACATCTACTCCTCTATCTTGAATAATCCTATATCCACCCACTGCACCTCCTGCAATAAGAACCGAAAGAATAGCACTGAGTACTTTTGGATTAATTTTCATATGGTACGTAATACAAACCTTTCCCAGAACCAACCTTTGTAAGTCTCTTCTCTTCGGCTAATTCACGCAAATACTCCCCTGCAGTGTCATCACTAATACAAAACAGATCTTCTGCATCATCTATACGAACCTGCCCTTTCTCCTGTGCAAACTTCACAATCCTATCTTTCCGGCGAAGAATACGTGCAGCAATAGATTTTCTACCCTTTTCTCCCAGCTCTCTTGCCTGTGCACTACTCCAAGGAACTCCAGTTCCTTTCTTCTTAAAAACAAAAGAAACAAAAAACCCAAGAACGAAACCAATTGCTATACCTATATACATATGTACTATGATATCAAACAATCTTGATATACTTGATTATATGAAAAGTAAAGCTATACAACTGCTCAAGTGGAGTGAAAAATATACAAAAACAGATATGATTTACTTCGCGAAAGGTGGATTTTGGCTTTCTATTGGGTCTTTCGTATCTAATGTTTCAGTTTTTGTAATTGCAATTGCTTTTGCAAACCTTCTTCCTAAGGAAATCTACGGTACATATAAATATGTAATCTCTATTGCGACCATGCTTTCTTTTTTCACACTACAAGGAATGTCTGATTCTGTAACCCAATCTGTTGCCAGAGGATACGAAAAAATGTTTATCGAGGTTACTAAAACAAAAATGAAATGGGGGCTACTTGGAGGGTTTGCAGGAATAGGGGTTGCTGCATACTACTATTTAAATGGAAACATATTGCTTGCAACCTCTTTTGCAATCATTGCTCTTTTTATACCTATTTGGAATACTTTCAACATATACAACCCTCTCCTAACTGGACGAAAACGTTTTGATATTTCTTTCAAATATCATTTTGTAAGCCAAGTATTTATATTAATTTCTATTGTGGGAGCCCTCTTTCTTACAGACAATCTCTTCATTCTATTAATAACGTATTTCTCTTCATGGTCACTTGTTAGAATTTTCTTTTATTTTCGTACATTACGCATCTACCCTCTAAACAACAAGGTAGATTCTGATGTTGTTTCTTTTGGTAAACACTTAAGCTTTGCGCAAATAATCTCTGCATTTGCTGAACAGTTAGATAAAATATTACTCTGGCACTTTATAGGACCTGTTGGTCTTGCAACATACTTTTTTGCACTTGCTCCCGTAAAAGTGCTTGGAGAACCACTTAAAAATATTGCGTCTCTTGCTTTACCTAAACTAAGTACAAAGCATGTTGATCAAATAAAGGAAACGCTCCTTCAAAAGATGTCCATACTTTTCCTTCTCTCTATACCAGTGATTGCTATATATATCTTTTCCGCCCCGTACATATACTCACTACTATTTCCCCAATATTTAGATTCAATAATCTATTCACAGCTTTTTGCGCTCTCTCTCCTTCTTGCACCAAAAATGTTTATACGCCAAACACTTGTTGCACAAAAAAAGAAAAAGGAATTGTATCAACTACAAACAATTGTCCCTGTTGTAAAAATTGGGCTACTTCTAATGCTTCTGCCCACCTATGGAATACTTGGGGCAGTAGTTACTCTAATTCTTGTTGATTTTATAAATCTACTTACAAATCTATATCTATTTAGAAAAGTTTAAAATTACGTCAGAAATATTTAAAATTGGAACAACATACTTCTTCATTACTTTATCCGAACCCCAATTATTCCATTTATTTTCAACACCAATAAATTCCGCTTCAATCGATTTTGCTAACTTATAGTCACCTTCTCCATCACCAATAACGACGTATTGGTGCTTTTTAAGGTTTTCTATTCTTTCAAAGTTTTCTATTTTTGTTCGTGGGTTTCCAAATAAATCAGTAAAATATTTCGAGACATTCAAATAATCTGCCTGATATTTTAAATCTTCTTCTTTTGTTGCTGAAATAACAATCATTTTATAACCTTTCTTCTGCAAAAAGTCTAAGACATTCTGAATGTTCGGCATGAGAGAAATTTCTGCAACACTTTGCTGTAAAACATTTGAAAACTCTTCTGCTATTTTATTTTGATAAGATTTACTGCTCTTGGGTGCAATTTTTTCTATCAACTCATACCTGCTTAACGCTCTTCCTTCTGGAGTAGAGAGATACTCAGCCGCAAGTGAAGCTTTCTCTTTTTCTTTTTTAAAAGTTTTCTTCCAAGCCTCCTCCCATTTAAACGTATTGGAGTCAACAATCACTCCATCCCAATCAAAAATAATCACCCTTTTCATTGTTTCTTTTCTAAAATCTTTTCAACTTCTTTTACTTGATGCTCTCTATCAACCTCAACCCAATCAACTCCTTCAAGTTCTACTCCTTGTACAAAAAACCCATTCATATATAACCTAATAGGATGACTGGACTCAACTTCTTCTATGTTTGAAATGGGCAATTTAGCAAATCTTAATAGTGCTTCTTTTTTCCACAAATACAAACCGAGTGTTCTATATCCTGTTTGTATTGGTTGCCTTGTTTGGAAAAGAAGTCTTTCATTTGAATCAACGACTACCTTAAGCACGTCAATAGAATTTTCCTGCTCTTTAGTTGCTTTTGCGTACGGAATAACAACATCAATCTCTGAATTTTCCTTTAATTTAAAAATAGCACGAGTTATAAAGTCATTAATCACTTCCTTGGTTACAAGAGGTTGATCTCCCTGCATCTCAAAAATATACTCAGCATCAATACCTGCAGCAACTTCTGCAACTCTTTCTGAGCCATTTGGGCAATCTTTACTTGTGCAAACATAATTAATATCATGGTCTGAACAGTGCTTAAATATTTTCTCATCATCTGTTGCAACAATTACTTCATTAAAAAATTTTGATTCACAAGCATTGTCATATACGCGACAAATCATTGATTTTCCAGAAATGTCTACAAGCGGTTTCCCTAAAAAACGAACCGATTTATATCGTGCTGGAATAATACAAGTAAATTTTTCTGGAATGTTCATTGTGTATCTAAATGACCAAAACTATTTAAAGACAGGCTGATCTTTGTCTACTGATTTATTGAGAACAACACCTTCTCCAATGTCTCTTGCAGAATATTGATTCTCTTCAAGAGGAATTGCGAAATAAAAGTCTTCACCTAATGACTCTTTTGTAAGCTTCTGACCTTTTACTAAATCTTTCTTGGCATACATTCCTCTAGAAACACTCTGAATATAATCTCTTTCTTTTTGTGGAATTTCTCTTTCACCTTCTCCTTCTCCAACCATTTCTTTTGCTGTAAGAAATGCCTTAAACCAAATGTCTGCTTGTTCTGGAAGAGAACAATACTTAGAAACTGCAATCCCATCTGCATCTATATCAACATGCCTCTCAAAAGTTCGTGCACCTTTTGCATATGCAATAGTTATAGAAGAAACCCAGTCATTATACTCATGAGTTGAAAGACCAATTACATTATTTGGATACCTGTCTACGAGGAAATCAATTTGATGTAAGTGCAGGTCACTGTTCTCTGAAGGATACAGAGAAACACAGTGATTTACCGCAAGAGGTATATTCTTATTTTCAAACAGCTTAACAATCCTATCAATGTCCTCAATGTCTGTTCCTCCGTTTGAAACAGCTGTTGGGAGATTTGCCTCTACAATTTTATCAAGAAGACTTAGAGCTTTGGTGTCCTGGCTGGCTATTTTAAGAATTTCAATTCCAAGATCGACACAAAGATCTACTGACTTCTCATCGAATGGAGTTGCCATTGGAATGAGCCCCCTTTTCTTTATCTCATCAACAAGTTCTTGGAACTCACCTTTTGTAAGCTGCGTTGACAGAGTCTTTTTTATGTATCGAGAATTTTGACCAGGAGGAACCACGATTTCGTCAGCACCTTTTTCTAATTTGTTTTCTTGCTGTGATGGATGGATAAACGTTTCCACATCTCGTAACTGTAGTTTAATAGCAGCTTTTATTCCATTATTTTCAACAACATCTGCGTAATCACGAATAATCTTTAACCCCCTCTTAACATCGCCCCAATGATTATTCGCTATTTCGAGTACAAATAGATCTTCAAAAATATTGCTTTTCATAATCATTCTATAATATAGACAACTTAGTTATTTGCAAACTTCTTTAAAAACAGAATTTGCAAGCCTTTTGCCAGAAAAACCATCAAATGGCGTAACAAACATCTCTACAATCTTCTCTCTTCCTTCTTTATCTTTCAGTGGGTCAGAAATATAATCATTTATATTTTGCGCCAACTCTTCAGAACTCTCTGGTAATGCTACGCCACCAGTACTAACAAGCTTTTCATAATGATCAAAGTGATCATATAAACGTCCCACTTCTTCCCAATAAGAAATCTTTCTATTTTTTGAATCAAAATTTATACATATTGTCGGCCGACCAAACACTGCAGCATCAATTGAAAGTGTTGAGGCAATGTTTATGATGACATCTGAGTGATACATAAGATTTATAAACTTTTCAGTGTCAGAAAAAGAAATTTTTGTTTTATCCATAAATATTGGATCTAAAACAACGTGTTTCAGGTTCTCAAGACCGTACTCTTCAATACTAAACAAAGAGGCAGGATGTGGCCTAAAAATAACTTGTGCAGACTCCTTTATTGCCCTTTTTTCTATAGCTTTATTTAGAATTCCAGGCAATTCATCCTCGCTATAATAAAAATCAGACCCTCCAAGAAAAATAAGCTTCTTTGAAGAGTCTAATCCAAGTTTTTTAAAAAAGTCTTTTTTGGACATTAAATATTTCTGAGAGTTTTTATATAAATCATAGTGAGGTAATCCAATTACTTTTGTCTTAATAAGACTTGTGTTAATACTTTGAAATTTTTCTGCAGCTTCAACAAGCCATTTGTTTTGAAAAATAAATGTATCCGGGATAACAGCCAACAAACCATGGTTATTTAAATTGTCCCAACTTCTTACCATTCCAATTAAGTTAATTTTTCTTTTTTTAGCTTCAATTGCAACATGTACATCAAACTCATTATCGATTAGTGACGGGGTAAATACACTATCAAAATTACCGCGTTCAAAGACTTCTTGAATTCTTTTTGGGGTAGTAATTTTTAAAACTAATTGCCGTATAAAAAATTGATACCATGCAAATGGAGCGAGCACCTTTCCAATAAAGCTTTTTACCAATGTAGACGAGAGCCTTGCTTGGTCTTTTTTTAAGGCCCTCATTCTGTATGTTGTAACGCTGTGCGATTGCATTCCTGTCCTTACCAAAAAATTTATAATTTTTTGGTAAGGAGTTCGTGACTCGTGAACAAATCCTTCCACAATTACATCTGGAGGTGTTTTTTCATTAAAATACTTTATTTTTTCACTCTCTACGAGAAGAGTAATTTTATTTTCTATGTTTAGTTTTTGAAATTCAGGCCAAAAATCTGTATCAAATATATTTCGACGAATAATATCTTTTGAGAAAACTAAAAGTATATTTTTCATACTGGTTTTTTAGAAGCCTCTATAATATACGTTTTAAATCCATCTGGTTTTTCAGCATTGAGACTAATCTTATATGAAAAACTATTTTTTTCAAAAAAGTTTAAAATATCAGACAAATTATTATCTTCAACACCAAAGGCGTAATGATACTCCATAAGTATAGACTTGATGTTCTTTGAAGATGCAGCTGCACTCAAATCCTTAAACACTGATCCTTCTGAAAGTTGTACATCTATTTTTAACAAATCAACATCTTCATCAATATATTCAGAAAGTTTACTTTTTCTTACTGTAACTTCTGTGCCTCCTCGTCTCTCTTCTAAAGAGGTTGTCGATGCAAGAGACATTCCTTCTCGAATAAATAAACTAACCGTACCTTCTGAATCTGAAAGAGCCGTGCTGCACACGCTTACACCCTTCAGGTTATTTGCTTCTATATTTTTCTCTAAAAGGGCAACGACGTCCGGAGAAGGTTCAAATACTTTTATTTTCGCACCTGGATACAGGTGTTTGAAATATAATACTGATACTCCTATATTTCCGCCACAGTCATAGATCGTTGGGTTGTTTTTCTTGAATTTAAAATAATACGCCTCATCTATAAATATTTCTTCTATTAACATCTCTAATTCAGAAATAGTTTTAAAATAAATTTTAAAACCTAAAAATTTAATTGATTTTAAATGTAAAATACGACCATTTAAAAAATTAGCAAAAGCAATCTTTGTATAGAAATAGAACAAAGAAACCTTCTCCAAAATTTTTGTATTTTTGCTAAAAAAGATTTTGGCTATGTTTAAAAAATATTTCTTTATTCTGTGTTGAATATTTTTCATATATTATTTCTTAAGAGCAACTAACATAATGTGAGAAAAGCTTCGCGCATTCAAGTCAATTACCCTACTCACGTCACTTACAAAAGATATTTTAAATTTAGCTTTTTCAAGACTGGAGACTATACCTGAAAGTAAGTTTGTCTCTCCAGAAATAGAATGGTACTCCATCGTTATACGTCTTATTTTTTGCAGCACATTACTTTCTGAGAGTTCCTCAATAACTTGACCTTCTGCACCCTCTATATCTATCTTGAGAAAGTCTACTTCTTTTGTAATGTAACTAGATAATTTTACTACACAAACTTTGATACTCTTTTTCATGTTTGATTTATCATGAGTGTCGGTCATTCCTTTAGAAATAGTTGCAGCCCTTTTGTCTCCAAACATCTCAATTTCTCCCTCCTCTGCGCCAACAGCCTTTGTAATTATCTCAACATCAACTAAATTATTATTTGTAATATTTCTTTGTAAGATTTCAGCATTTTCAGGAAGCGCTTCAAACACCTTAATGTGTGCGCCTGGGTATAGGTATTTAAAATACAGTACTGACATTCCAATATTTCCACCACAATCTATTATACAAGGACTTTCTTTTTCAGAATCAAAATAATAATTATCTTCTAAAAATATTTCCCTAAATGTCCAATAGAAATCTGAAAAGTCATCGAATTCAATAACAAAAGAAAGAAAACGTTGTTTTTTAACATTAAGAAATCTTCCGTCAAAAAACCTATTAAAAATGATGAGAACATACGAATAGAAAAATATTAATTTTTGGGAAAATAAAAGATATTTTTTGGAAAAAA